>QQNE01000016.1 GCA_003402735.1 Verrucomicrobiota bacterium
ATCCTTGAACCCGTGGACTTCCACGCCCAGTTCCCCACAGACCCGGGCGACCCGCTTTTCCATCTGTTTTCCGAACGGATCCGGATCTCGGTTGAAAAAAACCGCTTTCGCTCCGGTTTCACGGATCAAACGCCCAAGCTCCTCGTCCGCCTCGCCACGCCGGAACACCAACCGCCCACCCGAAGCCCGCAGATTGCCGTCGAGCGACCGCAAACATCCGCCCAAAAACTCCTGCCGGGCTGCTCCGGTCCAGCGGTGATTCCTCTGCCAGGCACTCAGGACAAAGACGGGAATCACCTCCGCTCCCGAGGCGCAGGCCGCGTTGAGAGCCGTGTTGTCCGTGATGCGGAGATCGCGGCGAAACCAGTGAATGACACGGGGGCGCTGGGGTCGGTCCATCGTCCCCACTACGGTTCAGCCCCCCATCCCGGATGCGGTCCAAGCCCTCCCCGCAGTTCTCCCAAGGAATCACTCCCCGCTTGCGGTGTGCGCCTCCAACCTTACGGTGTCGGCTCGTCGCTCATGACTGAAGTTCACGAATCCGTGGGAATGATTGCCGGAAACGGAGTCTACCCAGCCACTTTTGCTCGCGCCGCCCGCTCCGCAGGCGTCAAACGGCTTCTCGCCGCCGCTTTCACCGATGAAACGGATCCCGTGATCGCGGAACTCGTCGATGAAATCGAATGGTTCCGCGTGGGGCAGCTCGACAAAATGATCAAATTCTTCACCACCCGGGGCGTCACCAAGGCGGTCATGGTCGGCCAGATCGCTCCGTCCAATCTCTTCAACCTCCGCCCCGATCTCCGCACCATCGCCCTCCTCGCGCGCCTCAAAACGAAAAATGCGGAATCGATTTTCGGCGGGATCGGGGACGAATTGGCCAAGGACGGAGTCCAACTCATCCCGGCCACGTCTTACCTCGATGAATTCATTCCTGGCTCCGGCCCCGTCTGCGGCCCCAAATTGAAGGAGGCGGAACTCTCCACCGCGGCCTGGGGCTTTGGCATCGCCAAGGAAGTCAGCCGGCTCGACATCGGCCAGACCATCGTGGTCAAGGACGGCACCGTCCTCGCCGTGGAGGCCTTTGAGGGCACCAACGAAACCATCAAACGCGGCGGTGCCCTCGGCAAGGGCAAGGCCATGATCATCAAAGTGTCCAAACCCAACCAGGATCTCCGGTTCGATGTCCCCTGTGTCGGCGCCGCCACCATCGAAACCGCCCGCGCCGCTGGCATCTCCGCCATCGTCATCGAGGCCGGCCGCACCCTGATTCTCCAAAAAGAGGAGGTCGTCCACCTCTGTGACCGTCACCAAATCTCCCTCCATGCTCATGCCGGCTCCTGATTCCCCTTCCCAAGTCCGCGCCGGAGTGGTCGGCGTCGGCGCCATCGGCCAAAACCATGCCCGGGTTTACGCCAGCCTCGCCAACGCCCAACTCACCGCCATTTTCGACACCGATGCCGCCCGGGCCGCCAGCTTCGCGGAAAGATATGGGGCCAAGCCCACCAGTGACCTCGAAGAATTCGCCTCGTTGGTCGATGCCGCTTCCGTCTCCACGCCCACTTCGACGCACCGCGACATCGCCGAGTTCCTCCTCGACCGAGGCGTTCATTGCTTGGTGGAGAAACCGATCGCCGCCTCTCCAGAGGACGCCGCCGCACTTGTGGCCAAGGCTCAGGCGAACGACCGACTTCTCCAGGTCGGCCACATCGAACGCTTCAACCCGATCCTGCGCGACTTGGAGACGCGCCTCACGAATCCCCGCTTCATCGAAGTCCATCGCCTCTCCCCCTTCCCGGAACGCAGCACCGACGTCGGCGTGGTCCTGGATGTGATGATTCACGACCTCGAAATCGTTTTGCACCTCGTCAAATCCCCCATCGTGAACGTCGATGCCGTCGGCGTGGCCGTGCTGACCAACCGGGAAGACATCGCCAATGCGCGGATTCGCTTCGAGAGCGGTTGCGTGGCCAACATCACCGCCAGCCGAGTCAGCCCGGAAAAACTGCGCAAAATCCGGGTATTCCAAAACGATACCTACCTCTCCCTCGATTACCAGGCTCAGGCCGGAAAGATCTACCGCCGCGAGGGACTCCAAATCCTGCCAGAAGATGTCCTCGTGGAAAAGGATGAGCCCCTCAAACTGGAGCTGGAATCGTTCCTGCACTGCGTCGCCACTGGCCAACGCCCCCGCGTCTCCGGTGCAGAAGCGGCGGCGGCGCTGAACCTGGCCATCGAGATCACCCGCCAGATCGGCGAATTTCCCGGGCAGGCATGACTCGATTCTTTGTTATCGCCGGTGAGGTCAGCGGCGACACCCATGGCGCGGAATTGCTCGGGGCGCTCACGGAGCAGGGCGGCCCCTCGAACCCCCAGTTCCTGGGCTTGGGAGGCCCCAAGATGAGGGCCCGGGCCCCGGAAGTGACCGATTGGCTGGACGAATCCGCCGTGCTCGGTCTCTGGGAAGTGCTCAAAAAATACGGCTACTTCAAGGCCCGCATGACCGAGACCCTCGACACCATTGAGCGTCTCCAGCCCGATGTCACCATCCTCATCGATTACCCCGGATTCAATCTCAGACTCGCCAAAGCCCTGCGCCAACGCGGTTACAGAGGCCGGATCGCCTATTACATTTCTCCCCAGGTCTGGGCCTGGAAACGCGGGCGCATCCGAGAAATGGCGCGCACCCTGGACCTCATGATGTGCATTTTCCCGTTCGAAAAGGCACTCTACGAGGCTTCCGGTCTGCGCACCGAATTCGTGGGGCACCCGCTCGTCGATGAATTGCAGGCCGAACGAATCGACACCCAACGGGATCCCAACCAACTCGGTCTTTTTCCGGGGAGCCGCCGCCGGGAAATCGAGGCGCTTTTTCCCGCCATGGTCGAGGCCGCCAGGCTCCTGGCCGCCGAGCATCCCGGACTTCGCTTCGTCACCGCTGCGGCAAACCAAACGCTGGCCTCGCGCCTCCAACAATTGGCTCAGATCGAGGGGGCCCCCGAAATCACCGTCTCCCACGGGGATGTCCATCACCTCATGCAGACCTGCGGCTGCGCCGTCATCGCTTCCGGCACCGCCACCCTGGAAGCGGCGTTTTTTGGATTGCCCTACTGCCTTACATACAAAGTCGCCTGGCTGACCGCCGCCGTGGCCAGGGTGGTCATGCAGGTCAAATACCTGGGCATCGTCAACAACCTCGCCGGACGCGAAGTCGTCGAAGAACTCCTCCAGGAACGCGCCAATGGCCCAAGCCTCGCGGCTGCGCTCAAGGCCCTCCTCGGCTCCCCTTCCCGGCGCGAAGCTTTGTCACTTGAGCTTCGGGACGTTGCCGCCAAACTCGGTCCAGGAGGCGCCCACGCCACAGCCGCCCGGGCGATCCTCCACCTGCTCCAAACTCCATCACGCCCCTGAGCGATGCCCTTCCCGAAAAATGGAGAAGGGAGCCCGCCGCGGTGCCACCTCCCCATGAACACCAACAACAAAGCTCCCTTCCCAAACTTTCTGGGCGACTCGGTATTCCGCCGGTGCCGTCGTTCAAGACTAGGCTATGTCTAGTGATTGGTGACGAAATCGTCAACTCGAAAAATGCGCGCGGAATGCATCCCCTCAAAAATTTCGCTTTTCCGTGTCCATATCTTCCATTTCCTGCAACTTTGCTCCAGCTCAACCGTTTCATCGCCGTCCATGGCCTGTGATCCCTCCAACCGTTCCACGGCCCTTCGCGTCTTCTCCCCGGCTCTCGTCGGCCTGCTCCTCCTGCTCTCGTCCAGCGCCGGATGGACCGAACCCGCTCCCGCTCCACCCGAAGGCAAACCCGCTCCGGGCGCAAAACCGGAAGGGCGTCCCAGGCCGGAACACCGCGCCGATGAACTCACGCCGGAAGAGAGGAAGCATCTCGATCAGGTCCTCGCCGAAGCCTGGAAAGACCCGTCCGTGATGGCCGCCCGCGAACAGGTCCACGCCGCCACGGATGCCTACCGCAAAACCCTGCGCGACGCCGTGTCGCGTCTCGACCCCTCCGCCGTTCCCCTCATGGGCAAGCTCCATGACAAGAGCCGGTTGGAGGCGGTGCGGCGCAAGCTCCCGATGGACGGTGCCCCCGGCATGCCCCCCCAGTTGCCCAAGGATCCGGAGATGTCCATCCAGGTTCTGGCCACTCAGGAGGCCAATCTCCGCCACTTGGAGGGGCCAGACCGCGAACGATTCCTTCAACTGGCACGCCAGATCCAGGAGGAAGGCACCCTGAAGCCGCTGATCCGTCAAACCTACGACACCTGGACCCGGGGAGGTCGCGACGCCGCCAAATCCCGCCGGGAACTGCGCGACCAACTCCTCGCGAAAATGAGGCAAAAAGATGTCTGGGCTGCTGACTTGCTCAAGAGCGACCCGCTTGCCCGGAAAGGCGCCGAAAAGAATGCAGAAAAGGGGCCGGAAGCCCCGGCCCACTGATTTCCAGGCACCCACTCACGCCGGCGGTCCGAGAGCTCCGAGTTGCTGCTTCAGACACTCGGCAAGAAATTCCAGACGGTCATCCAGGCATTCCATGGCCAACAGTTCATGGCGCTGCCCCACGTCGGAAAGAAAATAATTGGATATCACGTCCGCAATCAATTCCGGTGGAAGCTCAGAGTCGAGCTTCAGATCCAACTGGGGCGGACACCGCATTCCACGCTCCACCAGCGTCCCCGCAAGGGCGAGCACCCGCCGCACCCCGGACTCCACGGCTTGCTCGCTCTCCAAGAAGGTCTCCACCGGCTCCAACAAGGCGATCCGGTAGGGCTCTTCCCGCAACCATCCCGTGAACAACACCCGCCGAAGCCCCTCAAGGATCAAGTTCGAGGTGCCGTCCTCCGCCGTCACACAGGCCCGCACCAACCCCACGGTGGCGTGAACATAAACGCCCGCCCCTTCGTCCACCGGCAACCTCGCCTCCGGTCCCTCGGGCCCCACCCGAGTTCCGATGCAAAACATCCGGTCCCCCTCCAAGGCCAACGCCAGCATCGCCCGGTAACGGGGCTCAAAAACGTGCAGCGGCAGCGGCGTGAACGGGAAAAAGTTGCATCCCGGCAAGACCATCACCGGCGCTGAGTGCGGAATTTTTAGGGGTGAACTCATCGTGAGGGATATCCAATTTACGGCGCGCCCGCTGAAACGGGGGCCACGAATTTGCCCCCGTTGCTTTCATCACCGAGCACCGCTCAAACCTTTGACACGGTGGCAAGGAATGTTTCCACGTCCTCCGCAGTGTTGTAGCCGTGCACCGCAATTCGGATCCGTCCGGCGTGATGCATCACGTGGATCTTCTTTGCGGCCAGGGCGGCGTGCATCCCGGCGCTGCGTTCGTGCCGGAAAGCCACGATGCCGGTCGGATGCTCCGGCTGGGGAGGACACATCGGGGAGATTCCCAGATCCCTCAGACCTTCATGGAGTCGTGTCACCAGCGGGTCCGCATGGGCTGCGATGGACTCGATCCCAACTGTTTCCAGATAGCGGAGCGCGGCGTTGAGCGCGTAAAGGGAGACAAAGTTCGGCATGCCGACCGAAAAACTCGCCGCGCCCGTTTTGGAGACCGCCCTTTCGAAACGGTCTGGATCAAAGGCATTGGTCAAGTGATACCACCCTCCCGCTCGAGTGGTGAGGCGTTGCGCGTTGCGACGAGGCAAACCGATGATGCACCCTCCATGAATCCCGAGCGTCCACTTGTGCGTGCTGGAAATGAGAACATCCGCTCCGTCACAATCCAAAATCACCCGCCCCAGAGCCTGGGTGACATCGACCGAGATCACGGCCTGCGGGGCAAGCCTCCGCACCAACTCATAACACGGTTGCCAAGCGATGCGGTGCCCGTTGTAAAAACTGATCAGGGAGAGCTGCACCAGCCGGGTCCGCTCCCCCAACATCGGTTCCAAGTCTGCCAGATCGAGGACCCCTCTGACCGATTTCCAAACCCGGACCGAGGGCGCCTGCTCCTCCGGACCTCGCAGCCAGGGGGTGGCTCCGGCCGGAAAATCGAGATCTGACACCACCACTTCATCCCCCTTGCCCAAACGCAATGCGGAGGCGAGCAGGTTGTATGCTTCCGAACTGCAGGAGCAGAAGGAGACTTCATCCGTGGCCAGCCCGATCATCCTCGCACTGATCTCCCGACAGGCTTCAACAGCCGCAAAATGCCCCTCGCGACCATCCATGCCGCGCAGTTTGTCCATCCAGTATGCCTGGATGGCCTCACCGACGCAGAGCGGTGGAATGCTCTCGGCGGCGGTGTTGAGATAGGTTTGTCCCGCCAGTGCGGGAAAGTCCCTGCTTCGTGTGTGGTCAGTAAGCATCGGTGCCCGGTTTGTCTTTTCCCCAAAGAAAGTGCATGGCCAACACACCGATCCAGGGCGCCAGACCGGCGATCACCAACCCCTGATCATAACGATGCAGCGGATCGGCCACGGCATCCGCCATGCGGCCAAAAAATGAATGCATGGGAGACGTCACCGCCCAGACCCACATGCTCAAAATGCCGGTCAGTCGCCCGACATATCGAGAGGAAAGCTCCTGAACAAAGCTGTAATAACAGGGGAACAAGGCCAGCGCCCCCATGCCGATGACCAAGATCACTCCCAATAACACAGGCCCCCGGTCCAGAACCGGAATGAGGAGACTCAGCGATGTCATCAGACAGGCCCCGGCATAGACTAGCCGCCGCGCCCCATGAGGCGTCACCCCTCGGCCCCGGATCAACCACAAAGAGATGCCCCCGGCCAGGAAACAACCGATGTCAGTGGCCAGGTAATAGAACGAATTGAAATCCAGGGCCGCCTGCTCGGTGTAGCCGCGCCCGGTCTGCAAAAACTTCATCAACCAGACACGGTAGATGTGCCAGACCGTCTGTGCCCCCATGATGAGCAGCGCCACCGCCCAAAACCGCCCCCCCTTCAGAATTTCCCCCAGATCCTTCAGCCCGCTCTCTTTTGACCGCGGTTCCAAGGGCAAATCCCGGGGCCGAAGCAGAAGAAACCAAAGCAGTACCCAGACGAACCCTGCCGCCCCCACCACGATGAAAGCACCGCGCCAGGAACCGGGCTCAGCCGTCATCAACAGCTTCATCACCTGCGGCGTGAGAATGGCCCCAACCGAGGCTCCGCTCTGCAAGATGCTGTTCCCCATCGTGCGGTCCTTTTCATCGAGCAAGGCAAACGTCGTCTTCACCGCGCAAGGCCAATGCCCCGCCTCGAAAAAACCCAACAAGGTCCGGCAAACCAGAAGGCTCTCGTAGCCATTGGCCCATCCGGTAACCACTCCCATAACCGACCACGCCGCCAAGATTGCCGGATAGAGCAGATACACGCTCAATCGGTCCGCCAAAAAGCCAAACACCAGCGACCCCGCCGCAAAGGCCCACCCGAAAGCCAGTTCCAGGTGCCCGTATTGCTCATTGTCCAGGCCAAACTCGGAGGTCACCCGCACCGAGGCATTCGCCAGGGTGACCCGGTCCATGTAATTGATCATCGTGGCGAGCAGGAGCAATCCAGTGATGCTCCAGCGCCACGCCGCGGCGCGCTGCTTCGAAGACGTGTCCATCTCGGTCCCTCCCATTAGCCGTTCCAGCTCGTTCCGTCCCACGCGCTCATGCGCCGGATCATTTCCACCACGCCCACGGAAAAGACCTCAAACAAGGCCTCCCCTTTCTCCGCCGTGGCATGCCGGGGCTCGCCCACATGCCCCTGCACACTTCGATCCGGCATGATCCAACCTCGCGACGCCGGTTCAAACGGGTGACCTCGCTCCTGGTCCGGCACGCCGACGTGTCCCTTGATGAGGCGGGGATTCAACCGGAGCACCATCGAGGTCTCCCATTCACAGGCGTGCCCCAGGGCCGCCTCTTGCAGGTCCGGTTGCGCCTGCGCGGCCCGGTCTGTCAGATGCCAGTAGGTGCCGAAAAGCAGGAGAAGATCCCTCCGCTGACGGTGCCGCTGACGCACCTCAAACACGGCCTGCTTCCCCGGAACGTCGTTGCCCCCATGACCGTTCAGAATCAACAGGCGCCGAAATCCGTGCCCGATGAAATTCTCCAGCAACCCCGCCAGAAGATCCAGGTAGAGACGCGGTTCCGCTGAGAGCGTTCCCGGAAAATCGAGGTGGTGATGCGAGTTCCCCAACCACTGCAAGGGCGCAAACAAGGCGGCGGATCCCAGCCTCTCCTCCGCGCGTCGCGCGATCTCCCCCATCAACAGGGAATCGGTAAAAAGCGGGGCATGAGGCCCGTGCTGCTCCAACGCGGCCACCGGAAACACAACGGGGATGTCCCGGTTCAGAGCGGCGACCTCGGGCCAAGTCAGTTCGGCGAGCAGCATGATGTCCAAGGAACTGCCAGATCCTGCGCCCGGGAGCAAGCAAGGATCCCGGGATGTGGCACTTCGTGGAGAAACAAAAAGCCGCCCCTTGACATGCGCCATTCCGCAAGGCCTCGGCTCCCCGCTTGACGGATCGGGTCCTCCGGGCGTGGTTGGGGAAGATGGAGTTAAACATTCCCGAGGGCGAGTTCGCCGCCCACATCTTTGATTGCGATGGGACGGTGGTGGATTCCATGCCGCTTCATTACCGGGCCTGGGTGGCCGCTCTGACGGAGCACGGAGCCCCGTTTGAATTCACCGAAGCCTACTTTTATGCTTCCGCGGGAATCGCCGAAGCCGACGTCACCCGGCACCTCAACGGCTTACACGGCTGCGACCTGGATCCCCAAGGCGTGGTGCGGAGCAAGCAGATCTGGTTCCGGGACCACTTTCAAGAACTCCGCTCGGTCGCGGCGGTCGAAGCCATCGTGCGGCGGATTGCCGCCATGGGGACGCCGATGGCCGTGGCCTCGGGGAGTGAACTTTGCATCGTGGAACCCTCCCTCGGCGCGGTTGGCCTCCGCGATTTTTTCCCGGTGATCATCACACCGGAGTTCGTGAAACGCGGCAAACCGGCACCCGACATGTTTCTCTTGGCCGCAGAAAAAATGGGTGTGCCCCCTGAACGGTGCCTGGTTTATGAGGATGGACGGTCAGGGATTGAAGCGGCTGCGGCGGCGGGGATGGCCTGCGTTTACGTGCCTTCGGCGGAAGCTCGGTTGCGGGAGCTGAAGGACTCCCTTTGAGCCCCCCTCTCGAAACCTCATTGCACCTGCGCCAACGCCTGGGCCAGGGCGGCCTGAAGTCGTTGAGCCGTGGCCACGGTCATCACGACCCGGGTATCCACTGGCATCCTCTTGTCTGTGCCCCCGCTGAGTTCCCGGGCGATGTCGAGAACCAGCTTGTCCTGTCCGGCGTTGACAATCAGGTGATTGGCGGCAATGACCCGGGCCGAGGCGTAGTCCGGGGTGACGGTGACGCTGACCGGGGCCGCGACGGGAACAGGAGCCTGAGCCGGTGGCGGAGCAGGCTCCGTTGTCGGCAGAGGAGTCGCAACCGGTGCGATTTCTGATGGCTGCGGGACCAAGGAAGCCGGAGGTTCCGAAATCTCTGCAGCGATTGGCATCGCTTCGACGACATCTTCCTTCTTTTTGCGGCCGAATAACATGAGGGAGAGTGAGTGTCTTGACGATTACCAGTTCGAGCCCACCTCCGTCAACCTTGAAGCCGGGCAGACTGCGCCAACCCCCAGGAAATTTGGTTGCGCCTTCCGGCATTCCGGGGACTCTTAGCGGCCTGATGGAAACCACCTACAAGATTCTCGTCGCGGACCCGATCTCGGAAAAGGGCATCGAGGATTTGCGCTCCGATCCCGCCCTCTCAGTCGATGTCAAACTCGGTCTTACTGAAGACGAATTGGTTTCCATTGTTTCCCAATACACGGGCATCGTGGTGCGCAGCCAAACCCAGATCACGGCGCGAGTTTTGGAAGCGGCGACCCACCTGAAAGCGGTGGGACGCGCCGGGGTTGGCGTGGACAACATCGACACCGATGCGGCCTCGCGCCGCGGCGTGGTGGTGATGAACACGCCCGGGGGAAACACAATTTCCACCGCGGAGCACGCCTTCACCCTGATGATGAGCTTGGCCCGGCACATCCCCCAGGCGCACATCTCGGTGACCAGCGGCAAGTTCAAGGAGGGCCGCAAAAAATACCAGGGAGTCGAGCTCAACGGCAAAACCTTGGCGATCCTGGGCATGGGACGGATCGGCACGGAATTCGCCAAACGGGCCCGCGCCTTCAACATGCGCATCGTGGCCTACGATCCCTACCTCGCCGAAAGCAAGGCCTCAGCCCTCGGCGTCGAGTTGGCCAAAACCGTGGATGACGCCATCCAGGAAGCGGATTTCATCACGCTTCACATGCCAAAAACGGATGAGACCACGCATCTCATCAACGCTTCCCGTCTCAACTCGATGAAGCGGGGCGTGCGGATCATTAACTGCGCACGCGGCGGGCTCATCGACGAGGAGGCCCTGCTCGCCGCCTTGGAGAGTGGGCAAGTGGCCGGCGCGGCCCTGGACGTGTTCGAGGTGGAGCCTCCCGCCAATGACTACGCCTTGCTCAACCGGGAGAACGTGGTCTTCACGCCACACCTGGGAGCCTCCACCGCCGAAGCGCAGGAGACGGTTGGGATTGAGATCGCCAAGCAGGTGCGCGATGCCGTGGTCGATGGAACCATCGTCAACGCGGTCAACATGCCGAACATCGACGAGAGGACGCTCAAACAAGTGGGGGCCTACCTGGCCTTGGCGGAGGCGATGGGTTGCCTGGTGGCCCGAACAACTCCGGCGCATCCCGAGGTGCTGCGGATCCAATACAGCGGCAAGGTCGCCAAACTGGACACCACCCTGATCACCCGTTACGCCCTCAAAGGCTTTCTCCAAGTGGCATCGGGCCAGGACACGGTGAACCCCGTGAATGCCCCCGCCTTTGCCGAGAATCTCGGGCTCCGGGTCACAGAAACCAGGCTGGCGGAGCCGACCGATTACACCGACCTCATCGAGATGAGTTCTGGCAACGACGGTCAATCCGTGACCGTGGCGGGAACCTTCTTTGGCAAGGAACCCCGCATTGTCCGACTCCGCGACCGCAAGATCAACGTGGTGCCCAAGGGGCACCTCCTGCTGTTGGAAAACACGGACATCCCCGGGATCGTCGGCAGCGTGGGCCGCGTCCTGGGAGAGAACAACGTGAACATCGCCAACATGTCTCTGGGCCGCAATGAACGGGGTGGACAAGCCTTGATGGTCTTGAACCTCGACTCCGCTCCCGGCCCGGAACTGAAGGCCAAGTTGGAAGCCCTCGAAGGCATCATCGAAGCCAAACTGGTCTCCCTCTGAGCGCCTCTCGAAATCCTTCGCGGCGTCGCGGAGGATTTCTTCAGGCTCCCAAGTCACTTCAGGAGCCGGGCGTCGGCAAAATCGAGGAAGACCTTCCAATCCTCCGCGGTGACTGCGTGTTTGCCGGGGCGGATGTGGTAGCCGATCGTCGTTCTCACCAACTCGCCGAGCGGAGGGAGGGCCGTCGCTCCAAAGCCATCGGTGCCAAGCAATCGGTAAACCGGCGAAGCGGCGACACAGGCTTCGAATTCTCCTTGGGGATCCGCCCAGAGATCCTCCTCCGCGCTGCAGACTAGGACCGGGCGCGGCGCGATCAGGGCCAGGAGTTGATGCTGATCCACCGGAAGCTCCGCCTCCTTGCCGTTGTAGGCATGAAACCGGGACGTGAACCAGTGCGGGAAACGGGTGTTGATGTCCGCGAGTTGCTCCCCGCGCCCGGCACGGCTCAAGGCGGCCCCGCCGCACCCGGATTGATTGCTCACCACGAGGGCAAACCGCTCGTCCTGCGCCCCGGCCCACAGAGCGGTCTTGCCGTTGCGCGAGTGCCCCATCAGACAGACTCGCCGGGGATCGAACTCGGGCTGCGCCATGAGGTAGCTTCCAGCGATCCGCAAGGCCCACGCCCAGGCCGCAAGTCCCGCCCATTCACCGGCTCCGGGCTCCATTTGCCCCGCCGCAAAAAATGCGGCGTGCACCCCTTCCTTCCAATCCGGACGGTCCGGATCGATATCCCCATGATAGAGGGTGGCCATCGCGTAGCCGCGCTCGATCGCCAAAGCAAACGGCCAGGACGCGGCGTCGGTTCCACGGGCTGCCTCGGTGGCCCGGTTGTCGACCACGCCCACCCCGCGAGACGGAATCCACGCCGGAGAAAGCCGGACCTGTGAATCCGCAATGGCCGCGTGATTCCCCATGAAATTCAAGCCGACGAATGAAGGCACCGGCTTGCCGGTTTTGGGGTAAGCGATGAGGAGATGCAGCGGCGGCGTCCCGCTCGGTGGAAAGTGAATGATCACCTCACGCAACCGCCCTTTTCCAGCAAAGGCCTCCTTGTCGAAAAGCGTTTCCGCCTGACACTGCTCCCACGGTGGCAGGGCCGGAGACTTGCCGTAGACCCCTGATTCGAAGAGTGCAAGAGTCTCCGCGCGCCGGGCCGGCCATTGAGCCGCCTCCCTCACCGGCTTCCCATTCTCCATCACCAGCGGGTCTGGAATTCCGTAGGGCTCGATGGCATGGATCGTCATGACGGAGAGGGAGGCGAGAAGCACGAAGCGCATCCGCATGCTTTTGAGGCCCGCGGAGCGCTTCGTCAATGCCAAAGGTGAAGGTGAAGGCAAAGGCGAAGGTGAAGGGGCGGGTCGCGCCCGGGCGTTCTTACGCCTTGCTGTTCGGATCTTCGTCGGACGGCGGCTCGGATGCTTGCGGCGGTGTGGGCGGAACCGCTGGTGGGAGCGGGGACTCCGAATAACCGGGTGCCTCTTCATCCAAGGTCCAGCTGGACATGCTTTTCATCTTGCGCATGTGCGATGCGCGGTAGCGATGCTCCTTGCTGCTGCGGGCGCTCAGTCCCCCGAAGTCCTCCAATTCCCGAACCATTCGCTTGAGGGAATCGATCGCCACTTCCGAAGCCCCGAGAGCCTCGAGTTGACCGATGGCTTTGTTCAGAACCTCCAGCGCTTTCTCCGGTCGACCCGCCTCGGCTTCCGCGCGCGCCTCCTCCAGAGCCACTCCGGTCCGCTGGGTGACCACCCCGGGAATCACGTCGACATTCACCTTCACATCCGCAGGGTCCTGAGCCGCGAGGATGCGCACGACCTGCTCGTGCACGCAAGATTTGATCTCCGCCCCAGACAAGTCATCCCAGAGAATCTCGAGATGCGCCAACTCCTCCCCTTCCAAACTGGCCACCGGCTGACCGTCCTGACATTCCGGCAGAGGCAACACTTCCAACTGCAGGATCACGGTGGCGGATTCCTCACTCACGAGATCACCAACCGCAATCTCGGTCCGCCCGTCCGGCAAGACGAGGGTCTGGTAACCAGCCAGCAGTCGCCAGTTCTCACAGAACGTTCCCGGACGAAACCGGATCCGCAGATTTTGGGTGGAGGTCCTCTGCAAACCGTCCAATTCCGCCGTGAAGATCGCCGGAAGTTTGTCCGCCGAATTGGCATCGTAAAAATTCCCTCCCGAACAGGTCGCCAGGCGCTCCATCAAATTCTCGTCATAATTGTCGCCAAACCCGAGGGTGCTGGTCCGCACCCGACTGCGTTCCAAACCGTCTGCCACCACCCGGCCCACCTCTTCGGGATTCACCACCCCGACATTCAAAAACCCGTCACTGAGCAGCAGGACGCGGCGCGCCGTTCCTGGGGCGGTCTTCGCCAACTCATCACGACCCAGCATCCAGCCCCCGGTCAAATTGGTCGATCCACCCTCATGAATTCCGCGGATCAACTGGTTCACCGCCTCCCGATTTTCCATCGCCTGCATCGGCACCACCACCCGGGCGGAATCATCAAAGGCCACGAGCGCAAATTGATCGGAAGAATGCAAGTTGCGAACCACCGCCTCACTCGCCGCCTTTGCCTTGCGCAATGGCTCCCCTGACATCGAGCCACTGCGGTCCAACACCACGCAAAACGCCATGGGACTGCGCGCTCCCGCCTGGCAGGAGGGCGCTTTGAAGCCCATCGCCAAGTGGACGGGACGCCCTTGGTTGGCCAGGATCGTGGAGTAGTCAAGTCGGCAATCGATTTTCATGTGATGTATGGGGTGGATCTTACGAGGCGGATTAGACGGAAACCATTCGGAGACTCTTCAATTGTTTTTTCTTCGCCTCCCACAAAATCGTGTGAAAAGAAAACCTGACCGACCCACCGCAACCATGGCCGCATCTTCCGGCTTCCTCTCCATTGCGCGCCCACCCTCCGCTTCCCACAAACCCCGATTGACCTCCGCATCCGCACCCGCCATGATTCTCCGGTGCCGTCCAAGCCCCGCAAATCCCAGCCCCGGAAACCGGAAATTCCCGGCCAGCCCTCCACCGAAGCGCCGACCTCTTCCCGATTCGAAACCGATGCCATCCACGCCGGCCACGCCTATGCCAGCGAGACCGGTGCGGTCATCCCCCCAATCTACGCCACCTCCACGTTCGAATACGGAAACCCCGGCGGCTTCGACTACACCCGCTCCGGCAATCCGAACTTCCGCAACCTCGATGCCACGCTCGCCAAACTCGAAAAGGCGGCCTTTTGCACCAGCTTCGCCAGCGGCGTCTCCGCCATCACGGCGGTGGTCTCCACCCTCCGCTCCGGCGATGTCGTCCACGCCGAAGAGAACATCTACGGTTGCACCTACCGCCTCTTCGCCCAGGTCTTCGCCAAATTCGGGGTCGGCATTGCCTACTACGACTTCACCAAACCCGAAAACTTCGCCCGGATCGCCGACGAACGCCCGGCCCTGGTCTGGATCGAATCCCCGACCAATCCCCTGCTGAAGGTGATCGACATCGCGGCGGTTGCCGAGGTGACCCGCCCGAGCGGCGTCCCCCTGCTGGTGGACAACACCTTCGCCTCCAGCTACCTGCAGAGCCCGCTCGAACTCGGCGCGGATCTTTCCCTGCTCAGCACCACCAAATACACCAACGGCCATTCCGACGCGCTGGGCGGAGCCGTCTGCACCAACTCCAAGGACTGGCAGGGCAAGATGATCTTCGCGCAAAAGGCCCTGGGCTTGCAACCCTCCCCGTTCGACGCCTGGCTCACCTCGCGCGGTGCCAAAACGGAGGCCATCCGGATGGAACGACACTGCGCCAACGCCATCGCCCTGGCCCGCCACCTGGAGGGCAAACCGGGGGTCCGGTTCGTCCGCCATCCCTTCCTCCCCAGCCATCCGCAACACGAAGTGGCCCGCAAGCAGATGCGCGGCGGTTCCGGGATGGTCACCGCAGATCTCGGGTTCGATCTCGAGCGCACCCAGCGATTTTTGTCCCTCCTCCAGTTCTTCGCAAAAGCGGAAAGCCTCGGCGGAGTGGAGTCGCTCTGCTGTCACCCGGCCTCCATGACTCACGCGTCGGTCCCGCTCGAAACCAGGTTGCAGGTCGGCATCACCGATGGCTTGGTCCGCTTCTCCGTGGGCATCGAACACATCGCGGATCTGATCGCCGACATCGATCAGGCCTGGAACCGAAGTTGCTGACCCACTCTCGAACATGCGCGACTTGGCGACAGATCCTTGCTGGCAGGTCCAGGACCTCGGGCTCCCCTTGCCAGACAGCCCGGACGCGGTGTCGGTAGCGATGCCGCTGTGGGAGCATGTCCTGGGCTATGAGGAGAACGACCCGGCGGTGACCAGCCATTTCCGTTGCGGCTATCCGCGCTTTTTCCTTCACCCCACGGTCCGTCGGCTTCTCGACACCGCCACGGCGGAGCTGTCCCAGGAAGCGGAGACCGCGCTGGTGTTTCCCTCGGAGGCCTCGGCGCGTCGCTGCCTCCAATACACCGGCCAGGGTCGGCTGGAACCGTGGTGGGGAGATCTGACGGCCTGTGTGCTCCCTGTGACACTTCTCGAGCGAGCGCGACGCCATTGGCGGCTCGGCGGGGAGGTGGTCAGCAGCCGTCGCGCCGAGTCGATTCTGAGCGGCAGCCAAGCCGATGAGGCGGCCGGAGAAAAAGCCCGTCAGACCGTGGCGCAACGACTCTCCGCCCTCTCCGGCCAGGAGGCCGCGGACGTGCACCTGTTTCCGTCCGGCATGGCGGCCTTTTCCGCGGCCCACCGGATCGTGACCCGCCTCCGGCCGGGAGCCAAGACCATTCAGTGGGAATTCCCCTACGTGGATGCTCTCAAGGTCCAGCAGGAGAACGGAAGCGGCGTCGTCTTCGTGGCCAATCCGAACGACCTGACCGAGGTGACCGCGGCGATCCGGGCCGGGGATCTGGCCGCCGTGTTCTGTGAAATCGCCAGCAATCCGCAACTGCGCACCGCCGATTTGGCCGGCTTGTCCGCTCTGCTCCGCCCCGAAGGCATTCCCCTGGTGGTGGATGACACCGTCTCCTCGGTCCACAATGTCGATGTCTTTCCCCACGCCGACCTCGTCACGACAAGCCTAACCAAATGGTTTTCTGGCGGCGGCGATGTCATGGCCGGATCCCTCATCGTCTCCCGTCATTCCCCGCTTCGTGAAACCCTGCGCCACGAGGCCATGCTGGAACCGACCGACCTGCTCTGGTGTGAGGATGCCGTGGTGCTGGAGAGGAACAGCCGCGATTTCCCGGAGCGCATGGCGAAAATCAACGAGACCACCGAGGCCATCCGCGACTTTCTCCGAGCCCACCCGGCGATCGTGAAAGTCTGGCATCCCCGGGACGAAACTCCCCATCTTTACGAGGCCTTGCGCCGCCCCGGTGGCGGGCACGGGGGACTGCTCAGCTTCCTGCCGGATCACCCCGCCCGGAATGCATCCCGGCTCTACGATGCCTGGAAGGTGAACAAAGGGCCCAGTCTGGGCACCAACTTCACCCTGGCTTGCCCCTACCTCCTCCTCGCCCACTATCCCGAACTGCCGTGGTGCGAAAGCCTCGGGATGGACCGGCATCTCCTTCGCCTGAGCGTCGGCCTGGAAGACCCCGGCGAGCTCATCCGGAGGCTCGAGAACGCCTTGCGGCAGCTCTGATCTGCGGTTCCCCCGCCTTGCATCTTGCATCCTCCGCCTCCCTCCCGCCCTCTCGCGGCGGGCGATGTGCAAGGCGTTCCCCGCACCTTCCCGGCCCTCGAACGGGGAGACTGCGCTCCAACCGGCGTGGCATGACCACTGCGTCTCCAATTGCCCGTGATGCATCTGCCCCCGAACCCTGGAAACTGCCCCTCGATGAAACCCGACTCGATCCTGATGACCGCCGACGCCACCGGCGAGATCTGGGATTTTTGCCTGGAACTGACGCGCGACGTCCAGCCTCACGGCGTGGAGGTGGAACTCGCCACCATGGGCCGGGCCCTGACGCCATCCCAAAAAAATGCCGCACGAACCCTGGAAAACCTGACCCTCCATGAAAGCTCGTTCCGGCTCGAGTGGATGAAAGATCCTTGGGATGAAGTCGATCAGGCCGGCCGATGGCTCCTCGATCTCGAGCAAAAACTGCAACCCAACCTGATTCACGCCAACAGTCCCTCCTTCGCCGCCCTTCCCTGGGACGCGCCCGTTCTGGTCACGGCCCATTCTTGCCTCCATTCCTGGCACCTCGCCGTCCAAGGCCAGACGCCCCCTTCCCCAGCCTGGGGAATCTACCGGGACCGGATTGGCGAAGGCCTCCGGCGCGCGGACCTAGTCACCGCTCCGACCCAGAACATGCTCGACACCCTGCAACGTCTCCACGGCCCGTTCCAAGCCGCCAAACCCGTGCCGCACGGCCGATCCTCCGCCGAGTTTCACGCGCAACACCGGGAACCTTTCATCCTCGCGGCCGGACCTGTTTGGGATGAAGGAAAGAACTTCCGCGTCCTGGAAGCGGCGTCGCGCGGTCTCGACTGGCCCGTCTACCTCGCCGGCGAAGAACGGCATCCCGACGGTTCTACGGTTCACCTGGATGGAGTGCACCCTTTGGGCGATCTGCCGGAGCGGGAACTTGCGCAATGGATGGGAAGGGCCTCGATCTTCGTGCACCCGGCTCTCTACGAACCCTTCGGCCAGGCGCCGTTGGAGGCGGCCCTCGCCGGGTGCTGCCTGCTCCTGGGCGAGATCCCCACGCTGCGCGAAGTCTGGGACGGGGCCGCCCTCTTTGTGCCTCCAAGAGAGACCGCCACGCTCCAAAAAGCGATGCAACACTTGATCATCCATTACCGGCACCGGCAACGCTTGCGCGATCTGGCTCATGACCGGGCCCTGCAGTTCACTCCGGAACGGACGACGGAGGGCTACCTCGAACTCTACTCCAACCTCCTCCAAGACGCCTCCCTCCACCCCATGACCGCCCTCCGCTGAGGTTTTTGACCATCCAAGATGGAAACCTAAATCGCAATCTGGAAAGAGAAACCACCGTGCGAGCTGAATTCGAATTGAGAAGAGAAGTGAGACAGTCGCGGTGGTCTGCTGATATGGGAAATCGTTCCTGACACCAAAGCTTGCAAGTGCGCCGGAATTCGACTAACTCAATTCAGGCGTACGCCATGAACCTAGCACCATCCACTACTCCCACCGCCCCAGAAGATTTTCTCCAATGGATGGAAAGGGTTTGGGTTTCCAAGGGATCGCCACCGGGTGATTTGCGCTTAAGCAAACTGAACCCATGGTTTTTGGATCGCGGGAGGACGGATTTCCTAACGCTCAAAAAGAAATGCACCGCAAAGATCATCTCGATGGCAAACTTGAAGGGCGGAGTTGGCAAGAGCACCCTCGCCGCAAATTTAGGAGCCTCGCTGGCGGATCAGGGCAAGCGGGTCTTGTTGATTGACCTGGATTGGCAGGAATCCTTGACCCGCCTGACCCTCACTCTCAACGAGGTCAGGGATTTTGCGCAGCAAATGACCCCGCTCGTGGCTCAGGCTCTGGTGAACTATGCCCGAACCCCGCGCGTTCCGAATTGGGGAGTCCTCACCGCGAAACCGGTGGCCTGGCGGGTAAGCCGGACCTGTGCGAACGGAGGCACTCTTGCAGTTCTTCCCACCACCAACGACTTGCAGATCGCTGAGGAACTTGCGTTGATGTGTTATTTTTGGTCGGCCAAGGGTCTCCATGATCCGATAGGCCCGAACGTCGCGGATCCAAACGGAATCTATGATTGCCGATTTATCGTGGGAGAGATGATCAGCCACTGGGGCACTGAATTCGACTACATCATCAACGATTGTCCGCCACGGCTTACCGCTGCATGCGTCGGGGCGTTGGCGGCTTCGGATGTTATCCTGATGCCAAGTCAGCAGGATCCAATTGCCCTGAACGGCATCACCCATTTCCTGACCCGATTCGTCCCACAGTTCACCCGGGTGTTATGGGAGGGACGCAGCAAAGTGCCAACGATTCTGGCGATCTTGAACTCTGTCCATTGGGCCGCAGAGCGCGGCGCCAGGAAGACCTTCAGAGGATTTGCGGAAGGTTTTGATCAGAAACACCTCAACCTGAAGGCTTCAAACGCAATTGTCCCTCAATATGCAGGTTTTCGACACGCAAGCGAAGACAGGTCAAAGGATATCCGCCCCATGGCGCTGGACGCGCCGAAGGCCAACAGGGTTCGGTCCGCTCTCGCCGTCCTCCGGGAAGAGATCGAAGCCCTGTGACGCGCTCGGACTGGAACGCAACCAGATCCTCTTCGCATCGAGATGACCACACGGGAACTTGCCGATCTGATTCGCCCAACCTGCCGGGAGATCGCGAACCGACTGAGCGCTCGGGATCTAATCGAATTCCAAACTTTGCTCGACAGCCTTGAATATTTGCATACACTGACTATCAGTGATCTAAATCGCAAAATGAAGGCGTTCAAACCCCCAGAGGATACTTCGTCTACTCCAGCAGCAGATCTGGTGGCCCCAAGCCTACCGGCTTTGCAGGCTCTCGAGGAACTGTATGCCGATGTGAAGACCTGGGCCGAACCAGATTACGATGCAGTTCACTCACGCGTCGATTCCATCTGCCAACCACTGAAGAAGGCGGATCTTCTTGCCATCAATCGCCAGTTCACCGGGCGCGGCGCCTCTTCGGATTCCAAAGCGGCGCTCATTCAACTCATCGCGAACCCGATTCTCATGAGATTGGAAAATCGCTTCATGTTTCTAAGCTAATGTTTCGGCTGTCGTGAGGCGATGGGCGGTCTACTGTAGTTCTTTGCGCTGATTCGTGCAAAGCCTTCATTCTCGCTTATCCGTAGTCACGGCGTGGCGGACCACTGTCCACTCGAAAACTCCTTTCGGGCCTTCCGGGCAGAGCCATTTGCCGGAAACTCGCGACGCAATCCTCGAGAAATGCGGGCTAGATGATTCTTGAGCGGCGCGCTAGGGTGCGGCGCCCATGTCCGCCGAAGTCATCTCCATCCACGGGGCCCGCCAACACAACCTCAAGAACATCGATGTCGAAATCCCGCGCAACCGTCTGGTGGTGATCACCGGAGTGAGCGGCTCCGGGAAGTCCTCACTCGCTTTCGACACCCTTTACGCCGAGGGCCAGCGTCGCTACGTGGAGAGCCTGTCCGCCTACGCGCGCCAGTTCCTCGATCAGTTGGAAAAGCCCGACGTCGATTTCATCCAGGGTCTCTCCCCTGCCATCGCCATCGAACAACGGGCCACCGCCCCAAACCCGCGTTCCACCGTGGCCACCACCACCGAGATCTATGATTACCTGCGCATTCTCTACGCGGCGATCGGCCGTCCTCACGATCCTGTCACCGGCGCCTTGCTGACCCGGAGCACCCTCACAGACATCCTTCGCGACCTGCTCGCCCTGCCGGAACGGACCCGTCTCATCATCCTCGCCCCGGTCCGCGCCCAGGAAAACGAAAGCGTTTCGGACTTTGCCAGGCGGTTGCAACAGCAGGGATTCATCCGGGTGCGCGCCGATGGCGAAATGCTGGAACTCGACCGCTCCGAACTTCCTCACCAAATGCCCGGCGCGTTCGAGATTGTGATCGATCGGATCGTCATCCGGGAAGACATCCGCTCCCGGCTCGCGGACTCGCTGGAGACCGCCCTGCGATGGTCCGAAGACCGGATCCTGGTGCTCACCCAGGATGAAAAAGGCACCTGGGAAACCCTGACGTTCGTCACCTCTTACACCAACCCGGAAACGGGATTCCGCCTCCCGGAAATCACCCCAAAACATTTTTCCTTCAACAGCCACCTCGGGGCCTGTCCCGCCTGCCAGGGAACCGGTTCCCAGCTGCATCCTGACCCCGCCCTTTTTGTTCCGAACCCTGACCTCTCCATCAACGGCGGCGGCATTCGGACCTGGTGGAGTCAATCCCAAAAGCGCAAGGGCATGCACCAGCGCTCCATTCTCGGACTGGCGAAACACTTCGGCGCGGACCCGGATGCCCCCATTCGTTCCCTGCCAGTGGAATTCAAACGGGCCTTGTTGAAGGGAACGGGAAATCAGCGGGTCCCAACCGATTGGGCGGACTCGGGCCCGGGCCGCCCCTTTGAGGGCCTCGAAGTGCAGGCGCTGCGTCTTCACGAGGCGAGCGAAAGCGAGGTCACCCGCCGCAATGTGCGCCGGTTCCTGACCCTGCGCCCCTGCAAGGTCTGTCAGGGCCTCCGGCTCAAACCGGAGATCCTCGCCATCACCCTGCCACACCCGGAACGCCCCGCTTCCATTCAGGATTTCTGCGCGCTCCCGATCGAGCACGCCCAGTCTTGGCTGTCCGCCCTGCCTCTCACCGAAACCCAGGCCCTCTTTGCCTCCGACCTGATCCGCGAAATCAGACAACGCCTCTCCTTCCTCCAGGAGGTCGGTCTCGGTTACCTCACCCTAAACCGCGAAAGCTCCACCTTGTCCGGCGGGGAGGGACAACGCATCCGGTTGGCCACCCAACTCGGCGCGGGCTTGGCCGGCGTTCTCTATGTCTTGGATGAACCCAGCATCGGACTGCACCAGGCCGACAACGAAAAACTCATCCAGACCCTGCTCCGTCTCCGCGACCTGGGAAATTCCATCATCGTTGTGGAACACGATGAGGATACCATGCGCTGCGCAGATCACCTGATCGATATGGGCCCCGGGGCCGGACCGCTGGGGGGGCGCATCCTCGCTCAGGGCGCCCCCTCCGAAGTCGCCGCTCATCCGGATTCCGTCACCGGAGCCTATCTTTCCGGCCGACAGTGCATCTCGGCCCCGGGACCGAGAATCATTCCCCCACCGACCACCGGGACCAAGGGAGGACTCGATTCCGGCTGGCTGATCGTTCACAACGCCACCGAACACAACCTGCGCGGGATCGACGCCGCCTTTCCCCTCGGTTGCCTCACTTGTGTCACCGGGGCCTCCGGGAGCGGAAAATCCACCCTGGTCGATGACATTCTCCGTCGGGTCCTCTTCCGCCACTTTTACCAGGCCAAGGATGCGCCCGGAGCGCACGACGGGATCAGCGGACTGGAGCAGATCGACAAGGCAATCGTGGTCGACCAGTCCCCGATCGGCCGCGGCCCGCGCTCCAACCCAGCGACTTACGTCGGCGCGTTTGGACCGATCCGCGACCTCTTCAGTCAGCTCCCCTTGAGCCGCCAACGCGGTTACGACGCGGGCCGGTTCAGCTTCAATGTGGCCGGAGGACGCTGCGAAGCCTGCAAGGGCGACGGGGTCATCCGCATCGACATGCATTTCCTCTCGGACGTCTATGTGACGTGTGAGACCTGCCGGGGACGACGCTACAATGAGGAGACCCTGCAAGTCGCTTTCCGCGGCAAGAACATCGCCGAAGTCCTCGAATTGGGCGTGGACGAGGCCAGGTTGTTTTTCCAGAAGATTCCGGCCATTCATGCCAAACTGAGAGCTCTCTGCGATGTGGGCCTGGGCTATCTCAAGCTGGGCCAACCCGCCAACACCCTGTCGGGCGGTGAGGCCCAGCGCATCAAACTGGCGGCGGAACTCTCCAAGAAAGCGACCGGAAAAACGGTTTACCTTTTTGATGAGCCCACCACCGGACTGCACTTTGAGGACATCCGCACCCTTCTCGACGTGTTTTTCCAACTGCGCAACGCCGGCAACACCCTGATCGTGATTGAACACAATCTGGACGTGATCAAGTGCGCCGACTGGATTCTCGATCTCGGTCCGGGCGGCGGAGAACACGGCGGTCGTCTCGTGGCTCAAGGCCCTCCGCAAACGATCTCCGCCTGCCCGGAAAGCCTCACCGGAAACTATCTGGCGGAAAAACTGGGCCCACCCTGCCCCGCCGAACGGTGACTCGTAGGCAAGCGGGATCAAAAAGAACAGTCCTTTCATTTGCAGAAGACACTGCGGCACCAAACCTTTGCCGCAGCCCTACCCCCCAAACACACCATGACCATTCAAACCGGCGGCAAACAGATTCTTCTTCATGGCTTGGCCCTCATTCTGGTCGGGCTGATCTTTGGCTTTGCCCCGCCCTTGACGCCGTATCCCAGGCTCGCCCTCGGAGCCCACATCCAGTTTGTCACGAACGGCATGATGTGGGTGCTACTGGCGCTTGTCGTGCTCAAGGTCTCCCACCGCGCCGGTCCCAAGTCGGTCCGGGTGATGGTGGTGTCGGCGTGGCTGACCTGGTTCATGGCCTTGTCAGAGGCGGCCAACGCTTGGTGGGGAGCAAACCAGATGCTCCCGATCGCCGCCAAGCAAGCAGGAGCTCCCGGGGCGGCGGCCTGGCAAGAGGCCGTCGTGAAACTCTGCCATCTGCCGGCGGCCCTGGGCCTGATCCTCACGGTCACGCTGCTCATCATCGGCATCGGCAAAAACCGCGCACCAACGGACTCCGAAACCGCCCCCTGAGCAACCCTCCCGTCACCGACGCCGACTCCGCCCAGCGCGATCGCGTTATTTCCTCAAAGTGAAGGCCACATGCGGGTCCTCAGCGCATCCAGCGACCTTCAAGCGGGATGATTGTCTTGGGTTCGTTTCACCACAACTCGAAACGGCGCCCACTGCAAAATCTCAAAAACACAATTCCTTGCCGAACCCCAGTCCGTGGTGTCGCGTTCCACTCCGTCGCATGAATCCACGTTTGCTCTCACTCGTCGGTCTGATCCTTGCCTCGCTCAGCACTGGCTCAGTCGCGCAAACTTCGCAGGACAATGAGCGGCTGCGCGAGGGCTTGAAGAAGTTTCCCGCAGCCGACACCAACAAAGACGGAATCCTCACGATGGAGGAGGCACGAGCCTTCATGGCCAGAGCGGGCGGCAAGGAGAAGAGCAAACCGAAGACGCCAATCAACCCCAACGCCACAAAGCCCGACTACAGCGACGTGGTCTATGGCCCCGATGAGCGCAACGTGCTGGACTTCTGGAAGGCCAAGTCCGACAAGCCAACCCCGCTGGTCGTGTTCATCCACGGCGACAAGAAGCTGGAGGACATGCTGCAGTCCGGCGTCTCCTGTGCCTCGATCAACTACCGCTTTCTACCCAGCGCACCGGTTCAAGACATCTTGCGCGACTGCGCGCGTGCGGTGCAATTCCTCCGCAGCAAGGCGGGCGAATGGAACATCGACAAGACACGTGTGGCCGCCGTGGGTGGCTCCGCTGGTGCGGGCACATCGCTTTGGTTGAGCAGTCGTGATGACCTGGCGGAACCAAAGGCAACGGACCCCGTGCTGCGTGAATCCACGCGCCTGACCTGTGCTGGACTGCTCTCGACCCAGGCCACCTACGATATGATGCGCTGGCCGGACTTCCTTGGCGACCCGCAGCCCGGGTTCTTCTCCGAAAGCGAAGTACCGATGTTCTATGGCCTCACTTCCCTCAAAGACCTCAACAGCCCCGCTGGGCAGAAAGTTCGCCGTGAATGCGACATGCTGGCGTGGCTGAGCAAGGAGGATGCGCCCTTGTTCATCGATAACAGCCAGGACGTTCCCAAGCCGACCAACCGCAACAAATGGCTGCACTGCACGCAACACGCGCGCACGGTGAAAAGGCAATGCCGGGCTGTGGGCGTGGAATGCGTGCTGTTGCAGGATGAAACTGCGACCAAACCCTCGCTGACTGACTTCCTGCGCAAGCATCTGCTGGTGGAAGGCCAGTAGTCGAATCGCTGTTGATGGATGGCGAGGCCCCGCCATGCCCGAACGATCAAGCAGGTTGATTGTTTAGGAACCATTGCCCGGGCTGGCTCCCAGCACAAGCGACCTTCAGGCGGGATGATTGCCTTGAGTTCTCTTGAACAGACTCCGAAGCGACACTCGCCGCTCCGCATGACGTCAGCGAACAAGTCCACAAGACGCCCAAAAATCGGCTCCGCCCAGGGGTCAATGTTCACGGTCGTCAGTGGACAAGTTTAATTGTCGTTGGACAAGCGGCGCACGCGGGCCTTGACCCGAACGGGCCGGGCGATGGCGCGTTGTTGGCGGTCGATGACCTTCTCGAAGTTCTCGAGCCTGAGCCCAGACCGAAGAGCGTATGGAATTTTCTCATTCATGATAATTGCGCAATTTGCAAAATTTATTTGAGATAATTTCCATAAATGCAATTGTTATGCCGTGAAGACCGCTCATTCCGACGCCCCTGTGGCCACACCAGTTGCCGAACGCTTTCGAGTCGCCTGCGTGTTCGGCACCCGTCCTGAGATCATCAAGTTCGCACCGGTCATCCAGGAGTTGCGGCGACGGGACCATTTGACGCCGCTCAACATTTGCACCTCCCAACACACCGACCTGGCTCTGCCCTTCCTTTCGGGCTTTGGCTTGGAGGTGCATCACGACCTGAAAGTGATGCGTCCCGGGCAATCTCTCAATGTGCTGGCTTCGCGGGTGTTGGAAGGGTTGGACGCGGTCCTGGAGCAGGAACGGCCGGATTTCTTGCTGGTGCAGGGAGACACGACCAGTGCGCTCGCCGGCGCGATGGCGGCGTTTCAGCGGGACATTCCGGTGGGACACATCGAGGCCGGTCTCCGGTCTGGCGATCTCCGCTCTCCATTTCCGGAAGAGATGAACCGCAGACTCATCAGCCGGTTGGCGACCGTCCATTTTGCGGCGACCCAGCGGAACCGCGAGGCCTTGTTGGCGGAAGGCGTGGAAGCGGAGACCATCTTTGTGACAGGAAACCCGATTGTGGATGCCCTGCAGCAGGTGCTGACCCACTCGGCTGAAGAGGAGCACCCCATCCTTCGGGCCACGGAGGGCACGCGGCGGATCGTGTTGACGGCTCACCGACGGGAGAATTTTGCCTCCAACCTGGAGGGCTACTTCCAAGTGCTGCGGGATTTCGTGGAGCGGCACAGCGACGTCAGCCTGATCTTCCCGGTCCATCCGAACCCGAACGTGCGTCGCCTGGCCGCCCAGCACCTTGAGGGAAGGGAGCGCATCCATCTGCTCGACCCCATGCCCTACCCGGTCTTCATGCGCCTGCTCTCGCGAGCTTGGCTGATCGTGAGTGATTCCGGAGGCATTCAGGAAGAGGCTCCGACCCTCGGCGTGCCCCTGCTGGTGATCCGCGAAAACACGGAGCGGCCGGAATCGATCGAGTGCGGGGCCGCCCGCCTCATCGGAGAAGATCCGCGCGTTTTGGCCGCCCAATTGGAAACGCTCGGAGCCCCGGACCAAGACGACTTCGGCGGGCGACGGGTGCAGAACCCGTTCGGGGATGGTCGCAGTGCGGTCCGCATCGCGGATGCCATCTCGTTGACGCTGACTGCGCGGACCTCCAATCGCCTCTGATTCCAACGCAGATTCCTCCCGAGCCGACATGGAACGCCCCGTTGCCACGCTTTCCCTCGATCTGGACAACCTGTGGTCTTACCTGAAGACGCATGGGGATCCAGGCTGGGATTCTTTTCCCAGTTTCCTGGACCGCGCCACCGATCGCATCCTTCCCGTGCTGAGCGGGTTGAACCTGAGGATCACCTTCTTTCTGGTCGGCAAAGACGCCGCCTTGGAAAAGAACGAGTCGGCCTTGCGCGCCATCGCCAACGCCGGCCACGAGATCGCGAGCCATTCCCATTGGCACGTGCCGCATTTCCAGAGCCTGAGCCGGGCGGAGACGGTTCAGGAAGTCGAGCAGGCGGAGAACGCCATTCGGCAAGCGACCGGGGTGCACCCCAAGGGCTGGCGCGGACCATCGTTCAGCTTCAGCGCCACGCTGATGGAGACCCTGGCGGCGCGCGGCTATGACTACGACGCCACCATCTTTCCCACCTTCCTGGGCCCGTTGGCGAGACTCTACTTCTTCGCCACTTCCCGGCTTTCAAGGCAAGAGCGGAGCGAGCGCTCAGACCTCTTCGGCGGCTTGGAGAACGGATTTCGACCGAACCGGCCCTTTCGTTGGAGCCTGGAAGACGGCTCCCGATTCCTGGAAATTCCTGTGACCACAGTTCCCGGGGTGAGGACGCCATTCCACGCGAGTTATCTGCACTACCTGGCCACCTTTTCCGAGACTGCCGCCAAGGCCTATTTGGCGACGGCCCTGGGGCTGTGCCGGAGCGTCGGTGTGCCTCCTTCCTTTCTCCTGCACCCCACCGATTTCCTCGGAAAAGAGGATGTTCCGCAACTCAAATTTTTCCCCGGCATGGATGCGAGCGGAGTGGTCAAGGAAAAACGGACAACGGGATTCCTCAGCCAACTCTGCCAATCGTTCCAGGTCGTCCCGCTGGGCGAAATGGCGAAGTCCATGGAGGAGCGCGCGTTGCGTTCCATTGCGCTGCCCGCCGCCTCTCCCGGTCTGACCGGATCCTCTCCTCTCATTGAATCCAAAGCATCGAATCCATCCATATGAACCCAACCACAAGTCTCACGGGACGCGTCCACGTCATCCTTCCAGCCTACAACGAGGCTGATTCACTCCCCGGATTGCTGCGCCGATTCGCAGAACTCGACACCGCTCACCCGGAATTGCAACTGCGCGTCCTGGTGATCAACGACGGTTCTGCCGACGCCACGGCGGAAGTTGCCTCCCAAACCTACGGCCAACTGGACGTGACGCTGCACAACCACGAACGGAATATGGGCCTTGGCCAAGCCATGCTGACCGGACTGCAGCGGACGGTCGCCAACCTCGAGGCGGGAGACGTCATTGTTGCGATGGATGCCGATGACACCCACGACGTGAACCTGATCCCGATCATGGCGGAGCGCCTCTCCCGGGGTGCGGATGTGGCGATCGCCTCCCGCTTCGTGAGCGGGGGCTGCGACCGGACCGCGCCGCCATTCCGCCGTCTGCTGAGCCGTGGTGCCGCGGTGGTTTTCCGGACGATCTTTCCCCTGGAATCGATCGGTGACTTCACCAGCGGCTACCGCATGTATCGCGGTTCCCTGATGCAAAATGCCGTTCGCCACTGGGGCAACCGCCTCATTGAGGAAGATGGTTTCGCCTGCATGGTGGAACTCCTGCTCAAGCTGCGCTTCTGGGGGCCGACGCTGTCGGAGGTGCCCATGGTGCTGCGCTACGACCGCAAATTGAGCGTCAGCAAACTGAAATTGATGCGCACCCTGCGTCAATACCTTCAGCTGGCGATCCGCAACGCTGTGACACCGACCCCACGGGAGATCCGTTATGCCTCTTGCTGAATCGACACGGCAAAGGGTGGTCGTCCTGGGGGGCGGCATTTCCGGGCTCACCGCCGCGCGGGAGCTGGCCACCAAGGGGCATGCGGTGACGGTTCTTGAGTCGGGCGACCGATGGGGCGGTCTCGGCACCTGGTTCGATTGGAACGGGCATTCGCTCGACCAGTTTTACCACTGCCAGATGCCCTCGGACGACGATCTCCTGCAACTGATCCGGGACATCGGACTGGGCGATTCCCTCTACTGGAAACCGACCCGAATGGGCTTCGTGGTAGGCGGGAAACGTTACGCCTTCAATGGACCGATGGACTTGCTCCGATTTGATCCCCTCACCTTCCCGGAGCGCATCCGTTTCGGGGTGGTGAGCCTGTTGCTCCGGCGCCTGGGCTTCGGCCGGGATTTGGATCGGACCCGGATCGAGGATTGGCTGGTTTCCTGTTACGGGCGACCGGTGTGGGAAAAGATTCTCCGCCCCCTCTTCACCAGCAAATTCGGTCCCGCAGCGGGAGACATGCCGGCCCTGTATATCTGGGAACGGCTTGGCCGCGAGAAAAACACCGTCTCCCGGGGCTATCTCCGCGGCGGGCTTCGCACCTTCCTCGACACCTTGGTGGAGAACTTGCGGAGCCTGGGGGTCGACCTGCGGCTCGAGACCCGGGCCGGAACCATCCGGGAAACCGGAGATGGCGTGGAAATCGATGCCGGCAGCGCTTTGATCGAGGCGGACTGGTGCGTGTCCACCCTCCCGCTTCCCGTTCTGCGCAACTGCCTTGGGGACACGCCCCTGGCGCAGCGCATCCGAACTCCGGATGTTCCCTACCAGGGCGTGGTGAACGCGATGTTCTTCCTGCGCCGTCCGCTCGACAACTACTACTGGGCTCCCGTGGTGGATTCCGGGACGGAGTTCGATGGAATTGTGGAGATGACCGAACTGGTGGAGACCAGCCATTATGGTGGGCATCACGTCGCTTACGTGATGAAATACTGTGACCGCTCCAGCCCTTTGTTCCTGGAAGATCCAGGTCAGATTGCGGCCCGCTGGACCCAACAACTGCTGGCGTTGTATCCGGACCTGAATCTGCAAGCTTCCGACATCGCCGATGTCCGCGTCTTCAAGGCTCCGTTCGTGGAACCCGCCTACCCCCTCGGCTACTCCGAACTCAAGCCTCTGATCCACGATGGCGAATCTCGGCTCTTTTTGGCCACCTCCGCCCAAGTGTATCCGAAAATCACGGCCTGGAACTCCAGCGTCCGCCTCGCCAAAGAGGTGGCGCGCCGATTGCTGGATCACATGGAGACGGTGCCCCGGACGAAGCGGACCGCCCGCCTCCCAGCCACCGTCCAGGTCTGAACCGAGCGTCGGTGCCGCCGACGCTTCACCTCTGCTCCTCTTCGGAGGTCACTTCTTCCAATCCAGGAGATAAACCTTGGAGCCGAGGAAATCTCGTTCCAAACGGACGGTGAATCGCGTGGCCACGATCTCATCCAACCGGCGGAAGCTGGAAGTGAGTTCCGGAATTCCCCGGATCGGCCCGGTGTCGATCACCAACCAGAGAGAGCCATTTCCCGGAACCTCGGCCAAGCGCCGCTCCAAACCCTCCAGGGGCGGGAGCCGGGAGTTGTCCACGTGATAGACGACGAAGGTCGCCGGCTTGGGAAGAGGCTCGACCCGGTTCCTCCCGTGATAATGGTGGCGAAAAGCCTCCGCATCCATCAAGTCGTAGACAAAGACGGGTTGTCCGGGTGATTCCTCCGTCTCGATCCACCGGGCGACGCGGATGAAATCGCCATTCTTGGCAAACGGAAGATAGCGGGCCAACAGGCAGGCGCCGTAAATGCCAATCAAGACCGCCATCCCCCACAGGCGCCAAGTCCTCGAAAGCGGCCCCAACAGGGAACCGATCGAGAGCAAGACCACCGGCACGAAGAGAGTGGCGTGACGCAACCCGGAATCTCCGATGAGGAGAGCCGCCAGAAAAAACCAAGCCGTCCAGGACAGGTTCCAAAAGGTCGCCGGCTCTCCGCGAATTCTTTTTCCGGCTCTCCCCGGCCATGCCAGGCAAGCCAGCCAACCCGCCAAGGCGAGAAGCCGGGCCGGAACCCATTTTGATGAGGAAGGGGCCGGGAAGAGATGATGCGAGAGAGAGCCGACGGCCTTGAGGGCGGCAAACTTCACCTTTCCCACCGAACCTTCATCCTCGCGATACAGCGCATCCTCGGGGGCCGATTCCAGGTGAATGACCGCTTCCCGGGTCCGCATCTGCTGGGGAAGACAGGCGGCCAGGGGAAGAAAGAGCAGGCCGATGCAAGCCGCCTCGCGCACCAGGCGCATCCGGAAATCCGGGTTTCCCATCCACCAATCAATGGAGTAAAGGGCCGCGAGGAAAAAACCGAAGAAATAGTTGGTGTAGAGCCCGGCCACCGCGAGAGCGACCAGTTTCGGATCCAATCGACGTCCCGTCTGCGCTTGACGGCGATCCGGCCACACCACCAGCAGGGCCCCGGCCAGCAACATGGTCAGGGCATAATTTCGGGTCTCCACCGCCGCCCAGATCACGGTGGGATGCAGCGCCATCATCCACGGAAACCAACGCTGGGCACCGTCCGCCAACCAGCGCCGCGCCAGCAGCGGGGACAGGGAAACCAGCCAGGCCGCGCACCCGACCGAGAACAACCGCGCCCACGTGATGCTGTCGGTGACCAGTCGCCACAAAGACAAGAGCACAAAATAGAGCGGGGCCTGCACCTCGAACCGGATCGCCTGGGAAAGCGCCCGGGCCGGCCCTTGCGAAGTGGTATCGAGCGTGTAGGCCTCGTCGAGCCAGAGATTCAAACCGCAGGCGAGCGGCAAGGTCATGGAGAGATGGACCAGCAGCGGCCACCACATTCTCGGTGCGTTCTGTGCAACCGGTGACCTCCCCGCGTCCGGACTGCGCCCCACCCGGAACTGGGGAAGCGCAATCATGGCACGAAGATAAACAGCTTCCGGCAGATGAAATTCGCGATCACGGAAACCACCGTGACCACGCCGCTCGCCACCCAACTGCCCGCATGCCCCTCCTCCAACGCGAGGTAACCCGGAATCATGCCGACGACCCATCCCACAAAAGCGACTCCACTGAACAGGAAGAATTCAGTGATGCGATTGTGCCGACCGCCCTGGAAGACCCAACGAACGTTGGTGAGATACGCAAACAGATTCGCAGAACCAAACCCGATGGCGCTGGCCAGAATGAAGTTCATCTTTCGTTCCCCGGCAGAGACCGAAGGCAGCTCCTCAAAATGGGGCAGGATCGAGTGCCCCAGCATGCCGAAAACGGACTGATAGATCAAAACGGAACCGACTCCGAAGAAACCATACTTCATCAACTGCAGCAGCGAAGGCGGCGCTTTCTGCAACAAGGTGGAGGCTGTGGGAAGCAGACCTTGCTGGCGCACGAGATCACGTAGCTCGGAGATGGAAAGTTGCATGATGACAAAAGACGAACGGGGACTGCAGATTCGTCGGGGACGAAAACACAAGACAAACTTCGCGGGCCTAAATATAACCCACGTACTCGAAAATCAAGAAAACATAAGCGTGCTTCCTTATAATTTTAATGAAAATTCAGCAGAGCGAGGACCGACCCAAGCTCCGCTCTTCTCGCAGACGCTCACCTCGTCGGCGTTCCGACCACCATCCTCGATTCCGGTCATGGCGCCGACTACCCGAGCATGGCACGAAACTCGTCGAGCGCGGTGCGAAGCTCCTCGACCTCCCGACGCAGCGCGGAAACCTCGTCCTCAAGTTTGCGCCGCCAGGAAGCCTCCTCTTCCAACACGATCTGCTCTGCGGAAGGTCCGCTGCCGCCGATCGTCTGCAGGGAGGGTTCCCCAGACAGAAGATGGGCGAACGTCTCGACGCGCCGACCCGCACCGGAAGGCAATCGGCGCACCAGCGCCCCGGCGGGAAAGTTGATCAACGTGCCGAGGACATGCTCGACGGCGGAGGTCCCGCTGAATTTGTGGAGCCGTTCCGTGCGCTGGTTCAATTCGCTGGAAGTCTGCACGCCACGAAGCAACAACACCGTGAGGAGAGCCCGCTGGGCTGGGTCCAGGTGAAAGACGCGCTCCGCGGTGTGCTTGTATTTTGGGGAACGCGAGCCGGCCAGATGGACCTTGGCGGCCAGGTGCTTTTCTCGCAATCCCTCGACCGCCCGTTCCACGGTGGCCTCGTCAAATTCGGAGACGGGCTCCCGATTCGACTTCTGATTGCAGGCGGTCTGGAGACTGTTCAGGGTCATGGGGTAATAATCCGGAGTGGTGGCCTCCTTTTCCCAGAGACAGCCAAGAACACGAGCCTCGGCAAACGTGAGGCGCAGCCCGGACTCCTCCCCCGCTCCCTCATCGGGGCGCTGCATCGGCAGGTCGTCGTCGTCGATCATCATACGGTTTGCAGGGATTTGGCCGCCACAGCCTTCATTTTCTCAAGGCCGGTTTTGGCCACCAAGTCGGCAGGCTGTGCCCAGTAGGATTTGTTGAACAATTCGAGCGAAAGAAAGGGACGGGCACCGATCTCGCGGAAGATCTGCAGAGTCTCCACGACCTTGCCCACGCCATCGCCGGGGTAGACGCGGTGTTCGTCCTTGATTTCGGCGCGCGGTGGATCCGCCGGATAATCGTTCATGTGAAAATTGAGCAGGGCCTTGGGCCCCATCAGGCGCAGTCCCTCGATGCCGGACCCGCCCTTGTAGATGTGGTAGGTGTCACCGAGGAAGCAGGCGGAAGGATGATCCGCCCGGATGGCGATGTAGATCGCCTTCTCCACCGTGCCGATGGCCGGGCTGTGTCCCCACATCTCAATCTGGGGAACGACCCCCATGCGATCCCCCAGCTCAAGGAGGGCCCGGTAACGCTCGGCGGCGCGATCGAGATCGATTGCTCCCTTGGCGCCGGCCGGAGGAGCGGCGAGTCGCACCCCGCCGAGTTGCGCGATGGTGTCCATATCCTTCTTGGCCGTTTCAAGACCGGCGGCGCGCTCCGCGTCGTCATCGACGATCCAGTTGGCGAATCCGATGGCGCTGGCCACGGTCAAGCCATGATCCTCGATTCGCTTGCGGAGGTCTCCCAGCTTGCCGCCGGCCTGGAGATAGTCCTCGATCTTGCGGAACCAGGGCTCGATGGCGTCGTAGCCCGCCTTGCCGGCGACCTCGATCTCTTGGGCGGCATCGAGGTTCTGGCCGCGGATGGTGCTCATGTTCAGGCAAAACCGGAAAGGATTTTCTGGCGCGGCAGCGGCCAGATCCTCGGAAAGGGCCAAGGCTGAAGCTCCGGTGGCCAGACCGGAACCGATCAAAGAGCGTCGGGACATAGAGGAAGGGTTTGACGGCATGGGCCTTGAACATAGGGAACCCGCTGCTTGAAATCCAAGGATTTCCGGTGCAATGGCGATTTCCGGCATGGAAATCCACCCGATCGATCTCCGGTTTCAAGGAAAGCCGCACCTCATCGCCTCCTACCTGATCGCGTCCGACGACGATTTGGCTCTGATCGAAACGGGACCGTCCACCTGCCTCTCCGCTCTCGACCAGGGGATCCGGGAAGCCGGGTTCGACCCATTTGCGATCCGCAAAGTTCTGGTGACACACATTCACCTGGATCACGCGGGAGCCGCAGGACATTGGGCGGCCCGGGGCGCCCAGATCTTCGTGCATGAGAGAGGAGCGCGCCACCTGATGGATCCGGAGAGACTCATCGAAGGAGCTCGGGCCGTTTACGGTGACGCCATGGAAACTCTCTGGGGGCAAATTCTGCCGGTAGCGGAATCACGGCTTTCGATTTTGCGGGAGGGCGATGCCTTCACAGTGGGCCGGGTCCGGTTTGTGGTCTGGGATGCCCCGGGCCACGCGCGACACCACCTCGTCTTGAGCGGGGCAGGCTCGGTGTTTTCCGGGGACAACGCGGGGGTGCGTCTTCCGGGATCCACTTTTCTCTCACCGGCCAGCGCGCCGTCCCAGTTTGATCCGGATGCCTTGCTGGTCACCCTGGAGCGGATCGCCGCCGTCGGCTTCAACCGACTCTGCCTGACCCATTTCGGAATCATCGAGGGGCCCGAAGCCGTGAAGGAACATCTGGAACGCTACCGTTCGGTGATCTCGGACCTAAAAAACCTGGCTCTTTCCAGCCTGCCGAATGCGGGTGCCCCGGCGGAATGGATCGCCAGATTCCGGGCGGGTTGCTTGGAGAGGGCCCGAAGCGAAGGGGTGGACGCAACCACTTGGGAGCTTTACGAAGCCGCCAATGATTCCGCGATGTGCGCCGAAGGGGTGCGGCAGTGGTGGGAAAACTTCATCAAGCGCCCCGGGACCGCCACCGGCTGAAGCCGTGCCATAGAAAACCGGCCGCTGCGAAAAACAGGAACAGTGAGTAGAACTGGCCCTTGTTGATGCCCAGGATGACCCCAGAATCTGCCCGGCGCCAAAATTCTCCGATGATCCGGAACACGGCATAAAGAAGGAAGAAAAGCCCGGTGAGAATGCCATAGGGCAGACGGGGAAATTTCCATCGGATGCCAAAGAGGATCAAAAACAAGAGGGCCCCCTCGAGCAGGGCCTGATAGATTTGAGAGGGATGCCGGGGCGTCAGGAACTCCTGGAGAACCTTGCGAATCTCCGGATCGTGAAGGGCGCCCTTGATTTCCGCCAGGCTCATCCCGGGCAAACGCGCGGCCACGGCGTGGTGAACGGAGGGGACATCATTGATTTCATCCGGAAACAACATCGCCCACGGCACCTTTCGGGGGTCCGCGGGATTGCCGTAGAGCTCGCCATTGATGAAATTCGCGATGCGACCGAAGAAGATGCCCACCGGCGCCACGCAAACCAAGTTGTCCCCCACCCCGCACCAATCGTAATGGTGCCGACGGGCATACCACCAAGTGAACGCAACCAGGCCGACGATGCCTCCATGGCTGGCCATGCCGCCCTCCCAGACCTGAAAAAAGCGCCAGGGAGCCTGGATGAAGCCGGAAAAATCGTAGAGCAGCATGTAGCCGAGCCGTCCCCCGAGCATGACGCCGACAAATGCCGCCATGGTGATGAAGTCCGCCAACTCGCTCTCCTTGAGCGGACCAATCTGCCTGCGCGCCATCTGCCGCATGAGGAGGAAACCGACGAGAAAGCCCGCAACGTAAGCCACTCCATACCAGCGAATTCCGAAGTTTCCACTGCCGAAGCGGAGCAGCCAGGGATCGATGTCGTGGATGTAGAGTCCGGTGACCACGCGCCCAAAGGAGCTCATTCCGCCTTCCGGATCAACCCAAAGCTGCGTCCCCAATCTTTCCCCAAAGAAACGCCATCGGCGGGTTGCAGGTGTCGTTTTCTTCACCTAAGGAATGCGCGCCCGGCATGAGCGACCCCATCCACCACGAGTGCGGCATTGCTTACATCCGCCTGCGCAAAGATCCCGAATACTACTACAACAAGTATGGGACCGCGCTCTGGGGGTTCAATAAGCTTTTCCTGCTGCTCCTGAAACAACGCAACCGCGGCCAGGACGGCGCGGGAATCGGTTGTTGCAAGCTGAACGTCGCCCACGGAAAACGATTCCTGTTCCACGACCGCGCCGTCAAGAGCGACCCGGTGAACCGCTTGTTCCGGAGGCAACAGGGCGAACTGGAGCGACTGATCGCCTCCGGATTGCTCGATCTGAAGAACCCGGCGTCGGTGAAGGAAAACTTTGAATTCGGCGGGGAAAACCTGGTTGGCCACCTTCGTTACAGCACCTCCGGGGGAGTGACCGAGGCGTTTTGCCACCCGCAAGTCCGGGAGAGCAACTGGCCCACGAAGTCCCTGATGGTCCTGGGGAACTTCAACATGACCAATGTCTCCGAGCTGAAAAAGCAGATGGTGGCCCGGGGACAACATCCGTTCCACGATACCGACACCCAAGTCATCCTCGAGGAGATCGGCTTCCACCTGGACGAGGCACACACCGACATCTACCGCGAGGAGCGGGACCGCGGCACGGATGGATTGGCCATCCCCAAGGTCATCAGCAACCGGTTCGACATCCCCAAAATCATTGCGGAATCCGCCCGAACCTGGGATGGAGGCTACACCATCGTGGGTCTCGTCGGAAACGGGGATGGCTTCGTGATGCGCGATCCGAACGGAATCCGGCCCTGTTATTACATCGAAGACGACGAAGTGATCGCCTTCGCCTCGGAACGGACTCCGCTGATGACGGTTTTCCAGCGCGAAGCCCAGCAGATTCAGGAATTGCCCCCAGGCCACGTGGCTTCGGTGCGGCCTTCCGGAGAATTCGCCATCAAACAGTTCGCGGAGGCCAAAACCCGCCGTTCCTGCGCCTTCGAGCGCATCTATTTCTCTCGAGGCAACGACCCGGACATTTATCGGGAACGGAAACAACTCGGCGCCCGGCTGGTGCCGCAGGTGCTCGACGCGATCGACCGCGACCTGGACAAAACCGTGTTCAGCTTCATCCCGAACACGGCGGAAACCGGCTACCACGGGCTCATGGACGGACTGCGCGAATGGCGCCGGAATCGGGTCCGCGAGGAGCTTCGTGAATTGACCGCTCGGGGCGAGCAACTTCCCGAGGAGGCCTTCGACCGCCTGATCATGTCCGGGTGGCCGCGCGGGGAAAAGGTGGCCAACAAAGACGAAAAATTCCGGACCTTCATCAGCAAGGAAGCGGGGCGCAACGAGCTGGTCGCCTTTGCGTATGACATCACTTACGGAGTGATCGACGGGGACAATCTCGTGGCCCTCGACGACTCCATCGTGCGCGGCACCACGCTGCGGGAATCGATCCTCCGCATTTTGGCCCGCACCAACCCGCGACAGATCATCATCGCATCCACCGCTCCCCAAATCCGTTATCCGGACTGTTATGGGATCGACATGAGCGAGCTGGGCAAGTTCCTGGCCTTCCAAGCCGCCATTGGTCTGCTCAAGAAACGGGGCCTGGAGAAGACGGTGAAAGATGTCTACGACCGGTGCCGCGAGGAATTGCGCAAGGACCCGATCGACATGGAGAACCGGGTCAAGGCGATCTACGAACCCTTTTCCGCGGAGGAGCTCTCCGAAGAGATGGCCCAACTGATCACGCCCACGGACATTTCCTGGAAAGGTGAGGTCCACCTGCTGTTCCAAACGATCGAAAACCTCCACGCCGCCCTCCCGGACCATCGCGGAGATTGGTATTTCACCGGGAATTACCCCACTCCCGGCGGTTACGCGGTGGTCAACCAGGCGTTCATTGATTTCTGTGAAGGCCGCGATGGCCGCCCCTACGATGGATGGCTTTGACCGGTCCCGCCGCGGATCTTTGACACGCCTGTTTTGCAAGCGGCCCCGCTTTGGCCTAGAGTGCCGGGCGTGAGTCCGTTGCCACCATCGTCCACCCACAGTCCGTCCGCCAAAGGAGAGGCCTTCATCCCCTACCTGCGCCGGGAAATTCTCAAAATCTGTTTGGCCGACGGCAAACTCTCTCTTCCCGACCAGAGTCGGTTCCAGCACTTTTCCGAGCTGTTTGCCGCCTACACCCATTTCCAGTTTCACCGCGAAGCGGAGGAATTCAAAAGCCACTATTGGTGCCTGAATCCGGATCACGAGGGTCGCTCCTGTGCGGAGATGCCCCCCGAGGAACTCGAAAAAAATGCGGAATCCATCGTCTCCAGTTTCCGTTCCTTGGCCGAAAGGGCCAACTACCGGGAGGTGTCCCAGGCCGAGTTGGAGCGCAGCTTCAAGGATTCCACCCTGGTGGAACTCGCGACGGACGTCGACCTCGATGACTTCAAACGGGTCGCCACGTTCGCCCGGGGCAGTTCCCAGCGGAAAATCAAGGTCCCACGGATGTTCCGTCAGGTGGAGGTGGACGCAGAGTTCTGGGATTGCGTCATCCTCCTGCTTCACTTCAAAGGGGAGGAGCACTTCATCAACGCCAAACAGCGAAAGGCCGGGACGCCCCCGGACTTGCGGTTCAAGCCCGGAAAAATCTACACCTATCACTACAAGGACGTTCCCAAGTCCGACTTGGAACTGCTGTTTCCCAACGTGCGGATCAGCATGACCCGGAAAGACAAGATCATGATGAGCGTCCCGGCGATCGGGGCCGCTGCGGCCGTCATGGCCAAGGTGGGCGGACAATTCGCGATCCTCGCCGTGGCCGTGGCGCTTGCGATGGGCTGGACCTGGCTTCGTCACCAGATCGACCCGCTGGAAAAGCACAACAGTGTCCAGGCCTTGGCCGCCTTGAGCGCCATCTTTACCATCATCATCGCCCTCGCCGGGTTCGCCTTCAAACAGTGGAGCACCTACAAAAATAAGCGGAACAATTTCCTCAAACTCGTCGCGGAGAACCTTTTCTACCGCAACATGGCCACGAATCAGTCCGTCTTCAGCCGACTCCTGGACAGCGCCGAAGAGGAAGAGTGCAAGGAGGCCATGCTGGTCTACTACCACCTCATCGCCAACTCCAGCCAACCGATGACCGCGGCGCAACTGGACGCCGTCATCGAGTCCTGGATGCGCGAAACGTTTGGCACGGTGATTGATTTCGACATCCAGGGCCCCATCCAAAACCTCGGCCGGATTCAAGGGCGCAACCGAGCCGGCGAAACGGTGGCCCTGCTGACCGTGGACGACTCCGGTCACCTGCGCGTCCCTTCCCTGGACGATGCCCTGCACATCCTTGATGACATCTGGGATACGGCGTATCGTTACAATTCCCCATCCTGAGGATGAACATCCCCCCCACACCCCACTCGTCCCGAGATCCGCTGCACGGGATCACCTTGGAGCGCATCGTCACCACCCTGCACACGCTTTACGGGTGGGAACGGATGGGGCGTCGCATTCCGATCCGTTGCTTCCTGCACGACCCCAGCATCAAATCCAGCCTGACCTTTCTGCGCAAGACGCCCTGGGCCCGGCAGAAGGTGGAAGCTTGGTTTATCGAATCCCTGCAAGATCTGCCATCGGCACAAGAACCATCTCACCCTCCCCTCTGACAAGCCTCTTCACCTCATGAGCTTCCTGCGCCGGATCTACCCCTTTAACCTGGAACAAACGATCAATTTGCTGAGCGAATTCGGTCCGCTCATCACCCTGTTCATGGTGAACGCCATCTTCGGGGTCACCGCCGGCATTTGGTCCCTCATTGGCACCACCTTGCTGGCGCTGGTCGCGATGCGCGTCTTCCTTAACAAACTGCCCATCCTGGCCCTCATCGCCGGGGGCTTCACCCTGATCTTCAGTTCCGTTTCGCTCGTCACCCATGATCCGGTCTGGGTCCAGATCAAGGTCACCCTTTTCAACGCCGCTTTTGCCGCCTTCCTCGGGTTCGGCTTGGTCACCAAGAAAAATTTCTTCAAATACGCTTTCGAGAAAACGTTCCACTACACCCAGGAGGGCTGGAACCGTTTCACGCTGGGCATGATGATCCTCTTTCTCATCCTCGCCGTGGCCAACGAAGTCATTCGGCTTACTTTTTGGCATTCCAATCCTTACACCATCCTCGGTCACCACACGACCGGCCTGCAAATCTGGATCCTCTTCAAGGTGGCCGTCGTCATGCCGGGCAGCGGTCTCTATGCGTTCCTCCTGACGCGCCCCATGCGCAAATACGCCATCCCGCCGGAAGACGTCGCCGCCGCTCAAGCGACCGAGACGGCGGTCGAGGTGTCAATGATCCCCTGATCGCTTCCCAAATCAAGTCCGCGCTCGACTCCGTCCGTTCCGCTGCGTAGCGTCCGGGATGAATCTTTCTCAGCCTTCACCCCGACGAGGATTTTTGCGGCGCGGTGTTGCCTCCAGCCTTGGAGTGACCGCTCTCACCTCTCTCCTGCGCAGCCAATTGGAGGCCGCCGACGCGGCGGTCGGAGGCGGCGGCAAGGTGCGGCACTCGGTATGCAAATGGTGCTACAAGGGCATTCCCCTGGAAACCCTCTGCCAAGCCGCCAAGGAGATCGGCCTGGAATCGATCGAACTCCTCGATCCTGCGGATTTCCCGACCGTGCAAGCCCACGGACTCCACTGCGCGATGGTCAGCTTCCCCACGATCCAAGGCCCGGGAGGCGTCAAGATCGGCCCCATCCCAAAAGGCTGGAACCGGCTCGAACACCACGATCTTTTGCTTCAGGCCTACGAACCTTTGATGGCAACCAGCGCCGCGGCCGGATTCAAGCAGGTCATCTGCTTCAGCGGTAACCGGGAAGGGATGAGCGACGACCAGGGCCTCGAGAATTGCGCCATCGGGCTAAAACGCCTGATGCCCAAGGCCGAACAACTCGGTGTGACCTTGGTTATGGAACTGCTCAACAGCAAAGTGAACCACGCCGATTACATGTGCGACCATACCGCCTGGGGAGCAGCCCTTTGCGAACGCCTCGGATCAACGCCCCACTTCAAGCTGCTCTACGACATCTACCACATGCAGATCATGGAGGGAGACGTCATCGCCACCATCGGCAAGCACCACGCCCACATCGCACACTACCACACTGGCGGTGTCCCGGGCCGGGCGGAGATCGATGAAACCCAGGAGCTAAACTATCCGGCGATCATTCGGGCCATCCAAGCCACGGGCTACACCGGCTTCCTCGGACAGGAATTTATCCCCAAGCGAGAGGACAAGCTGGCGTCGCTGAAGCAGGCGGTCAGCATCTGCACGGTGACTTGAAGCGATTCACGAGGATGGGTCGCCCGCTGGGGGGGCCGTCGCCAGAGCCTGTTGCAGGGCACCCATGCCAAAAAACCGAAAAGATCGGGCTGACTGGATTCGAACCAGCGGCCTCCTGCACCCCATGCAGGCGCGCTACCAAACTGCGCCACAGCCCGTTTTGTTCCCCGGGACGCGGAAAACTCGCCGCCCGGGGGATATCTATCAACCGGAAATCCCGGATGATCAAGAGAGAGATTCGTTCACTTGCCTGCCAGGTAGGCGGCCGTGCTCGCATGGTCCGGCTTCATCGCCGCCGCTCCCTTGTGCCAATCCATGGGACAGACCTCGCCATGCTGCTCGAAATGCTGCAGCGCGTCCACCATCCGAAGCGTCTCCGCCACGGAGCGCCCCAGCGGCATGTTGTTGACCACTTGGTGCTGGACGACCCCCTCTTTGTCGATCAGGAAGAGGCCACGGTAGGCCACCAATTCCCCCTCCACGCAGAGGTCGCCGTCGTCATCGACGTCATACTCGCCCGCCAAAACGCCATAGGCGTAGGAGATGGTCTTGTTGGTGTCCGCCACCAAGGGATAGGAAACGCCCTGGATTCCGCCCCGGTCCCGAGGCACCTGCAGCCAGCCCCAATGCGAAAACTCCGTGTCCGTGGAACAACCGACGATCACCGTGTCGCGCTTGCGAAACTCCTCGATCGCGTCCTGAAAGGCATGCAGTTCTGTTGGACACACAAACGTGAAATCCTTTGGGTAGAAAAACAGCACCACGTAGGATTTTCCCAGGTAGGAATCGAGGGAGAAATCCTCAACGACTTCCCCGTTGACGACTGCCTTGGCGAGGAAAGAGGGGGCACTTTTGCCGACGAGCACAGACATGGTTGTAAAGATAGAGGTGGTTGCGGTTGGGTTGAACGTTACGCGGCGAATCTCCCCCGCCTTGACACAATGTCAACCGCCGGGAACAGGGCAGATTCACGGCTTGAGACACCGCAGCAGCAGATTACCGGCCGAAGCGAACTCCTCTGTCACCCCCTCTACGACCGCTTCCACTTTCCCGTCGGCCAAGTCCAGTTCACCGAACCCCCAGAAATCCTGACGGCGTTCCGCAGTCAAATTCTTTCCATCGATCCGCAGCCTCCAAGAAGGAGCGGTCTCCGCGTCCGGTGCCTGCCAATCCACCCGAACCCTCACCTTTTCCGACGTTTGCAGGTGCCACCGCAAAGCGGATGGACCGACGGACTCGGCGTATTCCGCCAGCAACGGCAAATCCGGAAAGCCGGGTTGCCCCACCACCAGGGAGACCGGCTGCAGGTCGAACTGGGAGGCGTTCAGATACCAACGCCCAAAATCAGATTTCAGGCGCGCCAACACGAACGGATAGGCTTCGCCAACTTCGTAGAGTTGCCGGGGATCGGCCTGCAAATCGAAGAGTTCCCACAGTTCACCTGGAGGCAATGCCGGGTTTCGGCGCGTCCCGGGATCACGCACCGCCAGCCAACTGGTGTTTCGGAACGAGGTTCGTGCGGAACTCGGGTTGCGCCCCTGAATCACCACATTGCCAATGTCACGGTTCGGCCAACGCTCCGGCCGCTGGTTGGTCAGCAAGGGCAACAAATTCATCCCATCCATCGGACGGTCGTCCGGCATCCGGGCTCGGGCCAACGCGGCGGCGGTGGCGAACAGATCGACATTTTGCGCAATGTCATGAACGATCAGCCCCGGCTCGATCCTCCCGGGCCAATGCCAGAAACCCGGAATCCGCACGCCGCCCTCTGACAAACTCCCCGGGCCACCAAACAACTTCGCCTCCCGGTAAGCGTCGGGGCGGTCGGAAACCAGAATCGTCAGGGTCTGCCAGGCTCGGCCATCCGCTTCCACAACCGCCATCAAATCCCCCGCAATCCGGTTCAGAATCGCCAAACCTCCTTCCCCGGGCGGCACCGTGACCCAACAAAGAAACGGGCGATCGTGCGATTTGCCGACAAAGGCGCTCGCCGCCGCCCCAATTTCCGCCCAGGGATCCGCCACGGAAACTTCCGGATCGAGGCCCCGCTGAATCCAGGCTCGATCCCCATCCCACAGGGCCCGGCAACGACCGGCAAATTCGGAAAAGCCCTGAAAGACAGGATGCTGCGGCGGATGACAACCATGACGCCACCAGCCAAAAAATCCCGTCGCATACCCTGAATCCTGGCACACCTCACCCAGCGTCACCTCCAACTCGTGCAACAACTGCTCGCCGCCGCCGTCGCCGGAAACCCCGTTCCGCAAAAAGTGCCGCCCGGTGAGAAGCTCCGCATGCCCTGGAGCGGCGACCGGATTCCCGTAAAACCGCCGCAAATTGGCTCCCCGATCGCGCAGCCGCACCAAGCCGTCCAGCGAGCCATCCATCCGCCAATCCATGGCCTGCTCCCATCCCGCCCCGGAAGCGACCAGCACGATCAAATTCGGCGGTTCGCCGGTAGCGCCCTCGACACTTGCTAGGCCCCCGCTCGCCGCTGAGAGGATCCAAACGAGAAGCTGATTGACCCTCCTTTCCACCGCCAGCCAACTTCCAACTTGCGCCCCGCTCCTGTCAAGAGAAGCGTAAACGACCCCCTGCACGCCCCCGGGCGTCACCGGATCCATCATGTATACCGGGTTCTCTCACACCATGGCTGGCCGGAAGAGAAATCTCTACGTCCGCCGCTCCAACGAAGACCGCGTCTTGGTCCGTCGGTTCGAATCCCCCGACCACAGCCCCGCCATTTTGGCTGCGGTGGCGGACGGAGTCAGCAACTGCGCTGACGGCGGCGCCGTGGCCCATTGGCTGCTCGACGAACGGCTCAGCCAAGATCCGCTGCCCACGGAGACCAGCACTGATCTTTGCCGCCTGATCGGAACCTATTTGCGCCATGTCCATCACGACTTCCTCAACCGATTCGCCTCCGAACCGGACCTGATCGAAAGCGCCTGCACCCTGGCCGGGGTTCTGGCGCGGGGGACCAAGGCTTGCGTTTTCTGGTGCGGCGACTCCCCGATCCATCATCTGCGCAAAACCAGCGCCGGCCACGAAGGGGAAATGCTGACGACCCCAGACAAAATCGAGGGAACACCGATGCTCACGGACTGCTTCTCCGGCGTCACCGCCTTTGCGTTTCGCAGCCGATCGATCGATGTCTCCCCCGGAGATCTCATCATCTGCGCCACCGACGGCTTGGTTCTGGACGCCCGGGAACTCGCGGAAAGCGTGAACCAATATGGCTTCTGCAGTGCATGGATCGAGCACATCTGCGCCCATTCCCATGCCTTTCCCGGCTCGGACGACGTCGGAGTGGCGGCGATCCGGATCGATTGAGGCGCAGGGCATTGGCCAGAAAAAAACTGAAAGAAGCGATCGACCGCTGACGTTTTGCAGATGACCCCGATGAATCGACTCCTCCACGCCATCCCTGTTCTCCCTTTGGCGACAGCCGTTCTTGGGCTGCCTCTCTGTGGATTTGCCGCCGAAAGCCCCGCTCCGTCCAAAGGCCCCGTCAGCTATTACAAGGAAGTCCGTCCTGCACTCCAGGCCAAGTGCATGGGTTGCCACCAACCCGCCAAGGCCAAGGGCGATTACGTGATGACCACCTTTGCCCAGCTGTTGGCCGGTGGTGAAAGTGGTGCCGCCATCAAGGCCCACCGCCCCGCCGAGAGTCTTCTGATCCAGCAAATCACCCCGGTCGATGGCAAATCCGAGATGCCGCCCAAGGGCGAACCCCTCTCGTCGGATGAGGTCGCCCTGGTCAGTCGCTGGATTTCAGAGGGAGCCAAGGACGACACCCCGTCCAATGCCGTGGAACGCTACACCCCGGACCATCCGCCCATTTACGCCAAGCCTCCGGTGATTTCCGCACTGGACTTCTCACCGGATGGCAAGCTCCTCGCGATCGCGGGCTTTCACGAGGTCCTGCTCCACCACGCCGACGGCTCCGGGCTGGTCGCCCGATTGGTGGGCCTTTCCGAACGGATCCAGAGCATCGAGTTCTCTCCGGACGGGACCCAGCTGGCGGTGGCCGGCGGGTTGCCGGAGCGGATGGGGGAACTGCAGATTTGGGACGTGGCCAAGCGGAGCCTCAAGGTCTCGGTCCCGGCAGGTTACGACACCATCTACGGGGCCAGCTGGACTCCGGATGGAAAACTCATCGCCTTCGGCATGCCCGACAACAGCGTTCGGGCCGTCAAAGCGGAAAATGGGGAGCAGGTCCTCTTCATGGGCGGTCACAATGACTGGGTCCTGGACACCGTGTTTGCCCACAGCGGCACCCAGCTGATTTCGGTGGCCCGGGACATGTCGGCCAAACTCACGGAGGTCGCGACGGAGCGGTTCATCGACAACATCACCTCCATCACTCCGGGAGCTCTGCGGGGCGGAATCGCCACCGTGACTCTTCACCCCACCGCCGATCACATTCTCGTCGGCGGTTCCGACGGCATTCCACAAATTTATCGGACCAAGCGCGAGACCGCCCGGAAGATCGGGGACAACGCCAACCTGATCCGAAAATACCCGGCCATGGAGGGTCGGATCTGGGCCGCGGCATTTCGACCCGACGGCAAGAGTTTCGCCGCAGGTTCAAGTCTCGACGCTCGGGGCTCGGTCCACTTCTACCGCTCGGATTACGACGCCACGTTGACCCCCGAACTGAAAAAAGCCATGGAGCAGGCCAACGTTCGCCCCGGCTCTCCCGAATACAAACTCATCGAGGAGTTCCAGACAAGAGGTGCTGAGCAGACCGGAGCGTTGAAGCTCGATTCCGCCGTGTATGCCCTGGCCTGGAGTCCCGACTCCTCCACAGTGGTCGCCGCCGGTGCCGACGGCAAGTTGCGGTTCATTGATCCATCCACCGCCCGGGTGACCAAGGAACTCGTGCCGGTCGAAGTCACCGCCGCCTTGGTGGATGAGAAGCGGACCAACGCGGACAAGCATCCGACCGCTCCCGAGGAGAAACCGGTCGCCACGCCGATCGCCTCCCTGGAGGTCTCACCCTCCCAGGTTCGCATTGACGGGCCCACTCGTTACAACCAATTGGTCGTCACCGCCGTGGCCGGAGATGGCCGGAGATTCGACGTCACCCGAAGCGCGAAGTTCCAACCCGCCGCCGCTTTGGTGCAACTGACCGCTCGAGGCAAGGTGCTCCCGGTCAAGGATGGGTCGACCACGCTCCGGGTAGCTTATGGGACGACAAATGTCGATCTCCCCGTCCTCGTCTCCGGTTCCTCCCAGGCTTTCCATCCGGATTGGGTCCGCGATGTCAACCCGGTGATCAGCCGGATGGGCTGCAACATGGGAACCTGCCACGGTGCCCAGGACGGCAAGGACGGCTTCAAGCTCTCCCTTCGCGGATATGATCCGTTTTACGATGTGCGCGCCTTCACGGACGACCTCATCAGCCGCCGCGTGAACTATGCCTCTCCGGACGATTCCCTGATGCTCCTGAAGATGACAGGAGCCGTGCCGCACGAGGGCGGCCAAGTCGCCATTCAGAACTCCACGTATTACCGCGTCGTGCGCGACTGGATCTCCCAGGGAGCACGTCTGAATCCATCCTCCGCCAAGGTCGTCTCCATTGAGATCTTCCCGAAAAATCCGGTGATTGAAGAGATTGGCAGTCGTCAGCAGATCCGGGTCGAGGCGGTCTTCGCGGATGGATCTCGCCGGGACGTCACCACCGAAGCCTTCGTGGAGAGCGGCAGCAGCGAGGTGGCCACCCATGACCCGCACGCCCTCATCACCACGGTCCGGCGCGGCGAAGCCCCCATCCTGGCCCGATACGAGGGGGCCTATGCGGCGACCACTCTCACGGTGATGGGCAACCGGGATGGCTTTGTCTGGAAGGATGCGGCCCCAAACAACAGGATCGACGAGCTTGCCGCCGCCAAATGGAAGCGGCTCAAGATTCAGCCCAGCGAGCTTTGCACCGACACCGAGTTCATCCGCCGGATCACCCTGGACCTCACCGGCCTGCCTCCCTCGCCGGCCTCGGTCCGCGCCTTTGAAGCCGATCCGTCCCCCCAACGGGAGAAGCGCGACCGGCTCATTGACACCTTGATCGGTTCGCCCGAGTTCGTGGATCACTGGACCAACAAGTGGTCCGACATGCTCCAGGTGAACTCGAAGTTCCTCGGTTCCGAGGGAGCCAAACTGTTCCGCGACTGGATCCGCGCCGAAGTGGCGGCCAACACGCCCTACGACAAACTTGTTTACCGCATCCTCACCGCCACCGGATCCAACAAGGAAAACCCGGCTGCCGCCTACTACAAGATTCTCCGCACGCCGGAGAACATCATGGAGAACACCACCCATCTGTTCCTGGCGACTCGCTTCAACTGCAACAAGTGCCATGACCATCCCTTTGAACGGTGGACCCAGGATCAATATTTCGAGACGGCTGCTTACTTCGCCCAAGTCGAACTGAAGCGGGACACGAAGAATGCGCCCAACCAGTCGATCGGTGCCTCCGCGGTGGACGAGGCCAAACCGCTCTACGAGATCGTCAGCGACGCTGCCACCGGTGATCTGAAGCACGGTCGCACCGGGCTGGTGGAGGCTCCAGACTTTCCATTCGACGCCACCTTGGCGCCCGTCAGCTTCCGGACCCCGGAAAAACCCTCGCGGCGCGAATCCCTGGCCGCCTGGATGACCAGTTCCGACAATCCCTATTTTGCCCTCAGCTATGCCAACCGCATCTGGGGATATCTCCTGGGGACCGGGATCATTGAGCCGCTCGACGATATCCGGGCCGGCAATCCCCCGTCGAATCCTGAGCTGTTGCAGTGGTTGACGCGCCATTTCGTGGAAAGCGGGTTCAATGTGCGCGATCTCATGGCCACGATTTGCAAGTCGCGGACCTACCAGCTTTCGATTGCCGCCAATCGCTGGAATGAGGATGACGAGACGAACTTCTCCCGAGCCAAGGCCAAGCGCCTCCCGGCCGAGGTTCTCTACGATTCCATCTACGCCGCCACGGGAGCTACGCCGGACATTCCCGGGGCCGGTCGGGGAGTTCGAGCCAGCCAGCTGCCCGATGCCCAGATCGACTTGAAATCCGGGTTCCTGGCCAATCTCGGGCGTCCGGTCCGGGAGAGCGCCTGCGAATGCGAACGCAGCGCCGACCTCCAGATGAGCGCCGTCATGGCGTTCCTTTCCGGCCCTGCGATCAGCGATGCGATCGAGGCCAAGGATGGGGGCCTGGTTCGGCTCGCGGCCACCCAACCTGACGACCAGAAGCTCATTGAGGAGATTTACTACCGGGTTCTCGGACGTGCGCCGCGTCCCGACGAGGTGAAGACCGCTCTGGGGAATATCTCCGCCGTCTCCCGCGATCATCAGTCCCTCCAGGGTATGCTCGCTGATCGTGAGAAGTGGTGGGTCCCGGTGGAGGCGTCACTTGAGGAAGCCCGTCTCAAGGGCGTGGTCGATGCCTCTTCCGCTCTGGACGCCTACGTGCCCCAATGGCAGGAAAAGCAGCAGAAGGCCGAGGCGGCCCGCCAATCCCGGCTCGATGCCGCCCGCAAGGATTTGGCGGCCTACACCGCGACTCTCCCCTCCCTCATGGCCGCTTGGGAAGCGACCGTGCCCGCGGAGAGTCTGGTGACCCGGTGGCAACCACTGATCCCGGTCACGGCCAAGTCAACGTCCCCGGCCATCGGAGTGAAAGTCGGCGAGGATGGAAGCGTCCTCGCTTCCGCCCTCAATCCGAGCCAAAACCTGGCCACGGATTACACCTTGGAATTCAATGCCCCCGCCAATGGGCTTCGCTCCGTCACCGGTCTGGCGATCGAGGCCATGCCCCACGCCAGCCTGCCCGGTTTTGGTCCTGGCCTGGACGAGAACGGGAACTTCGTGGTGACAGAAGTGGAGTTGGAGTCTGCGACCGCCGCCGCTCCCAAACAGTTCGCGAAGGTCAAACTCGCCATGGTTCGCGTCGATCACATCCAGGGCGGATTCAATGCCCAACTGGCCATCGACGGAAATCCCGGAAACCAAAACGCTTGGGCCATCGCCGGCAAGGAGCGCCTTCCGCACCTCGCCAGGTTCTCCCTTCAGAAGCCTCTGGCCCTGCCCACCGGAACCAAGTTGCGGTTGAAAATCTCCTGTCGTTATGGCGGCGGTGATTATCCTCTGGGACATTTCGCCGTCCGCCTCACCGACAGTGCGCAACCCCTGGAAGCAGGTCTCCCCTCCACGGTGGCCTCCATCCTCGAGCAACCTGCAGGCGCTCGGGGCGCCAACGATCCAGCCGTGCTCAAGGCGCATTTCACCCGCACCAATCCCGCGTGGCTCAAGCGGACTTTCGCCGTGGCCAAGGAAGAACGTCCCTTGCCCGCCGACCCAGTCATGATCAACCTCAAGGCAAAGCTCGCCGAGGCACGCGCTCCCATTCGCCTCGACGCCCAACTCCGCCAGTTGCGCCAGGATTACGACCAATCGACGCTCCAAGCCAAAAATGTCCGCCTGACTGCGGCACAAGATCTCACTTGGGCCTTGATCAACAACCCTGAGTTTCTCTTCAACCACTAACCGATTCCACCCTATGTTCCGTATCGCTGGTCCCACCGCCAAAGACCTCTGTGATCCCCACCTCAAGCCGTCCCGCCGCGATTTCTTCCGCGTCGGGGGGGCCGGCATGCTGGGCATGACTCTCAACAATCTCCTGGCCGCCCAATCCGCCAGCGCCTCGTCCTCCCTCGTCGGTTCCCCCGGCTGGGGCAAGGCCAAGAGCGTCATCATGGTCTATCTGCAAGGGGGTCCGAGCCACATCGACCTTTGGGATCCCAAGCCCGATGCTCCTGACAACGTCCGTTCCATTTTCAAGAGCATCCCCACGGCGGTTGACGGTCTGCAGTTCACCGAAATCCTGCCGCGTCTCGCCAAAGTCACGGACAAGTTCACCACGATCCATTCGATGAGCTACACTCCGGTGGGTCTCTTCAACCACACCGCCGCGATCTACCAAATCATGACCGGCTACACGACCGACAAGGTCAGTCCCTCCGGTCAGTTGGAACCTCCCACGCCCAAGGATTTCCCCAATTTCGGCTCCAACATCATCCGTCTCAAACCTGCCGAGGAACCCATGCTCCCCTTCGTTGTCCTGCCTCGGCCCCTTCAGGAATCGGGCGTCATCAACAAGGGCGGAACTGCCGGATTCCTCGGCAAGGCGTTCGATCCTTATTACCTCTTCCCGGACGGGGACGACATGAACATGGGCAAGCTCAACTCCGTGAAGGTGGACGACTTGCAGCTTCGCCCCGAAGTGTTCTCGCTTCGCCTGCAACGGCGCGCCCGCCTGCGCGAGGCCCTCGACGCCCAGATGTCCGCCGTCGACAAGGCCGTGGCCCGCTACAATCTGGACGAATATTATGACCAAGCCCTGAACCTCATCGTTTCCGGTCGGGCCCGCCAAGCCTTCGACATCGATTCCGAGGATCTCAAGATGCGCGATGCCTACGGTCGCAACACCTTCGGGCAGAGCTGCCTTCTGGCCCGCCGCTTGGTTGAGGCCGGGACCAAAGTCGTCGAGGTCATCTGGCCCAAGGTGGCGAACTCCGACAACCACAGCTGGGACCACCACACCGGTCTTCCCAAGCGAATGAAGGATCAGTCCGGTCCAATGCTTGATCAGGGCCTTTCCACCCTCTTCACCGATCTCGACGAACGCGGCTTGCTCGACGAGACACTGGTCGTTGCCATCGGCGAGTTCGGACGCAGTCCGGAAAAAGGTGTCTCCACCAGCGGCAACGGAAATAGCAGTGATGGTCGGGATCACTGGCCTTACTGTTACACCTCGATCATCGGCGGCGCCGGCGTGAAGAGAGGGGCGGTTCACGGCAAGTCTGACAAGACCGGTTCCGCCCCGGTGGAAGCCGCGGTTCATCCCCGGGAAATCCTCGCCACCATCTACCACGCGATGGCCATCGATCCAGAGACCATCGTCTACAATCACCTCAACCAGCCGCGTGAACTGGTCAAGGCCCAGGCCGTGACTTCCTTCTTCGCGTGAATCCGAGTCGGTTCGCTCTCGTCGCTCTGGTCCTGCTCCTGGCCAGCGGCTCCCTTCGGGCGGAGCCGCTCGCATTCAAAGCGGTTGATGGCAAGACGGTTCAACCGTTCGAACTTGCCGGGAAAAAAGCCTCGGTTCTCTTTTTCGTATCCCCCTACTGTCCGACCTCAAACAACTTCATGCCGGAGATCAACTCCATCATGAAGGAATATCAGGATCGCTTCGCCTTTTTCGTGGTCGAGGCGGAGCCCGGCCTGCAACTCACCGATGTCCTGCGCCACATCGAAATCTCCGCCATTTCCGCTCCCGTTCTTCTGGAGGGGGCCATCGGATTGGCGAAGCAAACCGGTGCCACCATCACCCCGGAGGCGGTGGTCTTGGGAGAGCGCGGCGCCAAACTCTATCGGGGACGAATCAATGACTACTACTTGACTCCGACCCGAAAGCAGAAGCAACCCACCACCCGCGACCTTCGCGATGCGCTCGATGCCATTCTGGCCGGGCAACCGATTGCCTCCCCCGCCATCCCCGCCGCGGGTTGCAAAATCAGCGGTCTGGAGTAAGCGATCAGGTTTCTCTGGCGCCCCAGAGCCCATGCGTTACGGTCTGTTGTGAGACACGCCGTATACGCCGGAAGCTTCGACCCGATCACCAACGGTCACCTCTGGATCGTGGAACAGGCGCGCAGTTTGTTCGACAGGCTCACGGTGGCCATCGGCTACAATCCTGACAAAAACAACACGTTCTCCCTGTCCACCCGCCTCCAGCTCCTCCGGGATTCCATCCCATCAGCTGAAGGCGTTGAGATCGCCCATTTCGATCATCGTTATCTGGTCGATTACGCTGCCGAGATCGGTGCCCAATACATCGTCCGCGGCATCCGCTCTCCTTCGGACTATGAATACGAACACGTCATGCGGCAGATCAACGAGGACATCCGCCCGGAGATTGCCACGATTTTCCTGATGCCCTCGCGCGCCGTGGCCGAAGTCAGCTCCAGCATGGTCAAATCCCTGGTCGGTCCGCAGGGATGGGAATCCCAAGTCCGCCGATACGTTCCGGAACCTGTCTTCGAACTGCTCCGCCTTCACCACGAACAACACCATTCCTGGTCCATCCCCCAAATGGAAGTCTAGTGGCCCGTCAACATGGATCTGATCGATGCTTGGCGGTCCTTTTGGCCCTGACCTGCGTTGCTCGTTGGTTGGTTGGTTGTGTTCGCACAGCCGCCCGCCTCGCGCCTTGGTCAGAGCCAAAACTCCACGCAAATCATTCGTCATCTCAATACTGACGGGCCGCTAATGTAGCCCACCCAACATTCTGCATTTTATGGTTTTTTTGCTTCAGGCAGGGAAACCAGCCGCTACGCGTTTCTTTTTCGAGGGACGCAGGCTTTCCCGCAACTTCGGCGTTGCTCGTCGCTCAATGGGCCCGCTCAGCTCCCTCCTCGCACCTTGAATTTGCAGAAAATCCTGCGCCCCATAAAACGCATTCTGCTGGACGGGCCACACTAATGATCCACCCAGCCGAAATGGAAGTCACCTTCCGGCACTTTTGACGGCCGCCTGCGTGGTCCGTCGGCACGTCAGGACCGCACAACTGCCCGCCTCGCGCTGTGGCGGCAGCCAATCCTCCGCGGAATTTGCGCCATTCGTTTCGGCACCTGTTGAAAGGTTCCGCGACGCCGCGAAGGATTTTGTTTTGGGAGAACAATGAGCCGTCGGAGTTTGGCCTCTCGCAACTTCCGAAAGTCCGTCCCTTCGGACGCAAGTCCCTGCAGCGCATGGCCGCGCTGTGCCGCATCAACCGACGGACACAAAACGCTGGCAGCGTGCAAAACCACCAGACGAGGCTACCGCTCTCAGTTGGTCAGACCGCTATCCGCAGAACAGAAACCCCTCAACAAACTTCAGGGCACCACGAAGGAGTTTTTCGGGCGTTGCCGGCAATTTCGGTTTGAAGGTTCGGAGTTTCGTTGCGCAGGCCCCAAAAAACCCGTCCCAGCAAACGCAAGATTTCAAAGCACGGGGCAGCGTTGCTCCTAAGAAACCACACCCGATCCCCGATCCCCGATCCCCGATCCCCGATCACCGAACCCCGATCCCCCCACCCCCA
>QQNE01000017.1 GCA_003402735.1 Verrucomicrobiota bacterium
CGGGGCCGGTGTTGGTGCCGGCACGGAAATGGGAGGGGTCGTTGCTGATGGGGCCGGCGCTGGCGGGGCCGGAGCCACAGCCTCGGGAGCCGTCGGCGGGGTCGACGCTCCACCTGCGGCGGGATCAGGAGTCGGCTTGGGATTCCCGTTCGGGAAAGCCGACTTGAATCGTCCCGACATCCGCGCGGCCAGAAGGAGCGGCTTCCCGGTGGGACGGAACTCGGACATCATGCGATCGAGGGCCTCGGGCTCTGCTTCAAACGAAGCGACCAGCTTGTTGTTCCGCGAAGAAGTGATGAGGGGTTCGACCTCAACCCCAACCGGTTCCTCGATGGTGAACCCACCCGGGAATGGCATGCCCACGTCGTTGAGCTCGGCAGTGACCACGTTCTTGGGATTGAAGGCCTCGCGACCCAATGTCAGGAAGGTCGGCAAAAATCTGGATCGATCGATCTGGGTCTGATAGTTGGTGTCCGCCACCACCTGGGCGGCCTGGTATTTGACTCCGTAGGCACCGAAAAGCGTTGGGAGGTCCGACGACGGGGCCGGGCCCTGGGGCGGCATTCCGCCCATCATCGGATTCTGGGGTGGAGTCATCATCCGGGCCGCATAGAAGAGCGGATCCACGAGGGCGATGACCGTGCCGCCGGCCAGCAGATACTGATCGATGGCATACTCACCCACTTCGGTCACATCGTAGGGATGGAGAACGATGAGCACCTGTGTCGTCGCCGGATCGATCTTTTCGGTGGTGCTCGGAATCACCTCGACACTGAAATCCCTGGAGAGTTGGCGATAGACCACCCACGGTTCGGCGGGCGGCGCCTGAAAATTCCCGCTGAACCCACCGGCAATGTTCAATCCGGTCATGATCTTGACCTTCGGCTTGTCTTCCCGATAGACCCGGGTGATGGCGTTCGTCACATCGTATTCAAGCAACTGCTCGCGCTGTGGATCCACGAACGGAATGACCTCCTTTTTGTCGATGCATTGAACGACAATTCCCATATAGACCTGGCCCTTCTGGCCTTGCAGCGGTTGCACTCCATCCACCTCGGCGGAATCCTCGGCATTGGTGTCGGGAATCGGAACCAACTTTTCAAAGAGGATCTTTCCACCGCCGATCTTCTTGTATTCGATAAGCCGATCCTCGACCATCTTGGAAAACTGACGCTCGTCCGCGCCCATCGCGTCCGCACCATCGGTGGCGTAGTAGCGAAGGGTGACTGGCGTGTCCAGACTGCGCAGAATCTCCTTGGTGCCTGCGGAGAGGGTGTAAATCTTGTGCTCGGTGAAATCGAACCGCATCGGAAGCGCTCCGAAAATCAGATTCACAAGAATCACAATCCCAAGCACGATCAGAACGCCGGTGGTGGAGAGCAAGTCCTCAAAGCGGTTCTGACCGAGACGCTGTTGAAGTTGATCAAGCCAACCGTTGGATTGGGCTTTGGTGTCACTCATGGGGTAGGAAAAAGGGTAAAGTTTTCTCGAAAAAGATTGCGATTGAAGGCGATGCCGAGGCCGTCAGGCGCGGCGCGCGCGAAGCACGACAGCGGTGGTGAAGAGACAGAACGCGGTGATCGAGATGAAGTAGACAAGGTCAGCGCCGAGGACGAGCCCCTTGTTCATCTCCGCAAAGTGGTTCCAGAAGCCGAGGGCGGTCATCATGGAATCACCGAAGGGAATGATCCCACCGGCGAACTCGGCCACCGGAGGGAGGCCCACGAAGAGCATCAGCACACAGAGCAAGACGGATACGAGGAAAGCGACCACCTGGCTGCGGGTGAACGCAGACACAGCCGAGGTCACCGCAAGACAGGCAGTGGCGAGCAGAAAACTCGACAGATACCCAGTGAACATCGGGCCCCAGTCCGGATCTCCGAGAATCTCCATCGTGAGTAGGGCTGGGAAGGTGCAGAAGAGCGCCACCCAAATCACCACACTGGCGGCCAAATACTTGCCGAGAATGACATGCCAAACCGCGATGGGCATCGTGGAGAGAAGCTCAATCGTTCCCTGCCGGTGCTCCTCAGACCAGAGTCTCATGCCAATCGCGGGAGCCACGAAGGCGAACAACCAGGGATGAAAGTTGAAGAAGGTCCGCGTCAACGAGGCGTCCCCCGCCTCGATGAACCCTCCCAAGGTGAAGGAGAGAACGCTGGCGAGGACCGTGAAGACCACGACACAAACGTAGGCGATGGGCGAATAAAAAAAGCTGCCCAATTCCCGCTGGAACGTGATGCGGACCCCGCGAGGCAGGACTTTCCAAATCAGGAAATGACCGATCCCGGCGAACAAGGCGACCGGACCGAGGAAACTGAGGAATAGTGCAATCCACTTCATATTCGTGCGTTGCTGCGAAAATGTTACTCTGGGTTCAATCGTTTACGCGGCGATATCGGATGTCGTCAGGGACCGGAAAACTTCGTCGAGGTGGCCCTTCTCCACCGTGAGTTGCTCGATCCGGAGATCCCGCTTCACACAAAAATCGAAGAGGACGGGTGAAAGAGGCTCCTTGTTCTTCCGGGGATCGACCTGCAGCGTCAGCAGTCCATCGATCTGCTCAAGCACTTTGGCGCCGCGGGTCTCGGGGAGTTTGACGATCTCGTCGCGGACGCCACGAACGTCTTTGCCCCGCACCGTGAGAATGACGCTGCCGGCCGATTCGGCCCTCGACCGCAGTTCCGCCGGTGTCCCGTTGGCGATGATGCGGCCGCGGTCGATGATGATGGCCCGGGAGCAGGCAGCTTCAACTTCTTCCAAAATGTGTGTGGAGAAGACAATGGCCTTCTCTTCCCCCATCCGGCGGATCAAATTCCGCACCTCGTGCTTCTGGTTGGGATCCAAGCCATCCGTCGGCTCGTCCATCACCAGGACTTCCGGGTCGTGAATCAAAGCCTGCGCCAGACAGGTGCGATGCCGATACCCCTTGGAAAGCGTATCGATGCTCTGGTGCCGCACTCCCTGCAAGAAACAGAGTTCAATCACCCGGTCCACGGCTTTATCCCGTTGCAGCCCATCCATGCCGCGAATTTCGGCGGCGAACGACAGGAACCCGTGCACCGACATGTCGTTGTAAAGCGGTGCCGACTCTGGAAGATAGCCCATCTTCGCTTTCGCCTGAAGCTCGTTCTCCACGATGTCAAACCCACCCACCTGAACCGTTCCCGCCGTGGGGGGGATGAAACCGGTGATCATTCGCATCGTGGTCGACTTGCCCGCGCCGTTGGGCCCGAGAAACCCGAGGACTTCCCCCTTCTTCACTTCGAAGGAAACTCCATCGACGGCGACCTTCGGACCAAAATGTTTGCTGAGGTTTTTGATTTCGATCATGCTGCCTGTCTCCTTGGTATCGAACCGCGTTTTCCATGTATCATCCGGTCCAAGCTGTCAAGTCGTCACACCTCAAGGCTTGCTTCACATTTTCAGATCCTCTTTGTTTGTGCCAGTTTGACGCATCTCGCCCCGCCCAATGAAAATCGTCTCTTGGAATGTCAATGGAATCCGCGCCGCCATGGAAAAAGGTCTCCGGGATTTCGTGCAGAGTGAGATGCCGGACGTCCTCTGCCTCCAGGAGGTCAAGGCGGAGATCGACCAGATCGATCTCTCTTGGGCCGTCGATCTCGGCTACCAGACTCATCTCGCCTCCGGCGTCCGCAAAGGTTACAGCGGCACTGCCATCCTGACCAGGATTCCCCCCTTGCAGGTCCGCAACGGCTTGGGTCAGGACGAGCACGATCAGGAGGGCCGGGTCATCGTGGCGACCTACCCGGACTTTCACCTCGTGAATGTTTACACGCCAAATGCCCAGCGCGGTCTCCTCCGTCTCGACTACAGGCTGCGGTGGGATGCCGCTTTCCTCGGTTTCTTGCAACGGCTCCGGACGGAAAAGCCGGTGATTTTTTGCGGGGATCTGAATTGTGCCCATCAGGAGATCGATTTAGCCAACCCCAAACAGAATCGCCGCAACGCAGGCTTTACCGACGAGGAACGCGCCGGTCTTTCCCGAATTCTTGAAGCCGGATTTCTCGACTCCTTTCGGCAGTTTGAGGCCGGTCCGTCCCACTACACTTGGTGGAGCCATCGTTTCGATGCCAGATCCCGCAACATCGGTTGGCGCATCGACTATTTCATGGTCGATTCCACGATATGGGACCGCGTGGAGGCCTCGTCCATCCGCCCGGAAATCCAGGGCTCCGACCATTGTCCGATCGAGTTGTCGATCCGATGAGCGCCTCCCCATCCACCGAGGATTTTCTGGCCGTCGCCTCCGATTTTCAACTGGGGATGTTGGACACCGAACGGCCCCATCCGAAGACGATTCACCTCGCAGACTGGGCCCGCAACGAATTGCCCACCGCCATCTCGGCGCTACGAGCGGTCGATCGGGACGCCTTGCAGATTCTCGAGGGGCGGCTTGGCCAGCTCGCCCCGTTGCGGTCGACCATCCGGACGGTCATTGATCGGGGAGACCGCATCTTCCTGTGCGGCTGTGGAGCCACGGGCCGGTTGTCGATCGCCCTTGAGATCTTGGCGCGACAGGGACTTCTGCGAGGAGCGACGGCGGAGAATGTGATCGGTTTCATGGCCGGAGGGGATGCCGCGTTGATCCGCGCGATCGAACGGTTCGAGGATCACCCAGAATACGCGGAACGTCAGCTGGTCGAGCTCGGTTTCCGCAAGGGCGACCTCTTGATTGCCTCAACAGAAGGCGGTGAGACTCCGTTTGTCATTGGCGCCACAGAGACCGCCGCCGCAGCCGGGGGCGAGCCCCCTTTTTTTCTCTACTGCAATCCGGACGATCTTCTGCGGGAGCACGTGGCCCGCTCCCGTCGCGTCCTGGACAATGAGGACATCCGCAAGATCAACCTTGCAGTTGGGCCGATGGCCCTTTCCGGCAGCACCCGAATGCAGGCCAGCACGGTGCTGATGGCGGCCATCGGCTTCAGCATGGGTTCGGCCGAACTGGAACGGGCGTTCGAATCCTGGAAAACGTGGGCGGTCGACCAGCTCGACTGGAGCTTCCTCGCCCCCTTCATCGAAGCGGAGGCCTCCGCCTATCAGTCTGGCGACCAAGTTATCTATGAACCCGGGCCGTTTCGCATTTCGGTGCTGACGGATACGACCGAGCGCTCCCCCACCTTTGCCCTTCCGGCCTTCGAGCGGGCGGCCTCTCAGGAACCGGCCTCCCTTTGTTACCTTCACGTCCCCGACTCCGATTCTGCCAGCCAAGCCTGGAAGAATTTGCTGCAACGGGCTCCCCGCCCATTGGAATGGGGAACCTTGCAACACCTCACCGGGGCGGAGGCGATCGCCCGATTTGATTTCTCCTCGGGTGCTCCGGAGCGTCGCCGGTCCGCTACGGGACGGCCCCAACGCATCTTCCGGATCGACCGAGTGAAGGGTTCCATCCGCTGGCAGTTCGGGAACCTGGAGCATCACATTCCCGTCCCAGAGGGAATTACGCCTCTCGGCGAAAACCTTCTTCTGAAAATGCTGCTCAACGCCCACTCTACCCTGGTGATGGGTCGCCTGGGCCGTTATGAGGACAACCTCATGACCTACGTGGCCGCAAACAATTTCAAATTGATCGATCGCGCGATTCGTTACACTCTCCTTCTGCTCAAACGCCATCACGGTCTGGAACCCAGCTACGACACCGTGGCCCGGACCCTCCTCAACGAAAGAGCCGGTGTCGCCCCCGGAGAGCCGATCGTCTTGCGCACCCTGGCCACCGTTCTCCGACTCCACGCACCGTGAAATGTCCCGCCGTTGCCCTCACCATTGCGGGTTCCGACTCCTGCGCCGGGGCCGGTCTCCAGGCCGATCTCAAGGCATTCACCGCTTGCGGCGTCTATGGCCTCACCGTGGCCACGGCCATTGTCGCAGAACGTCCCGGCGCCGTGCTCTCGGTCGAAGCGGTCTCTGATCGATCGATCGCAGACCAACTCGAGGCGGTGCTGCACCACTACCCCGTGGCCTCGATCAAGACCGGGTTGCTCCCCTCCGCGCGGTCGATTGCCGTGGTCCGCGCCGCGCTCCAGTCGTCGGATGCGCCTCTCGTGGTCGATCCTGTCGCGGTGGCCTCCACCGGAACGACCTTGGCCTCCCCAGACGCACGGGAAGCGTTGATTGACTGGATCAGGGAACGGGCCACGCTCGTGACGCCCAACCGGGCCGAGGCAGAACTTTTTCTCGGCGCGCCCATTTCTGACCTTGGGGACGCCAGAGATGCGGCCATGGCCTTGCAGCGCCTCCACGGATGCGCGGTGTTGTTGAAGGGGGGGCACTTCGACGGTCCGGAAGCGATCGACTGGCTCGCGATGGGCCCTACCGAAGCCGTCGAGGCCATCCGGGCCCCGAGATTGCCCGGCACCGACATTCACGGAACCGGTTGTGCCTACTCCGCAGCGATTGCCGCAAAACTGGCGCTCGGAAGGCCGCTCCTCGCCGCGGTGCGCGAAGCCCGTCTCTATCTCCACGACGTTCTGGCCCATCCTTGCCATTGGCTGAATCCAAACGTCCCGGGCATAAAAGCACTGGCGCCCACTTCGGAAACGTAGGAGACTGCTCCCGTGCAACGCATCACCCTCGCTTTCGCGTGCTGCCTGATTCCGGCTGGATTGATCGCCGCAACCTCTGCGCCCAACCCAGACGGCCTCTCTCAAGCTGAACTGCAGGAAGCCTTTCAGGTTTTGCGGACCCAGTTCATCGGTGCCCAAACACTGGACTACGACACCATCAACCGGGCGGCTCTCGAGGGTCTCCTCGAGCGTCTCGGCCAAGGCGCTGAACTGGTTGGTGCCACTCCAGCCAAATCGGCCCCTCAAAAGAACGCCGTGCGCTTCCATGCGGAACTCCTTCCCGGGAAGGTGGCGTATCTTCGGTTTGCCGATTACTCGGTCGCGGAGGTCGAGAAATTCGAAAAGGAGATGAACCGGTTTCACGACGCCAAGGCCGACTTTCTGATTCTGGATTTGCGCGTCCCCCAACCGAAGGCCGAACTCGAAGCGGCCGCACGGTTTCTCGATCGGTTCGTCGCGCCAGACACCATGGTGTTCCGGGTTGTCCGCCCGTCGGAGAAGACCCCGAGGCTCTTCACTTCGCGTCAAGCGGCCCAACGTTGGAAAGGACCGATCATGCTGCTGATGGACCGGGACACCTGTGGCGCAGGGGAGTTGATCGCCGCCACCATTCTGCGGAACTATCCGGCGTTCAGCATCGGTGAATCCACCCTGGGACGGACCGTGGAATATCAACAGATTGCGCTGAACGACACGGTGTCCCTGCGCTTTGCCGCGGCAGAGATCCTCCTGGCGGACGATCAATCGCTTTTTGGGAAGGGAATCAAGCCGATTTATCAGGTGATTCAGTCGGCCGAGGTGAAGGATCGGGTCTTCGATGCCACGGCCCAAGCGCCCCTGCAGAAATATGTCTTCGAGCAGTTTCGTCCCCGACTGAACGAAGCCGCCCTCGTCCACGATACGGATCCGGAGCTCGATTACCATCTGGCCCGCGCCCGCGGCGAGACGACGCCCTACGACGTCGTGCCTCTGCTCGACAAAGTGATCCAGCGCGCTGTCGACTTGGCGGTGACGCTGCAGCGCACCGTCAGGTGAAGCGCGGTCCCAGACCCGGAACCTAGTGGTCCGGGAACATCGATCTGGTCGATGCTTTCGATGCTTTTGCCTCTGACCGGCGTTGCTCCTCGGTTGATTGTGTCTCCATAGCCGCCCCCCTCGCTTCTCGGTCAACCACGAGTCGCCGAAAACTCTCGATCGACGCTGGCAATCCCGACAATTGAGGGCACGTTGATCCCCCATGTTCATCGACCACCTTCGCATCCACGCCAAAGCCGGGGATGGTGGCAACGGCTGCGCCAGTTTCCGCCGGGAAAAGTTTGTGCCCAAGGGCGGTCCCGATGGTGGCGACGGCGGCCGCGGTGGCAGTGTGATTCTGCAGGTCGACTCCCAGGTCGACACCCTGAAAGCCTTCTTTTTCAAGCCGAACCTGAAAGCTGAACCGGGGACTCACGGCCAAAGCAAGAAGAAGACCGGCAAATCCGGCAAAGACCTGGTGATGAAGGTTCCGCCCGGCACCATCGTTTATTCCTGTCCCGACCCCGTCGGAGCCGGGCCTGAGCCGGAGAACATCGAGGACGGCATGGCCCTCTTTTACGATCTCGAGGCGCAGGCCGAGGATGTGTTGCACCCGGGCCGCCTCGATGATCAGCGCACCGAAGTCGTCGCGGACCTCACCGAGGAGGGACAACGTCTCATCCTTTGTCACGGTGGCAAGGGTGGTAAAGGCAACGTCCATTTCAAGACAGCGACCCACCGTTCCCCCTTGGAATGCACGCCCGGCACACCGGGCGACGAGGGATACTTCTACCTGGAGCTGCGCCGGATTGCCGACGCCGGGCTGGTCGGTTTCCCGAACGCGGGGAAGTCGACCCTTCTCTCCAAACTTTCGGCGGCGAAGCCCAAGATCGCTTCGTATCCATTCACCACCCTGACCCCGATGGTCGGGATTGTTGAGTTTGGCGGATTCATGCGGGCCAGCATCGCCGACATGCCCGGCCTGATCGAAGGGGCCAGTTCCAACGTGGGCCTCGGTCACGATTTCCTCCGCCACATTTGGCGTTGTTCGCTCCTGATCTTCGTCGTCGATGCCGCGGGAAGCGAGGGACGGGACCCGGTCGAGGACCTCCAGACTCTCCGGACCGAGATCAAACTGTATGACGAGGATCTTTCCGCTCGTCCCTGGATCATTGTCGCCAACAAAATGGATCTGCCTGAGGCTGCGACCCATCTGGTGAACCTGCGAGATCGTTTTCCCAAGATCGAGATTCTTCCAATCTCCGCGGAACTTGGCGAAGGCCTGGACGAGTTGCGCGAGCGACTCGAAGTCCTGGTGGGCCGGATTCCGGGCCGCTGATTTTCTTCGGCAATGGACGGTTTTTTCCGGATTTCCAAGGGCGATCTCGATGGCTTCTTCGGACTGTTCATAGACAACCTCCTGCAGCTGCTGCTTATCATCACGCTGTGTCCGATGCTGTGCGGCATCACCGCTTCAGAGGTGGCGGTGAAGATTTTGCCCGGGGCCTCCCTGAGCATCCTCGTCGGAAATTTTTTCTTTGCTTGGCAGGCCTGGCAAGTGGCTGTGCGCGAGAATCGGAGGGACGTGACCGCCCTGCCTTACGGCATCAACACCGTCAGTCTCTTCGCTTTCATCGTCGTCATCATGGGGCCGGTCTACCGCCAGACGGGCGACGCCAATCTCGCCTGGCGGGCGGGTCTTTTCGCCTGCCTCTTGAGCGGACTGATGGAGGTGGCGGGTGCCTTTTGCGGAGATTTTCTGCGCCGCCACCTCCCCCGGGCGGCCCTTCTCTCTTCCCTGGCCGGGATCGCCATCACCTTCATTTCGATGGGGTTCGTATTTCAAATCTTCGCTTCGCCGTCCATCGGGCTCGTCCCGATGCTTCTGATCCTGATTTGCTACGCCGGAAGAATTCGGCTTCCGCTGGATCTTCCAGCGGGTTTTGTGGCTGTGACTCTGGGCACACTGCTGGCGCACGGTTTGCGAGCGGCGGGATTGACCCCGCATGGCGCGGATCTGCCAACGGTGGCCCCGGGATTTCATCCGCCGCTCTGGGCCGGTGGGGATGTGCTGGCCTTCCTGTTCTCCAGAGACGGCTGGGTCCACCTGTCGGTCATCGTTCCCATGGGCCTCTTCAACGTCATCGGTTCCTTGCAAAGCCTGGAAAGTGCGGCCGCCGCCGGTGACCAATTCCCCACCCGGTCCTCCCTTTTGGTCAACGGGGCCGGAAGCATCTTCGCAGCCTTCTTCGGCAGCCCTTTTGCCACCACGATCTACATCGGTCATCCCGGATGGAAAGAGATGGGCGCCCGGTGGAGCTACTCCTGGCTCAATGGGATCGCCATCTCCTTCCTCGCCCTGGCCGGGATCGTCGGCGGTGTTTTGCGCTTCGTGCCGCTCGAGGTCACCCTGGGCATCTTGCTCTGGATTGGCGTGGTCATCACCGCTCAAGCCTTTCAGGCCAGTCCTCCGCGCCACGCCGTAGCCGTCGCCACCGGCCTCATTCCGGCGCTCGCCGCCTGGTTGCTCGTGCAGATCGAGACCAGCCTTCGCATCGCCGGCACCAATTTGATGACCACGGCAGACAAATTCGCGCCGACCCTCCACCTGCATGGAGTGATCGCCCTGAGCCAGGGATTTCTCGTCACCTCGATTCTGTATTCTGCCGTCACCGCCTTCGTGATCGATGGCAAAAAATACCATGCAGCCATCGCCTTGACCTCGGCCGCCCTCCTTTCCGCAGTGGGCTTGATCCACGCGTTCCGACTCACTCCGAACGGCGTGGAGAATCATTTTGCTTGGTTCACGGCGGCCCCCGACTTTGCCATCGCCTACTTGGTCGCCGCGACGGCTGTCTGGTTCCTTCCGGCCTCCAAACCGCAAACTGGATGATTGCTTCCGTTCCCATTGTTCTTTAGGATCACCGCCGCATGAAGCCGATTGTGTATCTCATTCTTTTGTCGGTCTCAGCGGCATCTTGCTGGAGCCAGAGCGCTCCGGAGGTTTCCATTGATTCCCTTGTCCTCAGTTCCTCCACCTGGGAATCCACCGTGAATGACGTGGTGAAGAGCTACGCCACCGCCGGTTTTGCCTGGACCTCGGCGGCCAAGGAATCTGCCAGGGCGGACGGCAAACGCGCCTCCCTCACGCTGCTCGGGCGCCCGGTGGGAGAGACCATCATCTACTTCTCGGGCGAAAAGCCCCGGCAGCTCCAGGTCTCGATCTTCAATCGCGGGGACAACGGACCCATCACCGAAGACGTCTACCTCGCCACCGTCGATCATTTCAAAAACGCACTCACTGAAAAGACGCAGGTCAGTGCGGTCGACCGGGGCAAAGACAACAAGAGCGCCACTCGCTCCGAGGGATTCCTCTGGCAGGCCGGCGGCACCGCGTATCTCCTGGAGTTCAGTGCCCAAAAAGAAGTCAAGGCCCGGGACATCCCGTTCCGAGCTGAATTCATTCGCCTGCGCACGGTTCCGTTGGGCTCCGGAGCGAGTCCTGCAAAGGCGGGTCGCGCCACCCGAGCCGCTTTGCCCGCCAATGTGGTGCAGAAGGATGGCGACACCTTCATCCAAAACATCCCGATGGTTGATCAGGGCGAGAAGGGCTATTGCGTGGTTGCCACCACGGCCCGGGTGTTTGGCTACTACGGCATGCAGGTGGATCAGCACGAGATCGCACAGATCGCCAACGCATCGGCGGAAACGGGGACGAGTTCTTCCGGGATGATCGAGTCCTTGGGTCGGATCGCCGGCCGTTTCAAGGTCCGGGTCAAAACCCACGATGAAATGGAGTATCCGGAGCTTGGCGATCTGGTCGAGGACTACAACCGGATCGCCAAGCGAAAGAACGGACGAGAGTTCAGCACGGCCCCCACGGTCAACCTGTGGATGCACTTTGATGCGTTCGATCCTGAAATCCTCAAGGAGACCCGTCTGAAGGATGGAGCCGGCTTCAAATCCTTCAGTGCCGAGGTGCAACGTTCCGTCGATGCCGGTGTCCCCCTTCTATGGACCGTGACAGTCGGCATCTTTCCCGAGCAGAAAATCAATCCGCAGAGCCGCGGCGGTCACATGCGCCTGATCATCGGATACAACACGGCCACCAACGAGATCCTTTACAGCGACAGCTGGGGAGCCGGGCACGAACTGAAGCGACTGGGGCTCGCCGAAGCCTTTTGCGCCACCCACGGCATCTACTCCATCCAACCGATCCTCTAGTGTAGCCCGCCAAGCAGAATGTGCATTATGGGGCGTGCGATTTTCTGCAAATTCAAGGCCCGAGGAGGGAGCTGAGCGAGCTCAGTGACCGACGAGCAACGCGGAAGTTGCTGGAAACCGCGCGTCCCTCTGAAAACACCCGCGAAGCGGCTAGATTCAAATTACAGAAACATAAAAACCATAATGTGCAGTCTGTTGGACGGGCTACACTAGCCCTCATTTCTCAAGGATCGCGTCGCGAGGTGCCGCCAAATGGCATTGCCTGCTGGGCGCGCGAAGGATTCCAGGGTGAACGATATGCCGACATGCCGCGAATCCGGGAATTTGAGCGCAACGGAGCAGGAGTGCCCTTGGGCAAGCCGCAGCAACGAGAGTTTAAGAAATGCGGGCTCGCAGTCTGTCGACAGTCTATTACGCCAAAGGCCCGTTCAGCTCGCGGAACTTTGGGAGAAACTTCGTCACAAAACGTCCCCGCACCGCTTCGAGACCGCCTTCCTTGAAAAGCGCCCCCAACTCGGCCTCGACCTTAGTTGGATGTCCAAAGCTCCTGAGGAATTTGTTCGACGTGATCTGCCGATGCACCTCCCCGTCCAGACCGCCACGGGTTTCTAGAATCCATTCACGGGCAACCAGGGCCAAGGCCGCATCCCCGAGCCAAGCCAACTCTCGATCCTCCGGGTTCTCGCTCGGGCCGATCATTCCCAAAGCCTAGCCACAACTCGGGATTGCACAAGCGCCGATCCAGAGCAGGATGCCCTTGATGAGCAAACCGGTCGTCGCCAGCTATTGCACCACCTTCCTGAAGCCGGAGATGCTCCACATTTATCGGCAGGTCACCGGTCTGCGCAGGTTCCACACCTACATCATTTGCAAGGAGCGTCAGTGCGAGGATCGCTACCCCTTCCCGGACATCGAACTTGCCCCAACAGCCCGAAAGAATTTTGTGCGGCGCTTCTGGCTCAAATACGTGCAGAAAGAGCCTCCGATTGTCTACCGCGGCGAATACGGCGTGTTGGCCTCCCTTCTCGAGCGTCGCCAGACGGATTTGATGCATGTCTACTTCGGCCATACCGGAGTTCACCTCTTTCCTTTCCTGGAGCGCTGGCCCAAGCCATCCGTGGTTTCGTTTCATGGGATGGATATCCAGCCCCGGGACGATCAACCGGATTACCTCCCAAAGCTGCGCCGCATGCTGCAATTCCTTCCAATGGTGATGGCTCGCAGCGAATCTCTCCGGGACCGTCTCATCGATCTTGGCTGTGACCCGGCCAAGATCCGCATCAACCGCACCGGGATTCCCATGGACCAGTTTCCCTTCCACGATCGCTCCATTCCACGGGACGGCGCTTGGCACTTGGTCCAGGCTTGCCGTCTCATTGAGAAAAAGGGCATCGATCTCACTCTTCGCGCATTTGCCTATCTCCATTCCCGATTTCCTGCGGCCAAACTGACGATTGCCGGCGATGGGCCACTTCTGGAAAGCCTCAAAGCCCAGGCTGCCGCCCTGAACCTGGCGGAATCTGTCGATTTTCCGGGCTTTCTCACCGTTCCTGAGCTCGCGGCTCTCTACGCTTCCGCCCACGTTTTCATTCATCCCAGCCGTCTTACGGAAGACCAGAATCAGGAGGGAATCCCGAACTCAATGATCGAGGCCATGGCGACGGGACTCCCGGTTGTGGCCACCCGGCACGGAGGAATCCCAGAAGCCGTCACTCACGGAAGCACTGGTCTGCTCAGTCCAGAGAATGATGCGGCAGCGCTCGCCGCTTCGCTCGACCGCCTCACCAGAAATCCCGGGGAATGGACAGACCTGTCCAAGGCCGCCGCCGCATCTGTCCGCGAGAACTTTGACTCCACCGTGCAGGTCGCCAAACTCGAAGGATTCTACGAAGAACTCGTCGGTCTGGGCGAGCCCCCCCGTCGGTGAAGCTCCCACTCTCGCTGCGAAGCTCGCAGAATCCGTTCTCGCCAGCGAACCGACGAGCAGAAGGGGGTTGATGCCCGCGGACGATCCGTGTTGAATCGGGCATGGCAAAGTCCGACTTCGATCCATCTCCTTATCTCGTCGATGGCTCGAGACCATTCCACATCAGGGAAGCCCAGACGAGAGTCGAACCGCTCTGCCCAGAGAAAAAGGCGGACAAGCATCTCGAATCGATCCGGGAGGAGATCGACGCCCTTCAGCAAATGATGTATGCCCACGACCGCTACGCCATGCTTTGCATTTTCCAGGCAATGGACGCGGCGGGAAAGGACGGGACGATTCGCGCCGTTTTTTCCGGGGTCAATCCCCACGGGCTGGAGGTCTACGCCTTCAAAACGCCCTCCCCTGAGGAGCTCGATCATACCTTCTTCTGGCGCACCGACAAAGCGATGCCTCCGCGCGGACGGATCGGCATCTTCAACCGTTCTTACTATGAAGAGGTCCTCATCACCCGGGTTCACCCGGAAATCATCACCCGTTTCCAGCGGCTTCCAGAAAACGTCACCAACGCGCTGGAGTCTGTTTGGCCGCAACGGTTTGAGACCATTCGCACGCTGGAACGGAACCACCACCTCAACGGCACCCGCATCCACAAGTTTTACCTGCATCTCTCTTTCGAGGAGCAACGGCGGCGATTTCTTGCCCGAATCGACGACCCCTCCAAGAATTGGAAATTCAATGAAGGCGATGTGAAGGAACGCGAACTCTGGCCGCGTTACATGGAGGCCTACGAGGAGGCAATCAATGCGACCGCCACCCCGGAGTCGCCCTGGCACGTCATTCCAGCGGATGACAAAAAGACCGCGCGTCTCCTGATCGCCACCATCGTGCGCAACGCACTAAAAGCACTTCCGATCTCCTACCCCCAACTCGGTGAGGAAGCCCTGGGTCGGCTGATGGCCTGTCGACAAACACTCGAAAACGAAACCACCTAAGATCCTGTTGAAAGACGCTGAATGCCCGGCCTCAAGCCAAAAGCTCAGGGATGACTCTTCCATGAATGTCCGTGAGACGGAAGTCCCGGCCTTGAAAGCGGTAGGTCAGCTTCTCGTGGTCAAAGCCGAGCAGGTGCAAGACCGTAGCCTGAAAATCGTGCACGTGCACCGGATCCCTGGCGATCTTGAAACCGAGTTCATCGGTTTCTCCATACACGCTGCCCGCGTTGACACCTCCACCCGCCATAAACAGACTGTAACAGTCGGGGTAGTGATCCCTTCCGAGGATCTGGCTCTTCGCTGTGCGTCCTTCCCGAAACGGAGTCCGGCCAAACTCTCCTCCCCAAATCACCAGGGTGTCGTCGAGGAGGCCCCGGCTCTTCAAATCCCGGATCAGGGCGGCCACCGGACGGTCGGTCTTTGCCATCTTGGCCGTCAATCCGCCACGGATATCCTCGTTGGGCCCGGTGCCGTGAAAATCCCAGCCCCAGTCGAAGAGTTGCACAAAACGCACGCCTTTCTCGACCAAGCGCCGGGCCAACAGACAGTTGTTGGCAAAGCTCGACTCACCCGGTTTCGCTCCGTAGGCCTCGAGAACACTCGCCGGTTCTTTGGAGATGTCCATGACTCCGGGAACACTCGTCTGCATCCGGTAGGCCAGTTCGTATTGGGCAATCCTCGTGAGCGTTTCCGCATGCCCGAGTTCGGCGGCCTGCCGCTCGTTCAAGCTGCGCAAGGCATCCAGGCTCTTCCGTCGCATTTCGCGACTCATCCCGGACGGGTCAGAAACGAAGAGGACCGGATCCCCTTTTGATCGGCACTGCACGCCCTGGTAGACCGAGGGGACAAAACCACTGCCCCAACATCCCTGACCGCCACTTGGTTGCACTCCGCTCGAGATCATCACCACAAACCCGGGAAGGTCTTCGTTCTCGCTCCCCAGTCCGTAGGTGGCCCAAGAACCCAGCGAGGGGCGCCCCTGACGCGCATGCCCGGTGAAAAGCAACAGCTCCGCCGGAGCATGATTGAATTGATCGGTATGCATGGACCGGATCAGGCAGATATCGTCCGCCAAACCGTGAAAATTGGGAACCGCGTCGCTCATCCAGGTCCCGGCCTTGCCATACCTGGCGTAGCTCCGTGGAGTCCCCATCAGCTTGGGAACGCCACTGGTGAAAGCAAACCGCCGACCTTCAAGGACTGAAGCGGGGCAGTCTTGCCCGTCATGCTTCACCAACTCTGGCTTGTAGTCGAAGATATCCAGGTGCGGCGGCGCACCAGACATATGGAGGTAAATCACTCGTTTGGCTCGGGCAGGGAACTGGGGTTTCCGAGCCGCCAACGGATTCTCCACCGCACCGCCACCGACAACAGCCTGGGCCTTTTCAGATCCGAGGGCGTTGAAAGCAATGGCTCCCAGGCTGAACTGAGAAGCACCGGTCAGGAACTGACGGCGCGTGGTGTGCTGCAGATGCTCGTATCGTAAGGGATTCATCTTGAAGAAAGGTCTTTGCTATGGTCCACGGCTCTCAACGCCTCATCAGAAACTCATCCAGGTTCAACAATACATTGGCCACCACCGTCCAGGAAGCCAACTCACTCACCGATGCAGAACTCTCTACCGATGACGGACCCAATGGCTGCGTGGCCATCTGAACCGCTCGTGATTTGCCCTCCTCGGTCTGATACTCCCGCAAGGCCTCCTCGTAAAGAAGGCTCAGGGTCTGCAACTCCTCCGGTGATGGATCCCGCGAAAGGCACGCCCGATATCCCTCCCGGATCCCGATGCCTGGGTCTGCCGAACCTTTCTGGGACGCTGCTAGCCTTCGAGCCAGGGCCTGACTGGCCTCCACGAAAACGGGATCATTCAACGTCACAAACGCTTGGAGCGGCGTGTTGGTCCGGTTGCGACGGATCGTGCAAACCTCGCGATTGGGCGCATCAAACGTCGCAAAACTCGCATACGGCGCATTCCGACGAACTTCGGTGTAAACGGCCCTCCGAAACCGATCCTCCCCCTCACTGGCCACCCAGTCATTGCTTCGGCCGAAGGCAGTGGAAACCCCCATGCCAGGAGCAACGGGCCTAACTGGCGGCCCACCCATTTTCCGACTGAGCAAACCACTGACCGCCAAGGCTTGGTCCCGGACCAATTCGCCACTGGGCCGAAAGCGAGGTCCCCTCGCGAGAAGCCGGTTGTCAGGATCCAGTTCATTGAGACGGGGCGTGCTTCGCGAATCCTGACGGTAGGCCCGGCTCATCACCATCTGACGCAAAAGCCGTTTCACGTCCCAACCGTGGTCCATGAAGTCGACCGCCAACCAATCAAGCAATTCCGCATGAAATGGGGCTTCTCCCTGGGAACCAAACTCCTCGCTGGTGCGGACAATCCCCACCCCAAAGATCGATTCCCAATACCGATTCACGACCACCCGGGCGGTCAAGGGGTTCTCGCGACTGACGAGCCACTTCGCCAGGGCGAGCCGATCCACCGGCCCTGCGCCTGAGGGCGTGGCCTGAAACACTTCGGGAAAGCCTGGCTGAACTTCCTGGCCCAGGTTCTGCCAATTTCCACGAATCTGCACACGCGTCACCCGTCGCTGATCCTTCGGCAACTCCATCATCACTGGAACCGTCGAAGGCCGGATCCCCTCCAGATTTTTCCGCAACACGCCGAGTTGTTTGCGCTCCGCGACCAGTGGAACGGCCACCTCGCGCACGAAGAAGTCACGAATCGCGACCTGCTGGGCTTCCGTCCGCTCCGCTTTCAGAGTCGACAGAGCCGCCCGAATCGAGTCCGGCAGCGCCGCGATCTGCTCGAGTCCCGAAGCTCCCGTCCACGCGAGGCGCATGGCACCAATCGTGTGCCCCTGCCATTGGGAACGATGCTCCAAACTGAGCGCCAACTTTGCGTCCTTCACCCCGACCATTTCAGAAAAGACAAGCGTCAGGGACCTGTCCTTTCCCGTGAATCCACCGAGCGCCCACCCCTTATCTGCGGCTCCGCGTGCCAAGATCACATCCTTGGGGTTGAATCCAGCCTGACTGACATCCGCAAAGGCATCGGCAAATCGAACACGCCGTCTACCGCTCACGGAGACCTCATGATTCACTGCTTTGGAGGGCTCCACCGTTTGCTCCCACAGGAGATTTCCATCGCTCGAATAGAGGGCGATTCGCAGCCGACCCGGGTCCGCCCCCGGCCCGTTGTCTGCTCGTTTCCAGATCATCACCCGATCCACGGGATATTCGGCATTGAACTCAACCTCCCACCACTGCGAGGCCCCTCCGCCCGAGGTCAAGGCCACCGCCTTGCCCATGGCCGCCGCTCCCTCCGCCTGTCCATCGATCGCCGCTTGCGCCATCGCACCAGCCGTCGATGTGGAACTTTGGGTCGCCCGACCGCGAGTCGCCACATTTTCCATCCCACTGAAAACCTCCACTTCAGCCAGCGCAAGTTGGCGCCCCTCACCACCTGAGGTCTCAACCCGCAACCTCCGGCCTTTGACCGCGTTGGCCGACGGCGGGATGATGTCTGCCCTGACGGTGGACAACACAAAATTTCCATTTCCATGACCCGGTCCCCCGCCGGGCAAACGGGGATCTGCAAGAGCCTCGAGACGGACTGCGGAAATCGGCGCGTCCAAAGCGACCTCAAGATGGGCGACTCCCCCGGATTTTGGGACCGCGGATTCCTCGACGAAGATCCTCCCGTCCGGTTCCACCTTCAAGGGTTTGCCGCCAGCGATCCTTGCCGACTCCACCCTGGCCGGGTTCCAAGCCGGCTGGAGGGCAAGACCATCCTCCCACGCTTCCAATCCCGCAAACACCTCGGGCTGAGGGCTGGCAAAACGTTTTTCCAATTCGGCAATCTGCGCCTCGAGTTCCCCGCGCAACCGCTTCTGCTCCGGAGTGAAAAACGAGGTGACCGGAGTCTCGTCCTTGCGATCGGCATCCGCGCTTTGGTTGAGAATGGCGAACATCCGGTAATACTCGTCCTGACTGAGCGGGTCATACTTGTGCGTGTGGCACTGCGCGCAGGCCATCGTCGTGCCCATCCAAACCGCCATGGTCGTATTCACCCGATCCACCACCGCGGCAATCCGGAATTCTTCGTCGCTCGTCCCACCTTCGTTCTGAGTCATCGTGTTTCGGTGAAACGCCGTGGCGACCAACTGGTTCTCGTTCCGCCCCGGAACCAAATCTCCCGCAATCTGGTCGATCGTGAACTGATTGAACGGAAGATTGCTGTTGAACGCAGAAATCACCCAATCCCGATACCCCCAAATCTCCCGCGGCTGGTCGCTTGGATAGCCTGAGCTGTCGGCATAACGAGCCAAGTCTAGCCAAACGGTCGCCCAATGCTCGCCAAAGGCCGGGCTCGAAAGCAACTCATCCACAAACGAGGCATAGGCACCAGACTTGTCGCCCCTCTCCAACTTCGCGATCTGCTCCCAGGAAGGGGGCAACCCGGTCAGATCAAGCGATACCCGTCTCCCAAGAGCCCTGATGTCTGCCTCATCCGATGGTCTCAACCCCTCCTTTTCGAGACGGGCCAGGAGAAATCGGTCGATCTCATTGAGCGGCCACTTGACGTCCTTGACCGGTGGCGGTGGCGATAACCTTGGAGGAACGTAAGACCAATGTTGGGCATAGTTGGCTCCCTGACGAATCCACTTTTTGAGGATCTCAATCTCCCTTGCCGACAACCTTGCGCCCTTCGACGGAGGCGGCATCCGCTCCTCCTCATCATCGGTCAGCAGCCGGAGAAACAATTCACTCGTTTCAGGATGACCAGCCACCACGGCGGAATACCCCCCAAGATCGGCCACGGCCCCATCGCGGAGATCAAGCCTAAGCCCGGCCTTGCGCTGAGCTTCGTCCGGTCCATGACAGGCGATGCATTGGTTCGACAAGATCGGTCGGATCTGTTGGTTGAAGTCAATTGGTTCCTCGCCCCCAACCTCCGCTCCCCAGGCAGAATACGCGACGCCGACACAGGCAAAGAGGGTGGTTAAGCGACGGATGCTCCGGGAGAGGACGCCCTGATCATCGAGAACGCATGCGAAGTTGCGAGTTCGATGAACGATCGCAACCTGGGAGGCAGGATCCCCAAAGGGACCTTTCAGTGATGGACTCGAGGACGATCCACCCGCCCTGCGGGAATCAGAAATCTGGCAACAGTTGATCATGGCGTGCTGGCCTTTTTCGAACGCATCCGCAGCTGAAACCGGTGCCCCGGCCCTCTCTTGGGTTGGATTGGAACTCGAAATCATTTTCCAAACAGGATGCAAATCGGTGACGGGACATTGATCACGCCTTTCGGCAAGAAGGTCAGTTCGCCAACTTTCTCGTCGATGCGAAACACCGAAACCGTGTTTGAATCCGCCCCAGCCGCGAGAAGCCATCGACCCGATGGATCGAGATTGATATTCCGAGGAATGGCGCCACGGATGGGCTCGACTTCCACCACTTGCAAAGCGCCGCTTCCAGGCTCCGCCCTGAAGACCGTGACACTGTCGTGACCTCGGTTCGATGAATAGACAAACCGTCCGTTGGCGTGAACCAGAATCTCCGCCGCCGAATTGGCGGCCTCCTTGGCCTTCGCCTCTTCTGAAAGGGTCTGCACAGACCCGACCACCTTCGCAGTTCCGGTCGCCGCATCCCAGCTCAACGTGGTCACCGTCAGAGAAAGCTCGTTGAGGAGAAAGATCCATTTCCCATCGACCGAAAATCGCATGTGTCGCGGTCCCGACCCAGGGGACACCGCGATCTTGGCATGGGCCTCCATCGAAGGCACCGTCGTCAACCGATAGACAACGATCGCATCCAGTCCGAGATCTGGAACCAAGGCGAAGGCTCCATCCGGTGAGAATCCGCACCAATGCGGGTGAGGCTTCTCCTGGCGACCCCGGACCACACCAGACCCGCCCTCGTGTCTGCTGAGTTGTGCCGCCCCCAGCTTTCCGCCTTCATCGAGTGGAAACAGGGCGACGGAACCGCCTCCGTATTGGGCGGTGAGAAGCAACTTGCCTGAAGGATGCACCGCGACATGAGCGGCCCCACCGTCCCCGGTCGGTGACGTATTGATCGGGGTCAGGGAACCATCCGGGCCCACGGAATATCCCGCGACGCCCGGCCCACCGGGAAAGTTGCCTACGGCATAGAGACGGTTTCCATCGGGGCTAAGGGCTAGGAATCCAGGCGAACCGATTTCGGCGGCGAGGGTCGCGGCAGTCAGCTTGCCAGTGGCGGAATCAAAGCTGGCCCGGTAAATCCCCTTGGAATCTCCGGCCCCGGTCCCGAAGTAAACCGAACGTGGCTCCTCTGCCCGAGCACCCATAATCACGGGAAACGGAACGAGAAAACCGAGCACGGTCAACAGACATAACCGGGCGAAGCGATGCGTGGACGAATTCTTCATGAAGCGGAGGCAAATCGTGTGCACTGAAGGGCTATTTTCCAACGCAGAAGAGCTGCGTATCGGTCCGAATGAACAAATTGCCCTGCGACACCGCGATGCTGGCGCGAGAGATATTCTTCATGGTCGTGCCCATCGGAGCCTGGTGCAGCAGCTCGTAGGTATCCCCCGCCTTGATCACGAAAACGTCCCCGAGCTGATTCATCAGGTAAATCTTTCCATCGGCACCGGTGGGCGAGGCCTCAAACTTTTCCCGGCTTCCCGTTCTCTGGGTGTAGATGATCTTGCCAGTCGCGGGATCGATGCAACTCAGGCTGCGAGAGGCACCGTGATCGATGACGTAAAAACGGCCCTGATAGAAAAGAGGAGTGGCCACGTCACTGGTGATGGGCACCTCTTTGCTCGGATTGCTGGCCCAGACGACCGCTTCAGGAGCCGCATGGGTTCCGGACAATCCCGCTTTTACCGCAAAGATCGGCGCATTCTTGGGACCGCACGCGAGGATGACTCCGGCACCGAAAACAGGCGATGGCACAAGACGCCACCATTCCTCCTGATGCGCAGGATTCCATGTTCCCCAACGCCAGAGTTCCTTGCCACTCTCCGGATCATGTCCCGTCAAAACGTCACCACCCACCACGAGAAGCTCGCGACGACCGTTGAACTCCAGCGGCACCGGGGTTGAATAGGCCTCAAGCGATTCCTTCTTTGCGGCGCTGGGACGCACGTGCCGATAGATTTCTTTGCCGGTCCCTGGATCCAGCGCCAGGAGGTAGGACTCTGCCCCTGCCTTGCCGCGTTCATGGACCACTTCATTTCGCTGCAGAACTTGTAGATACAGTTTGCCACGCTCCAGAACCGGACTTGAAGAGAACGTCCACTGAAAGGAGAAATCGCCATAGCGCTCGGTCACATCAAACGCCCAAAGCTCCCGCCCCTCGAAGTCAAAACAAGCCATCGGACCGTTGCCGAAAAAGAAAACGACCTTTTCCCCATCGGTTGTGGCGGAGGAGGAGGCGAAATTGCTCCGGTTGTCGTAAGCGCCACCCGAAAATGTCTTCCGCCATTTTTCTATCCCGGTCGCACGGTCCAAGCACAAGGCGACCGAACCATCGGTGCCTGCAGCCGCGGTGAGAAACACCGAATCCCCCCAGACGACCGGTGTTGACGCCCCTTCACCAGGCAAAACCGTGCTCCAACGCAGATTCTCGGTCTGGGAAAACTTTGTCGGCAAGCCTGTCTCGGTCGATGAGCCATCCCAATGCAGTCCACGCCAGTTCGGCCAGTTCTCCGCCACCACCCTCAAGGGCAGGCACGGTGAGACACGGGCGCAAATGAGGGCAAACCGGTGACAAGTCTGATTCATAAGGAGCGAGGGGGTGAGGGAAGTCCCCGCCCATACCACGAGAATTGGAACCCACTTGATTCAACCAATTTCACGATCCGAGTCCTCCGGCCGCACTCGAGTCCGATGTTTCGGGTCCGCCCGCGAAACCGCGTGGGCTCCCAGACCTGAACCCAAGACTAAGGCTGAACCTCCGGTCAACACAACTCGTGCCAGTGTCTCCCACTCAACATTCCGCATTTTAGAGTTTTTTGTTTCAGGCAGCGAACCAGCCGCTACGCGTTCCTTTTTTGGGGGGCAGCCTTTCCCGCGGCTTCTGCGTTGCTCGTTGATCACTGAGCCCGCTCAACTCCCGTCGCGTCCCCTGACCTGCGCTCCAGGTCCTCTCGGTAGGCCCGACATCCCGGATGATTTCAAGAGACTCCTCGTGGTTCGCAAGCAAACCGACGGCATCTTCCGGTTCTCTTGACTGCCGCCTGCGTTGCGCGTCGGTCAGTGGTGACTGCAAAGCATCCCTCCTCGCGCCTCGGTCGCAGGCAAAACTCCTCGGAATCTGAATCATCTCTTGAGGCTGGGAGGGCCACAAGTGTAGCCCGCTCAACGTTCTGCACTTTATGTTTTTTTGTTTCAAGCAGAGAAATCAGCCGCTATGCGGTTCTTTTTCGGGAGACGCATTCTCCTGGACGGGCTACACTAAGCATGACCGATCAGGCGACCGGCGATGAACGGCCCTCGCCAGCAGAGCACGGGTCGGTGTTCGGGCAGATCTGGCCATAGAACGACGTCGCGCGTTGGAATAACATAGCGGATGATGGAATCGCAAGGCTGAAAGGCTGACCGCTCTCCTTCCTTCCGGAAGCGAGAGCGGCCGATTGTTGCTGCTTCGTGTCTTTGTTTCGATTAGCCCTTCGATTGAACCTCCGCCGCTGGGAGATCCGCCTGCGCCGCCGGGGCGACAGAGCTCGGATCATGATCGAGGATCCGCTTCAGGGTGGTCAGCCCGATCCCCTTGATCCCGACGAGGTCCGTGATCGCGCCGATGGGCCGCGCAGCGATGATCGCGGAGGCCCGGGTGGTAGCGATCCCGTCAATCTTCAGGAGGCGGTCTTCGGTGGCTTCGTTGAGGAGGATGAGGATGTCCGACTGCCGCTCGGGAGCGACCTGGGCGACAACCTCCTCGGCGCTTCGTTGCACGGAGGACTTGGACTCAACGGCCGGCTGTGCTTCATGAGACTTGCCCCCGGGACGGGTGCCGCCGCACATGGCAGGGTCTCCCGCATGAAGGACGGAAGTCAATGTGAGGGCGGTGACGATGTTGAGGATGCATGCTGTTTTCATCTTCTTTTTGTGGCTACTGTTTTTGTCTGTTTGTGTTTCTTATGTTTGATTCACCGCCCGCCGATTTGAACTCGTGAACAGTGTTGTTTCTATTTACACTACATGTTCCTGCGAGCAAACGAAATTTTGTCTCTTTGAACACTTTTTCTGTTTTTTCCCTCCCTCGGGCAACCCTGACGTTTTTTCCGGGCCTCCGTTGACAGCGCGTGGCGCCCCACGATAGTCCCGGGCAATTTTCGCGAGCTCCACGGAGGCCACAATTCCGTATGATGCTGCCAGGGGAGCCGCTGGGACTGTCAAAGCAACGATGAGCAAAATCCTAGTAGTTGGGGCCGGCGGCGTCGGCAGTGTCACCGTTCGGAAAGCGGCTCAGTTTCCCGAGATCTTTTCGGAGATCTGGTTGGCGAGTCGTACCAAAAGCCGTTGCGACGCCATTGCCGCGGATCTCGCAGCCGAGGGCAAGACCATCCAGACCGCCGAATTGGACGCCGATGATGTGGGGGCCACGGTGCGCTTGTTGGAGAAAGTCAGGCCCAAGGTGTTGCTCAATTTGGCCCTGCCCTATCAGGACCTCACGTTGATGGATGCCTGCCTGGAGGCAGGGGTTCATTACATTGACACCGCAAACTACGAGCCTCGCGATGTCGCCAAGTTTGAATACAAGTGGCAGTGGGCGTATCGCGACCGATTCGAAAAGGCGGGACTGACAGCTGTTCTTGGATGTGGGTTCGATCCTGGCGTGACCAACGCCTTTTGCGCTCACGCGGCGAAGCATTGGTTCGACACCATCCGCCATGTCGACATTCTCGACGCCAACGCTGGTGACCACGGCAGGCCCTTTGCGACGAACTTCAACCCGGAGATCAACATCCGCGAGATCACGCAGCGCGGGCGCTTTTGGGAAAAGGGAGAATGGCGGGAGACAGATCCGTTATCGCTCCATCTGGCCCATGAGTTCCCTGACGCACAGGTCGGGACACGTGAGATCTATCTTCTTTTCCACGAGGAACTGGAGAGTTTGGCGCTGAATTTGCCAGGTTTGGAGCGCATCCGCTTTTGGATGACGTTCTCGCAGAACTACCTCACGCATTTGCGGGTCCTGCAGAATGTGGGCATGACCTCAATCGAACCGGTGATGTATCAGGGAAATCCGGTGATTCCGATCGAGTTTTTGAAGGCGTTGCTTCCGGATCCAGCCAGTTTGGGGCCCGACACAAAGGGCATGACCTGCATCGGATGCTTGATCACCGGCTCGAAGAACGGGAGGGAGTCCACCCGGTTCATCTTCAATGTGTGCGATCACGAGGCGTGCTATCGGGAACTGAAGTCACAGGCCATCTCCTACACGGCAGGGGTTCCACCCGTTGTTGGGGCAAAGCAAGTCCTGAGCGGTGCCTGGCAAGTTCCCGGCGTCTGGAACATCGAAGAGCTCGATCCGGATCCGTTCCTCAGCGACTTGGGGGCGTTTGGTTTGCCGTGGGAGGAGCGGGATGCGGTTCCCCTCGAAGTCTGAACTGGCGAACTTGTGAGTCCGATGCAGGGTGGGTGCATCGTCGTGAGCGAGGAGATCCTCTGCCCTCTCGGAAGGAAAAATCGCCGCTGATTGCATGCGGATTCCGCCGAGCGGGCTAGAGTAGCAAGGGGTCTCCCGACTCCTCAAGGCCGCCCTAGCATGCACGACACTGTTCCGCTCCCGATCCCGTCCGGTCCCTGTGCCGAGCCCTCCTCGTTGCGAATCGCCCAGGCTTTTCGCGAGAGCGGCTTGGATACGCCCTGTTTTGTGTTTGACCAGGACCGCTTCCATCAAAACGGCGCGATTCTGCGAGGAATCCAGGATCGCTGCCAGGTGGAGATCTTGCTGGCGCAGAAAGCCTTCAGCAGCCAAAGCCTCTACCCGTTGCTGCGGCAGTATCTCTCGGGAACAACTTCATCGGGTTTGCACGAGGCCCTCCATGCGCACCGGCATTTCGGTGGAGAGGTTCATGTCTTCGCACCGGCTTACAAGGACCGGGAGATGGACGAGTTGTTGCGAATCGCTGACCATCTGGTCTTCAATTCCCTCGGACAGTGGCAGAGGTTTCGAGAGAAGGTCCTCACCGCCCCCCGGCGACCTTCCCCCGGGTTGCGAGTCAATCCGGAGTATTCGGCAGCGGCTGCGGCGCTTTACGATCCGTGTGCAGCGGGCTCACGCTTTGGAGTGCTGGCCAGTGCCCTGGAGGGATCGGACCTGAGCGGAATCGAGGGACTTCACTTTCACGTGCTCTGCGAAAAGTTTCACGATGCCCTGGAGCAGGCTCTGGGCGCGGTGGAGGATCGGTTCGGCAAGTGGTTGCCGGCGATGAAGTGGCTGAACATGGGGGGCGGTCACCTGCTCACCTCGCCGAAATACGATCTCGACCACCTGCACAAGGTATTGTCCAGTTTTGCCAAGCGGCATCCGAACCTGAAGCTGTATCTCGAGCCGGGCGAAGCGGTGGCCTACCAGGCAGGATGCCTCATCGGCACGGTCCAGGACATTGTGGAAAACGGGATGAGCATCGCCATCCTAGACCTATCGGCGACCTGCCACATGCCGGACGTTCTGGAGATGCCCTACCGGCCGCCACTGCTCGGGGCGGGCGAACCCGGAGAGAAACCGTTCACCTATCGTTTGGGGGGACCGACCTGCCTCGCGGGAGATGTCATCGGCGACTTCAGTTTCGACAAACCGCTCCAGATCGGTGACCAACTGGTCTTCGAGGACCAGGCTTATTACACGGTCGTGAAAACCACAACCTTCAACGGAGTGAACCTTCCCTCTCTGGCCCTTTACCGGGATCAGCGAGTCGAGTTGATCAAAGAGTTTGGCTACGAGGACTTCGCTGAACGCCTCGGCTAACGCAGCAGCTGGATGGCTGCTTCCGCGCATGCGACGCCGCTTTGCATCGCATTCTGTTGGCTCGCGTTGCCAGCCAAGTCGCCAGCCACCATGAGACCCTCCGGCAGCGTGGCGCACCTTTGTCTCCAGGTCACCAAATTCTGAGGCGTTTGCTCCGGCAAAGCGGCCGGAACCCGAACGACGTGCAGTGGTTCCAGCAAGCCGGCTGCGTCGGGCATGACGCCGCCGATTTCTTGGAGAGCAATCTGAAACAGGGTCTCGTCATCGAGTCCGCGATCGTCCAGCACGGTTGCGCTGAGGAGATGAACCCCCTCCGGTGCCAACCCCGGGTCAATGTTGGTCAACTGAACGAAGTGCCGGACGAATGGGGTTTTCGCGCGCGGCAGAACGAGACATCGCTCCGAATAGAGGGCCCGACGGCTTCGGAAGAAGACGGAGGTGGTGGAACGCATGGATGGTTCTTTCCACCCCAAAATCTGAGCCCCGCCGACGGGACCGTTCGCCAAGATGACAACCGCAGCCCTGAGGATTTCGCCGGAATCCAACACCAAGCGGAATTCGTCCGCACCCTTCTCGACTGCGCGAACGGCCGCGCCGAAGCGAATCCTTGACTCGGGAATGTCCTGGAGCAGGGCTGCGGCGAGTTTTTCGATCCCACCTGTCGGCAGAAAGGCGCGTCCCAGGATGAAATTGCGCAGATAATAACGAAGCAGTCCCGCACTGCTTGCGAGCTGGTTATCAAGGAAGACGCCTCCAAAAAAGGGTCGCCAAAACGAGTCCAGACAATCCGCAGAGAACTGGCGCCGTGCCAGGAGTTGGGCTGCGGTCTCTTGGTGCCGGCTCGACCACGCTTTCCCAGGCGGAACCAGTGCCTCCAGCGCGAGACGGGCCAACTGGAAAAGGTCCCACCAGGAAAAGGGAGGCAGACCTGCTTTCCACGCCTTGGCAGGATGGCGGAAGGGGTTGTAAAACGGCAACAGCTCCCCGGATGCGGACTGCAGAAGCACACCGGAATCGAACCAGGCCGGATGAAGGGAGGCGGCAGAAACGATTTCGCGGACGGCCGGGTAGCTGGTCGACGCCACATGGAACCCGGCATCGAGGCGGAATCCCTCGAAACTGCCGGTTTCGACCCGCCCCCCGGCGCGCGAGGTCCGCTCCAGGATCACAAAATCGGTGAAGTTGGCCTTCTGAAGCCTGCGCGCCGCGGCAAGGCCGGCCAAACCTGCACCGACGATGGCAACCCTTTCCATCAGGCTTCCTCCACGGACTGCGTTCCGGGCGTAGCTTGGTCGCCAGTCGTGAAGATCCAGGCCGAAATAAAGTTCCTCATTTGCATCCGACTGGCCAATTCTCACGCACCTTTTCCCCATCCAGCGACAGATGCAAGCCCGTTGCGAACCACCGTGACCGACGATATCCTTTTCGATTGAATGCCGCCCCCAGACCGGATACAGCTCCCTGGAGAACCTGAAGGGAGACCGCTCATTCGGCCTGGAGCCTGCGGAGCAGATTGAGCTCCCTGGAGAGATCATGGCCCAACTGAATCAGCTCGAATTGCGGTGTCCCGGAATCGTTCGGGCCTTGCCGCTCCTGCTTCTCGGAGTGTTGCTTTGGGGACAACTTGCGATCGCGTTGTCGCCCTGGTGGCGGGACGGCTCCTACTACGATTACGGCTGGCTCGTTCCGTTTTTGGCGATCTGGTGTCTTTGGGCGCGGTGGGAACGGTTGCCCGTCCGGGCGAGATCCTTGCGGGATTCGTCTGTTCCGGCGGGCCAAATGGCCGCGGTGGCGATCACGGTTTTCGCCTTGGCGATGCTCCGCCTTGTGGAGAGGTCGGACCCCGCGTGGCGAATTCCGATCTGGCTTCATGCTTTGACGGTGATGGCGCTTTGGCACGCTGTGGTCCTGAGGCTGACGGGCCGATTTCTCTATTTCCTGCCGGTGACCATCCTCATGCTGACCGCAGTGCCCCTGCCTCCGGTGTTGGAGAGCGCCCTGATTCACCGCCTGACCCAGGCCGTGCTGGACTATTCCGTGCCGATCGCCAATCTGATGGGGATCCCGGTGGCCATGACGGGGACCGCGCTCACGGCGCATGGGGAGTTGCTGCAGATTGACGATGGATGCAGCGGCATTCGCTCGTTTCAAAGCCTGTTGATGATCTCGATTTTCTTCGGCGAATTCTTTTTCCTGAGCTGGCCGAAACGGCTATTGATGGTGGTGACGGGCTTTGCCTCGGCCTTCCTGTTCAATGGGCTCCGGACGCTGACACTCACCTGGATCTTCTTCAAACATGGAGAATCTCGGTTCCACGAATTCCACGATGGCGTTGGGGTGGTCACCTTCGTTCTGAGCGCGATCGCAACCTACCTGGTGGCTTGGTGGATGGCTGGGCCTGTTCGACGATCCGAGCCGGGCCCACCTTAGAAGCCTGTTGCCATCCTCCGCGGCGCAGCGAAGGGCTTTGTTTCGGGAAAGAAGGAAGAGAACCCCTTGGGGCGGAGACGCACGCAGTTGGATAGTTTGGATCTGCGATCCGACCGTGAATGATGGTTGGCGCTCGGATCACAGATCCAAGCTACGAAAAACCGGTGCCGGAGCCTTTCGACAGGCGCTCAGGGGAGCTCGATCCATTGATCGAAGGCGGCCGCCTGACCTGCGGGCCTGCCACGTTCGTCCAGAACGTTCCACACCACGGCCTTGATGATTTCAAACCGTCTTCCGAGTCGGCTGATGCGAATGCCACGGTAATCATCGACGTAACCGAACGCCTCCGTTCGCTTCAACATGGCTTCCCGTTCAGCCCGCTCCATGGGCTCCGCCGTGAATCGGGATGGCAGGCCCGCCAAGCCAGAGAGATCACTTTCCCAGAGGGCCTGAGCCTGGCGATTTGCATAGTTCAGCAACGGATCCGCCTCGGATCCATGGGAAACCACCACGACCGAAGCGTGCCAGAGCTCGCGGGCATCCTCAAGGGAGTTCCTGCCGCGCTCGACAAGCTCCCTGCCAAGCCAATGTCGGTAGCTGGAAAGGATTCGGGAGGCTTGGCGAACCAAGCCAACTTCCATCCAGGGGCCGCCTTGAGACTCAGAACGCATCAGGATCAAGGATCTCCGTCCCCAAACAACAGCTCATGCTGCCAACTCATCAACACCTCGTCTGCCCTGGATCGGTCATTGGCCAAGGTTTCCAGAGCGGAACGAGTCGCCACAATCGTGGGTTCCAATCCGAGGCGGGACGCCTGCTCATCTCGCCGCTTCCGCAGGGATTCAAACGCGAATTGATTGATGTCCTCTCGGGGCTTGGCTAGACCGACTCGTTTGAGGGGCCATTCCTCCCGTTTGAGGGATGAGGCCGTGCGGATCGCCTCCCGCAAACGCTCGCACTGAACCGGACGCAATCCCCTGGCGCCGCGGATCTCCTCTCCGGAAGCAGCGGCCATCGCCAAATCCAACAAACTCTGGTTCGTCATTACCCGGAATGAAGGACGGTCCAAGATTTCACTCTCCCGATCGCGCCAATACCAGAGTTCCCGAAGGTAAGCGAGTCCCTCCCGCTCCAGTTTGCCCCAGCCCGAGATTCTCCAAACCTCTTCAGGGGCACGCTCCCTGCGATTCAATACGGCCTGCCGGGCAAACCGACACCATTCTTCGAACCATCCCCAACGCCCGAGCTCGTGGAGTTTCTCGCAAAGCCGATCCGCCAACGGCAGAAGATAGCGGACATCGTCATAGGCGTAGGACAGCATCTTCTCTTTCAGCGGGCGGCTTCCCCAATCCGCTTTTTGGGAGGATTTGGAGAGCTTCACCCCGAAGTAATCCTCGATGAGATTGGCCAAGCCAAAGCGTTGATGCCCGACGAGTCGCGAAGCCAATTGAGTATCGAGAATCTGCTCCGGCAGAAAACCGAAGGTCCGGAGAATCAGGGTCATATCGAAGTCCGCTCCGTGAAGCCAGACCACCCGCGGACGGAGAAACTCGAGAAACCGGCTCAGAACCGCATGATCAATCTTGAGCGGATCGATGACCGCCAAGAAATCCTCGCAACAAAACTGCACCAGGCAAAGTTTCTCCCGGTAAGAGTGCAGACTGTCCGCCTCCGTATCGAGACCGCAGCGGATTCCGCTCTGCCCCTCCAATCTCTCCAAGAGATGGTCAAGCTGAGCCGGAGAGGAAATGATCAACTCCTCGGCGGGTAACAGATGGTTGGCCTGCTGATTGGTAATAGGCTGAAGAAACTGAGTTCAGGTTATCGGAGCCCCTTGAGAAGCAGCTCGGCGTTTGAGCCGGTGTGTTTGACGTTGCGAATGAGCACTTCCATCGCCTCCACGGCAGGCAATTTCGCAAGCTCACGACGAAGAATCGTGACACGTCGGAATTCGTCCGGATGATACAACTTTTCATCGTTTCTAGTTCCAGATCGGTTCAGGTGAATCGCCGGGAAAATCCGCTTCTCGACCATTTCCCGGTCCAAAGCGATCTCCATGTTGCCGGTGCCCTTGAACTCCTCGAAGATCACCTCGTCCATGCGGTTTTCGGTTTCGATCAAGGCCGTGGCCAGAATCGTCAAGCTGCCGCCCTCCTCCACATTTCGGGCTGCCCCGAAGAACTTGCGGGGTTTCTCCAAGGCTTTGGAACCGAGACCGCCCGACATGGTCCGACCAGCGGCCGGGGTCCCTCCCTGAGCCTGATTGTGACCGCGAGCCAAACGGGTCAGGCTGTCGAGCAGAATGACCACATCCTTGCCCAACTCGACGAGTCGCTTGGCCCGTTGCGCCACCATCTCCGAAACCTGGATGTGACGTCGCGAAGGTTCATCGAACGTGGAGCTGAAAACAGGAACATCCACCGCTTCTCGAAAATCCGTGACCTCCTCGGGACGCTCGTCCAAAAGCAACACGATCAATTCGATCTCCGGATGATTCGCCCGGATGGAGCGAGCGATCTCCTTGAGCATGAGGGTCTTGCCACCCCTGGGAGGAGCGACAATCAATCCCCGCTGGCCCTTGCCCAAGGGCGCGACCAAATCGACGATGCGCGAAGATACCGATGCCCCTTTCGGATTCTCGAGGATGATCCGATCCTGAGGGAACAGAGCGGTGAGCTTGTCAAAAGGCTTGGGGGCGGTCCACTGATCGACCGGGACTCCCTCGATCGACAAGATCTCGTCCACCGCAGAGAACTTCTCTTTGTCCCGGGCAGCGCGCGCGGTGCAGCGGATTGAATTTCCGGGGCGCAAGCCATACTTTCGAATCAAGTGATTCGGCACGTAGAGATCGTCCGGAAGCGGAGCGAAACTGAATTCCGGCCAGCGGAGGAATCCATGGTTGGTCCCATCGTGTTCCAACACGCCCTCGGCCTCGATGCGGCTGCCGTGGCGTCCATAGAAGGTGGCCAGTTCAAAAATGAGCTGATGCTTGGATCGAATGCCCGCCACACGCAGCTCAGCCTTGATGGCTTCGCGGTGCAACTCGGCCAAGGGCCGGCGATGCAGGACATTGAGATCGACCAGAGCGGGAACCTCCACCTGTTTGCGGGGAGGCGGGGATGGCGGGAGCGATGCGGTGGCGACATCCGCGTCGGCGACGGTCGCCGGTGCCGGTTCAACCGCGACGGCGGTGGCAACGGGAGTCGGCTCTGCGGAGGTCTCCGTCGGCTCTTCGGTGGAATCATTACTCATTGCGTCTTCTGGTGAATCCCGCGGGCGGCTAAAGCCACCAGTCGGGTTAGCGTCCCAAGGCTGCCCTCGTTCCAGATCACGAGCCCTGCCCGGGAAATCTTTTCCGAAAGGGGCATCTGAGCTGCCAACCGGCCGACCGCCCGATCGCTACTTCCTTCGCGAATGGCCAATCGCCGCATCTGGGTATCCTGCGAGCAAGCTACGACCACATCAACGTCTCGTTCGACTGGAAAATCAACCTCATATAGCAAAGGAACCTCCACCAGACCCAGGGAGGAAGTCGATTCGTTCTCTGCAATCCATTCCTGGACCCGGCGGAGCACCAAGGGATGAAGGAAATCTTCCAACCAACGACGTCGATCCGGTTCCGCGAACACGATCCGAGCCAAGGAGGATCGATCGATCTGGCCCGATGAATCGGCAACCGAGGGAAATTGTTGCAGAACCGAACGAATGACGTGGCCCGAACGCAAAAGGATGTGGACGATCTCATCGCAGCTGCATGCGGGGCAACCCAGGTCCTGTGAAAGCAGTCTGCAAACCGAAGACTTTCCGGTGGCAATGCCGCCCGTGACGGCAACGAGCTTCATGGAGCCGAGAGGAGATCGAGGAACCAGAATCCAGTAATCAAGGTTGCTTCCGCCCGGTCCCGCAGGGCCCGTCCCCATCACTCGAGATGGGACGAAGTCATGATCATCACGAACCCGGCACCTTGATCGGTGTCACTGGTTCGTCGACGCTTTCGTTGATTGGGGCTCCTGAGGGATCGATGAGCCTCGCCGTGACAAAGATGGTGAGGTTGCGCTTGGCATGAACCTCCGACTTGCTGCGGAACAAGAAGCCGGCCACGGGGAGATCGCCGAGGATCGGCAACTTGTCCTCCACGTGCTGGATGTCCTCGCGGATCAAGCCACCCACCGCCACCGTTTGGCCGTCCCAGATGGTGACGTCCGTCGCCACGGAGCGCTTCGCGAAGACGGGCATCTCGATGCGGTTTTCGGTCAAGAGAACCTGGACGGGCTGTCCGGCAGCAGTGCCTCCGGTATAGATCGGGCTTCCGTAGTTGATGAACCCCTCAAACTCGACGACTTCGGGCTCGAGCCTGAGGTCGATCGTAAATCCATCGGGTCCAATCGTAGGCGTTGCCTGCAGTGTGACACCCACATTGCGGGTTTCGAAAGCGGTGGGGTTAGCTGGAGTGACCGGGAAAGAGGACACCGAGGGAGCGGCTCCGCCAAGAAGTCCCCCGGCGGCCCCTTGGTTTCCGAACTGGTCCGGAATCTCCGGCGGATCATACTCGGTGGGATAGATGAACTCCCGAATCACCTCCAGTTTGGCGATCTGGCCACTGCGAGCCACCACGCTGGGGGCCGACATGAGGTCGGTTCCCTTGCTCTGGGCGATGGCGCGCAAAACCACCTGGAACTGGGGATCGGTGAAAACGCCGGCCATCGAGAGGATCGCCGGAGCGAGGGCGGACTGCCCGGCAATCGAATTGGTCAAAAGAGCGTCGACGGAATTGCGGTTCACCGCGAGAGCTCCACTGCGCAGACCTGAGGTGAGTGCAGTCCCACCAAAGGGTTGCTGGCTGATCGGCTCCACGAACGACCAATCCTGGGCCTGCTGCTCGCCCCGAGTGCTCCCGATCGTCCCGCCACCGGCGAAGACGCGGTCTGAGCCCGGAATGTTCGCCTTCCCGAGCAACCAGTCGAAGCCGAAGGTATCGTCGTTGTCCTGACCAATCTCGACAAACTTGGAACTGATGAAGATCTGCTTCTGCACATCTTCTTTCAGAGAGTCCACATAAGCCTCGACGAGATCGAGGTTGGCCTGGGTGTTGCGGACGATCAACTGGCTGTTGGTGGCGTTGTAAATCGCGCTGCTGTCCGCCGGGAAGGTCACTCCGACGCCCTCGAGCACTTCCTTGGCGGAGCGCTTTGGTTGAAGGGAAGTGGATCCGGCCGCAGGAGTGGACCCCAAATTGGCGAAAGGATCACCGGAGAGCGCGGCACCGCCGCCTCCCCCACCCCCTGCACCTGCGGTCAGGAACGAGGGCGGCACCCGAAACGTTTGCGTGAAGAGGTCCGCGTTTTGCTCAGTGAGCGGGATGATGACCACCGCGTTGGGCTCGACCTTGAACTTCAGGCGCGCCTTTTCGGTGACATAGCGCAGCGCATCAACGAGCGGCACCCGGGACATCTTCAGGGTGATCATGGACGTCGATCCCGAACCGCCACCGGTCATGGCCGCTCCTGCAGTGGGATCGTCGAACCCTGGCACACCGCCGGCGGCGGGCGCTGGGGCAGCGGGCGCACCGCCGCCACTCTCAGGCAACCGATCCACGATGTTCACCCCTTTGCGAACCGGATCCGGCTCGAGGTCGTCCAATTCGCGACTCTTTTCACGCAGGAAGTCGATGGCATCCTGGAAGGGCGTGTCTTGAAACTCGATCTCCGGGATGACAATGTTTTTCAATTTTTCGTTGATGTAGTCGATCCCGTCCTGAGTGAGCGTCGGACCGGTGGTCTCGCCTGGACGATCGAGGGAGAATCGTGGAGCCTTCATTTCCCACTGCTCCTCGACCTGGCGGAGAAAGGTGGAACGGGTCTGGTCGTAGGCGGTGTCATAGTAGAGGCGACGATGCTTCTCGACGTCCTCCAAGCCCCGGCGAGCTGCGGAGTTGTAGGGATCGTAGTTCAACGCCTCGTGATAGCGGCGCTCGGCACCGTCGTAATCGCCAATGCGGATGTGGCTGGCCGCCTCCTTCAAGGCGGTCTCAACCCGCTTGACACGAGCAATGTGCTCCGGCGTGATGGCTTGTGGATAGATTTCGGGATCGTTCAGATCCTCGAGCAACCGGCGGGCCTCCAAATTCTCCGGATCAATCTCCGGATCGAGAACGGCCTCAATGATTTGCATCGCCTCCGTGTATTGACCTTCCTCGGCGCGTTGCCGGGCCAACAACACGCTCCCATCGGCAAACTGTTGGGTGTATTCAAGCCGACGCGACTCGACCACTGGAGCCTCCGGAAGCAGATCGAGCGCCTTCTTCAGCTCGCTGACCGCGCCCGCGTAATCCTTGTCAGCGAGAAGGCGCTGCCCACGAAGGGCGGCTTCATCGGCCTTTGCGACCATCTCTTGGCGCCTCGCCACGGCCTTGCGCGCCGCTTCCGGAACATCTTGAGCGAACCCGTGCGGCAAAAGCCCCACGAAAGTGACGGCGAGCAACAGACTGTGACAGCCCATCAGGCGGCTCGGCCATTTTCCTAAGTTCGCAGAGAGACGGATCATGGAACGATTGGTGTTTGAACGACAGCGTGGTGCAGAAGGCAGGAGCCCTCCGAACCGCTCTTTTAAATTTTTGCCCCGTTTTTTGCAAACTTAATTTCACCTTTTTAGAACTCCGTGACCTGGGTCGATGCAAGTTCAGGGTCGCCCGGGCCGGACTGGCTTGGTCCTCGGCCTCGCCTGCTGCTTGAGTCAGAAGAAAGGTGGTGCCATCATCGGTGCCGTGGCTACCAGCATTCTTGATTCAGGGGAACGGCGTCAGACTGCGCGAGAACGTTTTGAACGGGTCCGTGTGGTTGAATTCGCGGATTCCATCCAACCGAGTCGCCAACTGGCGGAAGAAGTCGCCGTCCTGATCCGGGCGGCCACTCCGGAGAGGCCGTTTGTCATCGGCTTGGCCACGGGCTCGACGCCAGTGCCCTTTTATCGGGAGCTCATTCGGTTGCACCGGGAAGAGGGCTTGAGTTTCCGGAACGTGATCAGCTTCAATCTGGATGAATATCACGGATTGAGGCGGGACCACCCGGAGAGTTACCACCGCTTCATGCATGATCAGCTCTTTGACCACGTGGATATGCCCTCGGACCAGGTCAACATCCCGGACGGAACGATCAAGACGGAGGACGTCTACGAGTATTGTCAGGAATACGAGCGCCGCATCGCAAGTTTTGGCGGGATCGACCTGCAGATCCTCGGCATCGGGCGAACCGGACACATCGGGTTCAACGAACCGGGATCGGCGCAGGACTCTCCGACCCGGATGATCGCTCTCGACCGGTTGACTCGGCGGGACGCGGCGGCGGATTTCCTCGGAGAATCGAATGTGCCGAGATTCGCCATCACGATCGGAGTGGGCACGATCATGAAGGCCCGCAGAGTGGTCCTGATGGCCTGGGGAGAGAACAAAGCGGAGATCTTGGCCCAGGCGGTTGAGGGGCAGGTGACGGACGCCATTTCGGCGAGCTTCCTTCAGCTGCACGAAAACGCCACCTTCATCGTGGACGAAACCGCCGCCTCCTGCCTGACCCGGAATCGGTGTCCGTGGTTGGTTGGTCCGGTGCATTGGTCTTCAGGGATGATGCGGAAAGCGGTGGTCTGGCTGGCCCGCAAGACCGGGAAGCCCGTCTTGAAATTGGTGGACGAGGATTACAATGAGAACGGAATGGCGGATGTGCTCGCGGAACACGGCGGCGCCTACGATGTCAATATCGGTGTCTTCAACCAACTCCAACACACCATCACCGGATGGCCGGGCGGAAAGCCCGGGGCGGACGACTCCCACCGCCCCGAGCGGGCCCAGCCGAACCGAAAGCGAGTGGTCGTCTTCAGCCCGGAACCGCAGGACGCGGTTGTGGCCATGGGCGGAACGCTGGAACGACTCGTGGAACAGGGACACGATGTCACGCTGGTCTGCCAGACTTCGGGGAATCTCCGCGTTGCTGACATGGAGGCCCGCAAATTCGCCATCATCCTCGAGGACATCGCCAGCGGCAGCCAACCATGGCCGGAGCAGCAATCCTATGCCCGCAAGATTCAGGGGTTCCTTGATGAAAAGGGTGAATTTGGGGTCGACCCGGTCCCGGTGCGGCATCTCAAAGGCCTGATCCTTCGAGGAGAAGCGCGAGACGCTGCGGAGGCCTGCGGTTTGCTGGAGGCCAAGATCCGATTCCTCGACCTGCCTTTTTATGAGTTGGGACGCTACCGACGTTTCAATCTGCGCGAGGATGACACTGCGATGACTGCGTCCGTCCTGGCCGATCTCCGACCTCACCAGATTTTTGCCACCGGGGATGTCGCTGAGCCGACCTCCCTCCAAGCCCTCTGCTTTCGGGCGCTCCGGGAAGCCTGGATCCTCAAGGACAACGGGGAATGGTCCGGGCATTGCCGTGTCTGGCTCTACCGCGGAAAAGAACGGCCGCTGGCGGATCACGAAATCGACATGGCGGTGCCGTTGAGTCCGATCCAACTCGAACGGAAGCTCAACGCGATCCGCAAATTCCAATCCATCCGACAGGACGAATGGGAGGCGGCAACCCTGAATCAGAAAAACGCGGCGAACTACGATTCCTTGGGCATGGCGGAATACGAGGCGATCGAGACGTTTCAGCGCTGGCGCCCTTTCCCAAGTATCTGAAAACTCCAACCCGGGCCCTTAAAAGGGTTCATCACCGGTTCCGGACCCCGCCGATGGGCTTGGGCCAGTGCGGGGCGGGTGGACCTTGGCCAGCAGATCCTGGGCCGCCTTGGCTCCAGCTTCCGTGCCTCGGTTCCGGGATTCCTTGACCTCCTCGGAGGCCAAATCCCGGGCCAAGGCCGAGGCAAAGGCCGCTCCGAAAGAGAGGGTGTATGAGAGATCCTTGAGGATGTCTTCGATCACCTCCCGGGCCCTCGGGGCGGCCTGTTGCGCAGCTGAGCGCGCTTCCTCGGCCCCTCGTTGCCAAGTTTCATGAATCACTTCGCGCAATTTTTCAACTGTCTTGCCACAGCATTCGCTCCCATCTGCGGCGCGCCGCTCGTAAGAGGAGTTTGTATCGTCGTCCATAAAATAAAATCGCTCTGTCAGGGCGGCGCGCCAACCTCGAAACTCAATAGTCCGTCGATTTTTTTTCGTTTGTTTTTCCAACCAATCTAGAAATGTCCACGATTCCCAACACCATCTACGTCCATCGCCGCCGACCCTGCCTCATCGCTTTCTTTTGCGGTCGCCGACTGTTGAAGGCTGGATTTTCAAATTTGACTCCGCCCGAAAACCCCGTGTAAGTCCGGTTTCCGGGTCAAGGCGTTTGTCGCCGTAGGCACGGGTCCGACTCTTGGTTGTTTGGGACGTAAGGAATTAGATCTGCAAGCTGCACGCATGGATACGAATCGGAACGGGTCCTCCCAGCGGGAGCCACTGGCTATCGTAGGAATCGGTTGTCGTTTCCCCGGTGGGGTCGATGACACTGAGTCCTTCTGGAAGCTTTTGAAGGAGGGTCGTTCGGGCATCGTCGAGGTGCCAGCCAATCGCTGGAATCGGGAGCGCTTTTATCACCCGGACACTTCCATTCCGCGAAAGATGCACACCAAGTGGGGCGGATTTATCGACAACCTCGATCATTTCGATGCCCAGTTCTGGGGAATCTCGCCCCGGGAAGCACTCCGCATGGATCCGCAGCAGCGCTGGCTCTTGGAATGCACTTGGGAAGCAATTGAAAATGCTGGCTATCGTCCTTCCAAGCTGGCGGGGACCCGCACCGGCGTCTACGTCGGCATCGCTTCCAACGACTACGCCCAAGTCCAGATGACCAGTCCCGAGGATGTGGATGTCCACACCAACTCGGGGGCCACCTTGTCGATCGCCTCCAACCGGATCGCCTACCTCCTGGACCTCAAGGGACCCGCTCTTTCGGTGGATACCGCCTGTTCCTCGGCGTTGGTCGCGATCAATTTGGGCTGCAAGGATCTGTGGTCTGGCGAAATTGATTACGCCCTGGTCGGCGGGGTGAACGCCCTGCTGACGCCGGACACCTCGATCGGGTTCTCGAAGGCGACCATGCTTTCTCCGAGCGGCCAATGCTTTGCGTTCGACGATCGGGCCAACGGTTACGTCCGGGGCGAGGGAGCGGGCATGATGCTCTTGCTCCCGCTGTCCAAGGCCCTGGCCAATGGCGACCGGATCTACGCTACGGTGCGTGCGGCGGTGATCAATCAGGACGGCCACACCTCCTCGATGACGGTGCCCGGCCAAGAGACCCAGGCGGCTATGTTGGTGGAGGCCTATCAACAAGCCGGGTTCCCCCCCTCCCGCGTCACCTACATGGAGGCCCATGGAACGGGGACCCCCGTCGGTGACCCCATCGAGACCAACGCACTCGGTCACGTGCTCTCCCAGGGGCGGGACAAGAAGAACAAGTGCCTGATCGGCTCGGTCAAGACCAACATCGGGCATCTCGAGTCAGGCTCCGGTGCCGCCGGCATGGTGAAGGCGGCGCTCGTGCTGCACAAGGGGATGGTGCCCCCGAATCTTAACTTCAAAAAGCCGAACCCGAACATCGACTTCGAGGGGTTGAAGCTGAAGGTCGTCAGCGAACTGACCCCGCTCAAGACGCCGGATGGCGCGCCGCCGGTCGCCTCGGTGAATTCGTTTGGGTTTGGCGGGACCAACGCCCACATCGTATTGGAAGCTCCTCCCCTTCCGACCCCTGTGGAGAGGCCCGCCGAAGTGGCGGCCCGCCCCTTTCTTCTGCCAATCTCTGGCAAGGACGAGGGGACTTTGCGTGCCTATGCCGACCGCTACCGCCGCTTCCTGGAGGATGAGTCACTCGATCTCGCCGAGGTCTGTTACTCAGCCGGAGCGCGCAAGGAGCAACACGACAAGCGAGCCGTGGTCATCGGGCACAATGCGGCGGAGTTGCGGGACAGACTGCGCCATCTTGCCAAGGGGAATGAAGAGGTCCCCGGAGTCCTTTCCGGCACCGCCGCGGACGAGTCCCACCCGACAGTTTTTGTCTACACGGGCCAGGGCGCCCAATGGTGGAAGATGGGCCAGGAGTTGCTCCGGACCGAGCCGGTCTTCCGTCGGACGATCGAGGAGATCGACGCCGAGGTGCGCAAGTTGGCGGACTGGTCTCTCCTCGAAGAGATGACCAAAGAGAGCGAGCAGGCATCCAATATCAACCGGACCTACATCGCTCAACCGGCGATCTTTGCTCTTCAAGTCGCCCTGACAGAGCTTTGGAAGAGCTGGGGAGTGGTGCCTCACAAAGTGGTCGGTCACTCCGTTGGCGAGGTCGCCGCCGCCTATGCCGCCGGTGTTTACAGCCTTGCGGATGCGGTGAAAGTCATCGTGCACCGCTCCCGACTGCAGGAGCAGACGGGTGGCGACGGCAACAAGGGCCGGATGTATGCGGTCGGTCTGAGCGAGAGCGAGGCCCGCGAGTGGCTGGTTGGTTATGAGGGAGTGATTGAGGTCGCGGTGGTGAACAGCCCGACCCTCGTGACCCTGGCGGGTGACCGCCTGCCGCTCGAGGAATTGGCCGCGAAGCTGGAAGCCGCGGGCAAGTTCGTTCGGATCCTGCGGATCAACTACGGCTTCCACACCTTTCAGATGGCGCCCATCAAGGATGAGCTGTTGGGGGCCCTCAGCGATATCCGTCCACGACCGACCACGATTCCCTACATTTCCACCGTCACCGGTGGCGTGATGCGCGGTGAGGAGTTGGATGCCCACTACTGGTGGCGGAACGTTCGGGAAGCGGTTCTCTTCGCTCCGGCGGTGATGAATCTGATCCGCGGAGGGGAGCGTCTTTTTCTGGAAATCGGCCCCCACCCGGCCCTGCAAGGACCGATCAACGAGTGTCTTCAGGAGCTGAAGCGCAAGGGGGCGGTGTTTCATTCGCTGGCCCGCAAGACGGTTGAGATCGAGGAGATGCTGGGCAACTTCTCGCGGCTTCACCTGCACGGCCGCGAGGTCGATTGGCGTGCGATCAATCAGGCCGGTGGCGTGTTCGTTCCGCAGCCGGCATACCCGTGGAACCGGGAGCGCTTCTGGCTTGAATCAGAGGAGGGCACGCACGTTCGCTGCAGCCCCGCAGTGCACCCGCTCCTCGGTATCCGGATCGGAGCCACCAAGCCCACCTACGAGTTCTACCTGGACCCGCGGCTCTTCCCCTACCTCGACGATCACCGGTTTTGGGATTCGATCATCTTCCCGGCCGCTGGTTACGGCGAGATCGGTCTTGCCCTGTGCCGGGAGCTTTACCCCGGTGAAGACTATTGCGTCGAGGAGTTGGAGGCGAAGAAGGCCCTCTTCATAAGCGAGTCCAAGATCCCGACGGTGAGGGTGGTGTTCGATGAGGGAGACCGGAGTTTCTCGGTTTACAGCAATGCCTCCAAGAACAACCTGAAGGAGTGGGAACTCAACGCCCAGGGGCGTCTGCGCAAACTTGGGCAGCCTGTGCCCGCCCAGACGAACTTCGAGGAGATCAAGTCGAGGATGGTCAAGCACTTTGACCACGACGCCTACTACAAGGATTACCTCGATGCCGGCTACCAATTTGGGCCGAACTTCCAGCACCTGCAAAACGTCTGGCGCAGGTCCCATGAATCCCTCGCCGAAATCGTGGTCCCTGCTTCGGTCCAGGCCGATCTGAAAGGCTACCGGTTTCATCCCGCGGTTCTCGACGCCCTGTTTCACGGTGTGAAGGGGGCCCAGGTGGTTCCCGATGATGCCAAGGGTTCGGATTACTTCTACCTGCCCGCCTCCGTCGGACGGATTCGGATTTTCCAGGAGCCGATTCCCACCACGTTGTGGGCCCACTCGCGCATCCACTTTGATGACGGTGAATCGTTGATCTCCAACATCACCGTCTTCAATCAGGATGGCCGCCAGATCGCCGAAATCGTCGATTTCCGCGTGGATCGCGTGGATCAAAAGGATGAGAAGGAGGAGGAGCTCGATAACTCTTTCTATCAATTCCGCTGGGAAGCCAGACGGCTCAAAGGGAGCCGAACCGAGGGAGGGGTTTCGTTTGCCCCGATCCCGAGCGTCGTCAAGGAGGTGCGTTCGGCCATGCCAGCTGTTTACGAGCGGCATGGACTCAAGTCCTATTACGAAAGTTTCGAGGCGCGTCTCGACAAAACGGTCGAGCAATTCGTGATCAACGCTTTTCTAGATCTCGGCTGGGCCCCGGTTCTTGGCCAAACCATTGAGCTTAGTCAATTCATCGACTCCCTCGGGATTCTCCCAATCCATCGCCGCCTGACGAACGCCCACTTGGATACGCTGACGGCGGCCGGTTGGCTGAAGTCGTCCGGGAGCGAGAGTTGGAAGATCACCAACGTTCCGACCAAGTCCGATGCCCTCACGGAGCTCCGTAACCTGATCGCTGAGTTTCCGCAGTTCGCCAGCGAGGCGGAGCTGCAACTGGTCACCGGACCCGCCTTGGGCGATGTGCTGGTGGGAGATGCGGATCCGGTAGAATTGCTCTTTCCAGGCGGCAAATCGATCGATGCGCTGACGACCTTTTACCGGCAAGGCGGGGATTTCGCGGCGAACAACGAGTTGATCGGCATCGCGATCCAGCAGGTGATCTCCACCCTACCGCCGCGGCGCGATTTGCGAATTCTCGAAGTCGGGGCCGGCACCGGTTCCCTGACGCGCGCCGTCCTCCCGGTTTTGCCGGCGCATCGGGCGGAATACACGTTCACTGACACCAGCCCGGCTTTCCTGGCCGACGCCAAGCGTCAGTTTGCGGATTATCCGTTTGTCGAATATGCAACCTTCGACATCGAGAAAAGTGCCTCAGCCCAGGGAATACCGGAAGGCGGTTTTGACCTGATTCTGGCGACCAATGTGATCCACGCCACTTCGGATCTGAGGAACACTCTAACCAACCTGCGATCCTGCCTGGCGCCGGAGGGGATGTTGATGTTCCTTGAGGTCACCAACGAAAGAGTCACTCTGAACAACGTCTTCGGCCTGCTCAAGGGGTGGTGGTATTACTCAGACACGGAGTTGCGTCCGAATTCGGCGCTTTTGCCGAGGGACCGCTGGCTTTCGCTTCTCCAGGACATGGGCTTTCGCGACGTCGACTTCTTCGTCAGCTCGGAGCGCAGCAGCGAGTGTCAACAGGCGGTCTTCCTGGCCCGGGCACCGGAGGTGGAAGTGGAGTCGGTTCCGGCCGGACCGGAGGATTCTGCAAATGGCGACACCGTTCTCTGGCTAAGGTCCCAGAGTGAAGGTGGTCAGCTGGCTTCGCTCCTTCAGAGCGCTGGACGAAAGTTGGTTTCCGTCCGTCCCGGGGCCGCTTTTGGCCGCGATGGAGATTCTGGCTTCATCCTCAACCCGCTGGAAAAGGAGGATTGGACCCGACTCTTCCAGGAACTGACGGCCGCAGGTCACCGGACCACCACACTGGTTCATGGTTGGACCCTGGATGATCCCGGCACCACGATCTCACTGGATCAGCTCCGGGACAGTCAGACGCACGGCACGCACTCGCTTCGGGTTTTGATCCACGCCCTGCATCAGCTGAAGCCGAGCCCGGCGCCGCGGCTGTATGTCGTGACCCGCGGGAGGCTGTCGGTCGTCGGCGAACCGCTTCACTCCATCGGCACGGCCCCGCTCACCGGTTTTTGCCGTGTCGCCAACAACGAGCATCCCGATTGGCCGGTCACCACGGTCGATCTCGACGCCCATCGCCACGACTTTGAGGCGGAGGATCTGGCGGCCGAGATTTTGCGGCCCGACAGCGAGTTTGAGATCGCTTACCGCGGCCAAGTTCGCCATGTGAACCGGCTCCACCGGGTCAAGGCCGAGGAGATTCCCCTGAAGCGGACGGACGCCGTCCAGCCGGACGGTTCTGTTCTGCCCTATCGGTTGGAGATCGACAAACCCGGCGTCCTGCAGAATCTCTCCCTCAACGTCACACCGAGGATCGAGCCCGGTCCGGGCGAGATCGAGATCCTGGTGAAGGCGGGAGGCATCAACTTCCGGGACGTCATGAAAGCGCTCGGCATGTATCCGGGCAATCCGGTCGACATCCGCTGGTTCGGCGATGACGTTTCCGGCACGGTGGTGCGAGTCGGGGCTGGGGTGACCGACCTACAGCCGGGCGACAACGTGGTCGGCATGGCTCCCTATGCTTTCCGAAGCTATGCGACCGTGCACCGGGACCTCGTGTTCCGGAAACCCGATCACCTCAGCTTTGAGGAGGCGGCGACTTTGCCAACCGTCTTCCTGACCAGTCATTACGCGCTGGTTCACTTGGCGCGGATGGAGAAAGGAGAGCGCGTTCTGATTCACGCCGGAACCGGTGGTGTGGGTCAGGCGGCCATCCAGATCGCCCAAAATCTCGGCCTGGAGATTTTCTCGACCGCCGGAAGCGACGAGAAGCGGCAGTTGCTGCGGGAAATGGGCGTGCACCACGTCATGAATTCCCGGACGCTGGATTTCGCGGACGAGGTCATGCGCATCACCAACGGTGAGGGCGTGGATTGCGTGCTCAATTCCCTGGCGGGAGACTTCATTCCGAAGAGCTTCGGCTGTTTGCGGCGCTTTGGCCGATTCATCGAGATCGGCAAGATCGACGTCTACAACAACTCCAAGTTCGGCCTCGAGATGTTGAAGAACAACATCTCCTACTTTGTCGTCGATTTGGCGCAGCACCTGGAGTCGAAACCGGCGTTCATCGCCTCGATGATGCGCGAGCTGGAGGGGCACCTCTTCGCCAAGACGTATCAGGCCCTCCCACACCGCGTCTTCCCAATCACCGAAGTGGTCGATGCCTTCCGCTACATGGCGCAAGGCAAGCACGTCGGGAAGAACGTTCTCACCTTCGACGTTCCATCGATCCCAGTCGCCCCCTGCAGCCAGGAGGGCCATCTCTTCCGAGCGGACCGCACCTACCTCATCACCGGAGGCGCGGGCGGGTTCGGTTTCGAGTTGGCAAAGTGGATGAGTCGCAACGGGGCTCGCCACCTCTGCCTCGTGTCCCGCAGTGGTCCGAAGGAACCGGCCGCGAGCGAGATTGAAGCGATGCGCGCCGAGGGAGTTCAAGTGACCGACGCCCGTGCCAGTGTGACCGACCCGGAAGCGATGCGCCAGATTGTGGCGGCGATCCAATCAGGGGCAGCTCCGCTCGCCGGAGTGATCCACGGAGCGATGGTCATCAACGACCTGGACATCATCGATTTGGACGAGGAAGGCTTCGACCGGGTCGTGCATCCGAAGATGTTGGGTGCCTGGATTCTCCATCACCTGACCCTGGACATTCCGCTCGATCTCTTCGTCTCTTTCTCCTCGTTCTCCACCGTGATGGGCGCGGTCCGGCAATCGAATTACAACGCCGGCAACGCCTTCCTCGACGCCATCGCGCAGCATCGGAGATCGTTGGGTCTTCCCGGGCTCACCTTCAACTGGGGGGCCTTGAAAGGGGCCGGGTTTGTCGAGCGCAACGAGAAGACGGAGCAATATCTGGAGCTGCTCGGGTTGTCGACTTACGACATGCGGGAGACCCTGAGCGTCTTCCAACGGTTCATGATCCGCGACGTCGCAAACTTGGCGGCTTCCCGGATCGATTGGAGCTCGCTCTCGCGTTTCGCTGCGCTGATCGCCACCAAGACGTATTCGTGCGTCGTCGGCCAGGATGGCGAGGGCGAGGGTGGTGCCATCCGGAGCCAGATCATCAACGCCGCTGCGGACGCAAGGCAGGGGCTGATGGAAAACTTCCTGGCCGAGCAGGTGGCCGGAGTCTTCGGGACCGACGTCTCCAAGATCAACAAGGATGTTCCCCTCAACCAGCTCGGGCTCGATTCCCTGATGGCGATCGAGCTGATGAACCGGGTGGAATCCCAGCTGGGCATTTCGGTGCCCATGGGGGCCGTGCTGAACGGACCGAACGTCCGGGAGCTGTCGGTGCCCATCTTGGAATCGTTGCTGGCGAGTGCCGGCGACGAACTGAGCGAGGGTGAGGGAACGGCGCGCCCCGGTGCTCCCACGGCTTCGCTTCCTCCATTCTCGATTTCGGGTCAGGACCGCACCGAATTCCCGCTCACGGAGGGGCAAAAGGCCCTGTGGTTCCTCCACCAACTGGCGCCGCAGTCCCCGGCTTACAACTTGGTCTTCAGTTCGAAGATCACTCCGCTGGTCGATATTCCGACCATGCAGGAAGCCTTCAAGGGACTGTTCGAGCGGCATCCGATGCTCGATGTCACCTTCCACACGGTCAACGGCACCCCAGTGCAACGAGTCCGCAAGGGGCGGACCGTGGACTTCCGGGAGCACGACGCCACCCATCTTTCCGAGGCGGACATCAAACAGCTGGTGATGCAGCACGCCAACCAGCCGTTCAATCTCGAGAACGGGCCCGTGGTCCGATTGGAACTGTTCCGCACCGCGGACAACGCGCACATCGCCCTGCTCTCGATCCATCACATCATTTCCGACGCTTGGTCCGTCACCCTGGTGATGCGCGACCTCATCGAGAGCTACTTCTCGCGCCGGGTCGGTCGCCTGCCTGAATGGGACAAGGTGGAGACTCGCTATCATGACTTTGTCGCGTGGGAGCAGGTGCACCTGTCAGGAGAATCCGGGGCCCGGTTGCTCGAATACTGGAAGGGGCAACTTGATGGGGCGCCGATGGTGCTGGATCTGCCGACCGATCGCCCGCGGCCGCCGGTTCAGACCTTCAATGGCGGAGCGCACGGGTTCAAACTGGACAAGCAGCTGACCCAGGCCGTGGTCAAACTGGCAGAGACCGAGAACGTCACGCTCTTCTCCACTCTGCTCTCGGCATTCGATCTCTTGCTGCACCGTTACTGCAAGCAAGACGATCTGATCGTCGGGGTGCCGCTGGCTGGAAGGAATCAATCCGAACTGCACGGGGTGGTGGGCTACTTCATCAACCCCATCCCGATGCGCAGTCAGGTGACCGGCGAAATCACGTTTCGCGATTTCCTCGCGGCCACCGGGCGCCGGGTGGTCGGGGCGTTGGAAAACCAGCATTACCCGCTCTCCAAACTTGTCGATCAACTGCACGTGCCGCGTGATCCGAGTCGTTCCCCGGTCTTCCAGGTCTCGTTCTCCATGGAGCGGATCCCCGGGGTCGATGAACAGGGCATCGCTGTGTTCCTCATCGGCCAAGGCGGCCACAAGTTCCACATTGGCGACATGACCGTCGAGACCGTGGACCTGACCTTGCGCCAAGCGCAGTTCGAGATCACTCTGGTGGTGGAGGAAGCCGGCGGTGAACTTTATGGATGCTGGCAGTATAACGCTGACCTCTTCGACAAGGACACGATCTCGGCCCTGAACGATCTCTACGCTCAGGTGCTGCGGGAAGTGACTGCGGATCCAGCCAAGCCGGTCTCCGCCATCAACCTGCTCTCCCCGACCGAGCAGACTCGCCTCCTGGAAACCTGGAACGCCACGGAGACCGATTACCCGGGCAACGAGTTGCTCCACGATTTGGTTGCCGAACAGGTTGTGGCCACCCCGGACAAGATCGCGGTGCGCTGCGGCGGTGATACTCTCACCTTCAACCAACTCGATCGCAAGGCGGACGGCTTGGCCCAACTCTTGGCCGAGGCCGGAGTCGGTCCGGATCAGCCCGTGGCGCTGCTTGCAGATCGTTCCTGTGACATGGTGGTCGGAACCCTTGGGATTCTGAAGTCCGGTGGATGTTACGTCCCGATGGATCCCGAGTTCCCGGCTCAGCGCCTCGAGATGATGCTGGCGGACGCCAAGCCGAAAGTCTTGGTCACGCAGCGGCGTTTAGTGAAGCAGTTGCCCAAGGGCGACTGGAACATTCTCTGTCTGGAAGATGTCGAGGCCACCGACAGTGGCCCCGTCGTCAAGGGGTTGCGGCCAGAGTCCCTCGCCTACATCATCTACACCTCCGGGTCCACCGGGGTTCCCAAGGGCGTGGAGATTTCCCATCAGGCAGCGGTCAACTTCCTCTGTTCGATGCGGGAGACTCCCGGCCTTGGTTCAGGCGACCGCTTGCTGGCGGTGACCACCCTGAGTTTCGACATCTCGCTCATGGAGATCTATCTCCCGCTCCTGACTGGGGCGGAGTGCGTTATCGCAAGCCGCGACGAGGTGAAGGATGGCCGCCACCTTGGCCACATGCTCGACGAGTTTGACATCACCGTCATGCAGGCCACCCCGGCCACTTGGCAAATGCTGCTCGATGGCGGCTGGGACGGGAAGCCTGACCTCCGGATCTTTTCCGGTGGTGAGCCCCTGAGCCGGCGTTTGGCGGACCAGCTCCTCCCCTCGTGCAAGGAACTCTGGAACCTTTATGGGCCCACGGAGACGACCGTTTGGTCGACCTGCAGCCGCGTCTCCCCCGGCACAGGAATGATCCACATCGGCAAACCGATCGCGAACACCACGGTCTATCTTCTCGACGAGCATCTCATGCCGGTTCCAGCTGGGTTCGTCGGTGACCTCTACATCGGCGGCGACGGTTTGGCCCGAGGCTATCACGGCCAGCCCACCCTGACCGCGGAGAAGTTCGTCCAGGTCGCGTTGCCCAACGGCACCACCGAGCGTCTCTACAAGACGGGGGACTTGGCCCGGTGGAACCGCGACGGAAATCTCGAGTGCCTCGGCCGCGCCGACTTCCAGATCAAGTTGCGCGGGGTGCGCATGGAGTTGGACGACATCGAATCCCATCTTTTTGCCCACAGCCGCGTCCGTCAGGCCGTCGTCGCCAAGCGGGAGGATCTCCCTGGCGGCCCGAACCTGGTGGCTTACATCATCCCGGACGGACCGACGGAGGGACTGATCCCGGAGCTGCGCGCCCACCTCGCGGATCGCTTGCCCGAGAGCATGCGTCCCGCCTTCTACTGCATCGTCGATTCCTTCCCCTTGACGCCGAATCGCAAGGTGGATCGGAAACGACTCCCAGCTCCCAAGATCGATCGCTCCGGCTTGGAGACGGTTTACTTGGCCCCATCCACCGCCAGCGAATACCTTCTCTCGGATATCTTCGAAGAGGCGTTCGGAGCCAATGTGGGCATCCGGGACAACTTCTTCGAAATGGGCGGCGACTCCCTGCTCGCCGTGAGAATCCTGGCGCACGCCTCGGAAGCGTTCAATCGGCACATCCCGGTCGAGGCCTTCCTGCGTTACCCGACCATCGAACAACTCGCCGATTACCTGCATCGCACCGAGGACCGCGAAGATCTGGAGGCGGGCTTGCCTGCGGCTTCGGTGGACCTCGATGCCATCGCGGCGAGCGGTCACATCGAATTGGAATTTGTCGATGACGGAGACGCCTTGCCGAAGGTGAGTGCCGTCGCCCTGGCCTGCATTCCCGACGCCTTTGTGGCGGTCAGTGGATTGAGCCGCGACGAACTGATTGCTCGTTGGTTCCGGCATCAGCCGCGTCTTTCCAGCGTTTACGAGCTTCCGACTGGCAAGATTGGTCTGATCGTGCTCCCCATGTTCGAGCTCGACATCTTCAAGGATGAGGCCGGCCTGCAAAGGTCTGTGGTGCTCGCCCTCGAAATGGCCGGCCGCATGGGAGCCAAGACCGTTTCCCTCACCGGCATGTTGCCGAGCGCCACGGACGAGGGCGTCCGGGTGAGCGACTGGATCAAGGGTCGCAAAAAGCTCCCCGCGATCACCACCGGTGATGCGACGCGGACCGCGACCATCATCAAGACGATCGAAGGCACACTGGAGAAAACGGGACGCAAGTTCGCCAATGAATCCGTCGCCTTCATCGGTCTCAAATCGATCGGCAAGGCGGCTTTGCGTCTCGCCCTCGAGGTGCTCCCCCATCCGCGCGAGATCCTCCTCGCCGATCCCTATCTGAAGGAGGCTGCTCTCATCGCGATTCGCGACGAAATCGTCAAGCGCGGCTACAAGGGCAAGATCTCGCTTCATCCCAATGGCGGCGGCATTCCCGCCCCGGTCTACGACGCATCCTTTGTCGTGGGCACGACCAGCATCCCCGGCATTCTCGATACCGGTCGACTGGCACCGGGCACCATCGTGGTCGATTACAGCTTCCCGTCGTCGTTCCGTCTGCACGAGGCCGTGCGGCGTTTCGAGGCGGACGGCGACATCCTCTTCACCACGGGCGGGGAATTGCAGCTCTCCAAGAGCATCATCAAGGAGACGATCTATCTGCCCACCGCCTCACAGGAGTTGGCGGACAGCTTCGACACCCGCGCCCTGTCCATGCTCGCGGGACGGCAGCCACAGGAGATCACCGGTTGTATCGTTGTCAGCCTCCTCACGGGCATGGCGAAAGACGTCAAGCCGACTCTCGGTCCCGTCACCCCGGAGGATGTGCTGGCCCACTACCAGTTCCTCGCCCAACAAGGGTTCAAGCCCGCCCAGTTGCAGATGCATCGGTATCGCATCAGCGACGCCAAGGCCGCCGAGTTCGGGACCCAGGAGTGGGACCGAGGCAGCATGGTGAGCTGACGGAGCCGATGGGCCCCGATCCACCCGCCCGCTGGCGTTCACTCCGGCCTTCGGGTGGGTTTCGGTTCAGGCCGTTTCGGTGAAGTCACTTTCTGCGGTCCCGGAATTCAGCCTTTGTCTGATCTTGCGGCGGTCCGCCCGGTGCTCGATTTGCCGCAGTAGCTTCGGGGTCAGAGGTTTTTCCCGGAGCCTCCAGGGTGATGTGCCCATCTCTCCGGCCATGATGCAGCCGAGGGGATGAATCTCCGCGAGGATTTCCGCCAATTCCGGCGAGCCATCTCGGCTTCCACCTCGCCTTCATCCAAGGATCCCTCCGGATGGCGATGCACCCTTGCCGTGCAGGACCGCTCCCCAGCCACCGCCTTCGGGCCCCCAGCAACCCTGTCAAGTCTTCACCAATACGGTGATCAACAGAATGTAGAACGTCAGGATCATCGAGAAGAGGGGAAACTGCAAGGGGGGTGGCAGACTGTAGACCAGCGCCACCGCCGGCAACCAGACCAACCAGTTCGTCAACAGGACCGACAGGTAGGACCGACGCAGGAGAGCGCGGTCTGCCGCCGCAAAAGCCTTCCGCAGACTTCGGTGCTCCACCCATAGGACAAACAGCAGATAGGATGGCACCGCCCAAAAGACACTATACCCAAACTGATCCACCAACAGCTTGATCGCCACGGTGTGCCCATCCGTTCCGGTGCCAAAGACCCGCCCTTGGAGCCGGTAAAACCAATCGATCTCGATGCCCCGGTAGGCCCAATACAAAGCCCCCCAGCCCAGGCGCCGCGCCTGGCCCGGACCGCCTCTCATTCCCATCAACCTTTGCACCACGGTCGGCAACACGACCGCTGCCAGCACCGTCGCGACTGCGGAAAACAGATAGGACCCGCGCGTCTTCCATTCCCCTAGCGCCTCCCAAAAAAGGGCGGAGGCCGGCCACCGGTAATAGCTCGCCACCAACCCTGCCACCGCCAGATTCAGTCCCAGACAAGCCCAGCGATTCTGATACAAGGTCGCCCGGATCGCATCGCGAATCCCGCCGCTCCCGGATTCTGTCGGTGAGGTCGCCGTCATGATTTGCCTCGGACCATCCGCCCGTCCCACTCTTCATCAAGCTCTGTCTGCCCCCTTTCTGCAGATCGTAGCAAGCCCAACCGGCGCCGCGCCGCGGGGTGTGAATGATTGTGATGGAGGCTGGAACGGAATTCTTGGGAGTTCCGCCACTCTGAATTCATTCTCGTAGCGGAATTGCCCGCGCATTCCGCCTTGGATGCCCCTCGGTTCCATGCACACCCCGCGCCGCGAGACTCCCTCCCGGCACAGAAACCTCCAACGATCCGTTGCGGATTTCCGCCTCTGTCAGAGAACTTAGCTCTTCTAGCCGCGCCTCCTCACGTTCTCATGCCGTTCTCGAACCTTCCCTATCCGCTGCCACCGAGCCGCGGCCTCGGCTCACGCGTCACCGCCCTGATTCCGGTGCCTTGGCAGGATGCCTTGCGGAAGGCCGGAGATCGTTGGCCAGGCGAACGCCACCAACTCGAAATCACCACGCCTCTCATACGAGTGGAACTGGGGGTGACGGCTCCGGAGCACTTCCGGGTCGCGCTGTTGGCTGACTTTCATTACGATCCGCTCCACGAATTGGGGTTCTTCCAGTCTTGCATCGCCACCACCCGGGATCTGGCACCCGACCTGGTGTGCTTGTTGGGCGACTTCTCCTCACATGATCCCACCTGCCTTCCCGACCTGGCCCGGCTCCTCGCAGAGATCGAGGCACCGGGCGGCATCCACCCGATTCTCGGGAACCACGATCACTTGGCCGGGGAGGAAACGGTCGTGCGGATGCTGGAAGAGGCCGGAATCCCGGTCTTGCGAAATGAGTTCAGACGGATCAACCTGTGCGGTGGCACCCTGGCCCTGACCGGGTTCGACTCGGCCACCTCCCGTTGTCCGCAGTTCAATCTGCTCGATCAATGCGATCCCGGCGAGCGGGCCTTGGTCCTCTGCCACGAACCCGATGTTTTTCTCGATACCTCGCAACACCCCAACGCGGCGCTGCAACTCTCCGGACACACGCATGGTGGTCAGGTGATGATCCCGCTGATCGGTTCCCCACTCCTGCCGCGGCTCGGTCGACGCTTCATCAGTGGGCACCACCGCCGAGCCGATTGCCAACTCTACGTCAACCGGGGCCTGGGCACGGGTCACCTGCACCTCCGGTGGCGGGCGCGCCCGGAGCTCACCTTGCTAACG
>QQNE01000018.1 GCA_003402735.1 Verrucomicrobiota bacterium
ACATTCGCGGCCACCGCAGGTTCTGCGGCGAGGGTGGTGCCGACCATGGCCAAGGTGGCGGCCCAAAAGACAATCGTTCGTTCCATGGTCCGTGGCTAACCCGGGATCGGCCGAATGACAAGCCTCAATCGGGCGTGAATGGAGATGATGGACGCAAATCGGAATTCTTGGGAATTCCGCTGAACCCCCTCCATCCCACGCCGACCGGTGACTCGTGGGCGGGCGGGCTCGAAAAGGGAATTCCTTTCCGTTTGGGTGCCTGCGGAGTCGGCCGCCTTTGCTTACTTGCGGCGCCAGGAGTCTAATTCCTCCAAAACCGAACGGGGCGCTTCGCTGTCTAGCCACGCTTGGGCGACCGGGTCTTCCTTGAGATAGGCATCCCAAAACGAGGTGCTCAGAGCAAGGATGGCCCGGTGGTGATTCGGGTTGCGGGGCTCCTTGTCACCTGGCAACGGGCGCTCGGTGAATGCCGAGTGCTCCGCGTTGTGCAAGATCAGCTCGTATTTGCGGCCGGGCGGGAGGGCCGGAAAGACAAGGGCGCGCCTTTCTGGCGTCAAGTTGGCGGCGATCATCGCGTCGTCCTTCGTGCCCGTCATCAGCATCCAGGGGATTTTGACGCTTCCGAAGGCATCGGCGGGGCTGCCGATGTTCGGAGGACTCTGGCTCATGGGGAGGGCGGCCTTGATCCGGGGATCGGTAAAGCGGGGGCCGATCGCTCCAGCCGATTGACCGCTCACAGCCTGGGTGGTGATGGCACCGAACGAGTGGCCACTCATTCCCACGTGATCGAGGTCAAGACGGGAGGCGAGCGGATGGGCGGGATCGTCGTTCCAAGCGGTCAGTTGATCCAAAACAGTCGGGACATCCTGCACCCGGAGAAGGAAATTCTGAAACGAGCCTGCGGCCTTGAGCTTCTGGAGACGAGCCCCCGGGGCCGCCTCCTTCCAAACATCGGTATCACTGCCGGGATGCTGGAGGAAAACCGCGACGTAGCCCCGGGCCGACCAATGCTTCCCCAGAAACGCCGATCCTTCCTTGCTCCCTCCCAGCCCATGGCTGAAGAGAACCACGGCAGCCGGGCTATTTTTGTGCGGCAGGTAGACCCGCAACGGAATGGCCCGATCCCGCTTGGCGTCGTTCACCGTCAGTTCGATGGTCGTTCCCGGGGAATCCAATACCAAGGGATCGTATCCGGCGGGGACGGCAATGGCGGGAATCGTGAGGAGCAACGTGACGAGGAGGAAAGGTCGCATCGGGAGTAAGTTCTGAGAAGGAAGACTCCGATGAAGGGGCAGCGGTTACAGAAAAGTAGCCGGGACTTCAGTGCCGGAAGGACCATTCGCAGGCGACGGACTCCATGAAGCAGCACCGTCACGAAGATGACAACGAGGAACTTCTGGGGACAGGCAATCTTCGGCTAGACATTTATCCATTCCTCACAAATTCAACGATCCTGCCCGACTGGGGACAGGCTCCGTTTGGGACAGGAGGTCATGACTGGGAATGCCGCAAGGGGTCAGGCACTCCGCCTCCTCCAGAAAAACCCGCTACCCACGGAAATCACGGCATTTCAACCTAGATTCCGGAATGGTCTGGGCTCGCACAAAGGCGCAAGGACACAAAGAAAGCAAAGGGAAACGAAGTTTGGGAAACCCACCGATTCACCCTGCAGGGCCTCTGGACTTCCTGCCCGAAACCTATGTGAACCGGCTTCCGCTTCCTGCCTTAGTGGCTTTGTGCGAGGCTTCCAATGTCCTTTCTAGGTTTATCCTAGAAAGGATCATGGGAACCACTGACGGCAGGGAACACACTGAAAAAGAGCGGCCTTTGATCTGCGAAAATTTGTGAAAACTGTGGATTTATGCTCCGAGATTTTTTACTCACAACGGTATCCGCAGATTTTGCAAATTTCCGCAGATTGATCCAGCGAGCATGCGATGGGAAAGCCGGTCACCTGTTGGGGAAATGGAAGATTTTTGCGAATTCCCTTATTTTCCGTGAGTTCGGTGTTTTCCGTGGTCCACCATTTCCAACCCGCTGAACGCCAACAGCTTGGTCAACAGCTCGCGCAGATGCTCCTTTTCCACCGCATCCCAAAAGGGCAATTCCCGAAGAATCCGGGACATGCAGTGGTAGAAGTTGATGGGCCGGGCTGGTTCGCCCAGAACACGAGGAGCGCGAATTTGTTCATTTGATCACCCTTTCGAGGTGTGTTCAAGTGATTTTTGTGCGGAGATTCGCAGAATGTGATCTTCTGGCCAAGAATTGGCTGTCGCCAGAAAATTTTTGAGTGTTGAAAGTTGAGAGTTCGGAGTTGGCCCAAGTCGCGGCATCTCCGTTACAACCCCGCCTCCCGCAGCCGCTCCGCCATCCAAACGGCGTCGTCCTCGTTGAGGGGAGGGACCAGGGGCGCAGTGTAATCCAGCTTCCAGTAGCGACCGGTTTCGTAACAGCGATTCACGAGACGCTGAATATCCAGGGAGACATCGAGATCCGGATAGCGCAACGGGATGTGGATGGAGGGAAGCGGCTCGCGCAAGGGGCACGGATAGACCTCCAGGCGATCCGGATCAAAATACCGGGTTGCGGAGATGAAATAGGTTTCCCCGGCTTCCCCGAACTCCGCGCGGACCTGTTCTTCGGTCATGTCCAACAAGCGCTTCCCGCCCCGCAACAAGTCGATCTCCACCACGTTGACGCCGGCGGCCTGGTAATCCGCGCGTTTGGTGAGGTAGGCCAACCGCCCAGCTCCACGGTTGGCGGGGCTGGTGATCTCAATCACGGTGACCAGGTGGCCGTCGTCGTGACGAATTTCCACCCAACGCTCCTTGGGCAGCTCCCGCCGCACGATCCGCGGCATCCGCACCGGAGCCCGGGCGCCCGCCGCCCAGCTCGGCTTGTCGCCCGATTCCACCTCGGGAGTCCACACCGAAGGAATCCCTCGCCGCCACGTCTCCTCGACGATCGCCACGTCCGGGTAGTACGAACTCGATCCGCTGCCTTCCACGCTGACGTGTTCCTGGCCGATGGCGCTATAGGCGTCCGGAAGCGTCAGTCCCAACTCCTCCCGGCAGTAGGCAATCAGGCTCAAATGCGCGTCGGACCAGCGTTGTTCCATGAACGGATTCATGCCCGGAAACGGATTCTGGTTGGTGTGAGCGGCCATCGGATCAACCCATCCTATCATTCCGGATGGATACCCGCAATCAACGGAAGAGGTCGATCGAACCTTCCACCTCGCGCAAGCTCACCGGGAACTTCCGGGGACAAATTTCTGGGGACAGGCAATCTTCGGCTCTCACTCACAACGGTATCCACAGATTTCGCAGATTTCCGCAGATTGATCCAGCGAGCAGGCGATGGGTAAGCCGGTCACCTGTTCGGGAAATGGAAGATTTGTGCGAATTCCCTCATTTTCAGTGGAGTTCGGGACATGCAGTGGTCGAAGTTGATGGGCCGGGCTGGTTCGCCCAGGGCTCGCGATTGTCCGCTCCCGCCCTGTGTGCGCTGGCTCTGGCTGCGCCAGCCGTAGAGCAGGTTGGAGCTGATTTGCAGTTCCCGCGCCACCTCTGCGACGAGCTTGCCAAGGGCAAGCAGACCAAGGGCCTGCTCTTTGAACTCAGGGGTGTAGCGTTGGTAGGATCTCTGGCCCATGATCGGACTATCGTGTTGGATTGCTAGTGTAGTCCGTCCAGCAGAATGCGTTTTATGGGGCGCAGGATTTTCTGCAAATTCAAGGCGCGAGGAGGGAGCTGAGCTGGCTCAGTGACCGACGAGCAACGCAGAAGTTGAGGGAAAGCATGCGTCTCCCGAAAAAGAATCGCGAAGCGACTGATTTCCCTGCTTGAAACAAAAAAACCATAAAGTGCAGAATGTTGGGCGGGCTACACTAGTGGGCCAGAATTCTAGAGCGCCTCAAAGCAGCGCTTCAAACGCAACGGGAGTGCCTGAGCGGCGCCCGGGATCGATGCGGCAGGCGCTGCCGAGGTCTTCGCGTTTGAGCACAGACCGCTCAAGCGGGTTCACTGGATGGTGCCGGTGTGCCCCCATCCAACCGCGCAAAGCGCGCGGTGGTGAGGGCTTTGAGGGGGCCCTGGGTGGGAGGCAGTTGCGGTGTTTCCCGTCTCAACGATGCCACATGATCCCCAGGATCATGCCGAGCCCGAGGGAGATCAGCACGGACTTGGACGGATGCGCGCGCACCTGGGTTTCCATCGCGGACAGTTGATCCTTGGCGGCCTGGCGGAGATGCTGGGCACGAAGACTGGTGACTTCTCGCAGGGCCTGGATCTTCTGCTGGGCGGCCTGCCGCAAGTCTTCGGCGGCTTCACGGGCCTGGAATTCGACAGACTGCAGGCTGCCGGGCATTTCGGTTTCTTGGGGGATTGAATTCATAATCGATTGTCTGGTTGATGAGTTGAACGCCTCTCTGGGAGCAGAGCGTGTGCCAGGGTCCGGGCCCCCTTTCCTCCCCGGAGAGAACCCTCCGCCTCCGCAAACGACCCTTGCAGATTGCCCGGTTTGGTTGTCGCACCCGGCAATCTGCAATTTGTGGTGTTTTGCTTCGGGCAGGGAAACCAGCCGCAGCGCGGATCTTTTTCGGGGGAAGCCCGCTGCTGGAAGGACTGCACCAGAGCGGAGGGCCGATCAGACCGAGGGGCCGCGCCGGGTTCCGCGTTGCCACCAGAGAAAACCGGTGGCCGCCAGGGCAATGAGGGCGCCGAAGAACTCGCGGCTCTGCTCCACCTCCCCGTGGCTCGGGTTCATGGCCTTCTTGGTCATGGTGAAGCCCCCGCCGCTCAGGTTTTGGATCAGCCCCGGCCCGGTCGTGGCCAGCTCGAACAGAGAGAACACCAGGGCCAGTGCGAAGAGCGGCCAGGGAAAGCGGCGGGTCACCGCGAGGAGGAACAGCAGGGAAATCAGCCCGTAAAATGCGATCCAGGCCCAGACATCGATCAGGCTCGGATTGGTGTAGATCTCCGGGTTGTCATCCTCCCGTTGCAGCCACGCAAAAAAGGCAAAGACGGCGAACCCGAGGAGGTTGCAGGCCAGCAGAAATTTCCCGCGCATGCGATCACCAAACACGGCGCGCTCCCCGGGTTCAACCCATTTCAAAGGCGCTGACGCAGCGGATGCCCGGGCCGCACAACACGTCCCGCCCGGCTGGCAGAGTCATCCGCTGCAGATGGCGTGAGGCTTCCATCCCGACCGCGCGCAATTGGTCCTGGGGAATCGCCCCGTCCGGAACGTCGCAGAGGCATTCGTTTCCCTCCCCCACGAGTTGAACGACGGCATCGAACAGCGGGGGGATCCGTGACTCACGGGGGGCCACGACGGGTCCGAGTTGCCAAGCCTCCCGCCCGGGACGGAGAAATCCGAAAGCGGCCAGGTCACCGGTCTCTTCCTTCAGGGCCAAGAGGCGGGCCCCGCTTTGCAAAAGGTGGTGAAACAACGGACTGCGATCGACGCCGGAGCATCGCTGGTCGAAGGCCGCGACCGCTTCGAGCGGGGGCGGAGCGCAGGGCGAGTCCGGCAGCGGGCCGCCCCCGAACTTGAGACGACCGCGCCAGCGGGTCATGGGGCGGATCGAAACAAAACCGTGTTTTCGGTAGACCGGTTCTCCCAAATCCGTCGCGTCCAAACCGGCCAGATCCAGCCCTTGTTCCCGGATGTGGTGAAGGGCCGCGGCCAGGGCGGCGCTGCCGATACCGCGATTGCGGAAGGCCGGGTCCACGAGGATCATGCCGATCCAGCCGATCCGTTGGGTGCCCTGGTAGGGAGTGACCGAAAAACTGGCCCGGACCTCCTCCTGATCTCTCCAGACGCAGACTCCGGCGGGATTGAGGCGCACCAGGCGCTCCCAATCCGCTTCGGTCTGATTCCAGCCGGCCAGGCGGGAAAGCCGGAGGGCGGAAGGGACTTCCCCGGGGAGGAGAGGGCGAAATTGCGGCCCTGATCCGGGAGGATTCATCGGTGGCCGGGATTCGCCGGAACGGCCAGGAATCGCCTCATTCCCCCCCCTTTTCCAGGATCTCCCTGGCCTGGTCCACGGTCAGCCCGCCGGTCACGAGAGGATAACCGAGGGTATCGCCACTGGGTTGGAAACCGTTTCCATCGATGTCCACGTAGATCGGATTGTTGTAGGCGCAGGGCCTGACTTTGGCTTGGTCACTGGTTCCGAACCCCTTTTCCAGCGTCGAGGTTTCCCCCATGGCAACGACGATGAGATGGGCATCGCGCTCCAGCTTGATGGGGATCGGCTGATGAAAGCGGACCGCTTCCCTGGTGAACAGGGCAGGGTGAGAGGTGCGGGTGAAGTTCAGTTCGGGGACTAGACGACCGTTCACCAGGACTTGGACGCGATCGATGTCGTACCAGTCCGCGCACTGGACCTTCACATCCAGGGTGATCTGCCGTTCTTTGGCCAGGACCGTGGACCCGGCCGTGTCCCCCTGCGGGGTGGCGACCTGGAGGAAAGGGCCACTGGAGAGAATCATCTTCCCAGCGGTGGCGTTGCGAATGATCTCGGAAGCGGAAATTTTTTCCGGGTCATCGGTGCCACTGGGGAGATACGTGCGCCAGCCACCCACCCCGTTTCCATAAATGGCGTGTGCGTCCGCCACGGCCACGCCCCAGATGCGTTTGCCCTGATTGAGAAGCTGAAGCCAGACGAACTCGCGCACGGCCTGGACGCGGGAGCCGCGGCTGAGGGGATCCCCGATGACAAACGGCTTGCCCGCGAGGATCTGGGAAGCGCTGAAATTTTCCGTCTCCACGCCATCGATGAACCCCTCCAGAAGTTGGAACCCGCCATCGGGATCACCATCCAGGTTGCGATCGATGAAATTTTCCACCATGTCCGGGTGATTGATCTGGATCCAACGGGCCCGGTGCGGTTCCCAACCGCCGTGATTGCGGAGGTGATGGGCATTGATCCGGGGATCCACCTCCCAGACCGGCGCGCCGTTGTCCTGGATGTGCGGGACCGGGGTGAGCGGGAAGCAATTGATGTGGGCGCCGCGCCCGGTCAACTCCATCCCGGTCACCGTGTTGAGGAATTTCTTCAGGCCGAGACGCTCGATGTAGGGGGCCCAATCGAAGATCCGGTTGTGCTCGGTGGTCGGGGCGAATTCGACATGTTCCGCCGCCAGATTGATCACCCGGTCCGGGGTCCCGCAGACGTTGTCGCCACTGGGGGTGCTGTGGTTGTGGAAATCCGCGGCGATCCAGCCGGAACTGTCCACCTGCCGAAGCAAGCGGGCCTTTACCTCCACCGTCTTCCCGGCGGCGAGGGTGATCTCCTGCTCGTGATGGCCGTGCTCCGGGCCGCGCGTGACCACAACCCGGTAACTTCCGGGAGCGAGACGCACTTCGAAATTTCCGCTTTCAGAATGCCACTGATCGACACAGCCGTGGGCGCGGATCTTGGGTCCCAAATCCGGACTCGGGGTTCCCTTGACGCCATGGAACTGAACTTTGCAGGGAATCGAGAGTCCGGCTCCGTCGGTCACCGCGAAGCGCACCGCAGCGGGAGCGGAAAGAGTCACCTTGCCGCCGTTGGCCACGGCCTCGACGGTGTTGCGCCCCGGAGCCGACACACTGACTTTGGTCCCGCCCTTGAGGAAAGGAAGGATGAGATCTCCGCTGCGGGCGGGATACGCGGCCAGGACCTTGTTTTCGCCCAGGACGAAGTTGGCCACGGCATCGGCCACGCCCTGACCGGCCTCGTCCTTGACGGTCAATCGCCATTCCTCGCTCTCGCCAATCACCGAAGCGGCCCGGCCCAAGGCCTCGGCCGGCGAGGTTCCCACGGCCAGGAAACGCTCCACCCGGAACGTTTCCCCGGGAGCCAACTGGACCTTGTCGACCGGCTTGTCCGGCTGGATCCAGGCGACCGCGTAGCCGCACTGATCGGCAGGATCGACCGATTCCGCCCAGCGATATCTTCCGAACCCGCCCTCTTTCTCCAGCTTGGTCCAAGCGTCCCGGAGCGGCACTTCCTTGGGTCCGCCGAAAGCGTTGGTCCATTCGCTGACGATGCGGAGGCCGGGTTCGCCGTCGCGCATCCGGTATTCAAGGCGCACTGCCAAGCCGTTGCCCACGGCGGCGGTGCGGGCGGTCTCGATCACCGCCTCGGGCTCGCCGGGACGGGAGACGACGCGGACCCAGGAGACCGGGCCTTGCTGATTGCTGGGGCAGAAGATGGTGAGTTGGTCGTTGCCCTGGCCGCGAAGCGTGAGGTCATAAAGGCACCCAGGGGTGACACCGGCATCCCCGTAGAAGGTGCTCATGTTGGCCCTCCGTTGCGGCGCGTTGTGAGAGATCACGACCTCCACCCGATCATTGCGCATCACAAAGTCGCCGATGATGCCGTCCGCCTCGCGTCCGGTGGGGAGCTCAGCGACATTGCCCGAATGAATCTCGACGATTTCTGCGGTCCGGGCCGGGCTGAGGCAGAGGGCGAGTGCCGCGATGACGAACAAGGAACGGGGGTGCATCCGCCCATCCTTGCGGATCTGCCACCTGATGAAAAGTCACAAAATCGGGAAAAACGGACACGGGCCGGGCGGCGATCAAAATACCGGGCGGTCCTTCTCCGGTCGGAAAACCTCCTCTCCCGAACTCCTGCCCAGGCCGATGCATTCCTCGATTACCTGCTTTCAGTCGGTCATCTCCAGGAAATCTTCTTTCATTGGCGTCCGGCCTTGCATGATCCTGACGACGACCTGATCCTGGAGTTGGCGGTTGCCGCCGGCTGCCGCTACATTGTTAGTCACAACATCCGGGACTTTCAAGGAGTGAAACGCTGGGGCATCGAAGCCCTCACTCCGGGCAGATTCCTCCACCGAATCGATCCGACCAGCCAACCTCCGCTTCCACCCTCATCATGAGCACCTTGACCATTCAATTGCCGGACAGCATCGCCCGCGAGCTGGAACAATGTGCCGCCCGTGAGGGCGTCACCGTGGACCAACTGATGTCGGCCGCAGCCGCCGAGAAAGTGAGCGCCCTGCTCACCATCGAGCACCTCCGTCAGCGTGCCGCGGCTGCGAACCGCGAAGATTTTCTTCACTTCCTGGATGAGTCTCCGGGGGTGGCCCCAGTGGTTGGTGATGGGGTGGAGTGAGAAAAGCGGGAACGAACCGCGTGCTTCCAGCCACTTCAGGCGCACGGGGACAGACTTCGTTTGTGACAGGCTTGGCTGGAGGATCGCCCGCGCATTCCGCCTTCATCCCCGTTGGATTCATTCACGCCCCACGCTGTCCGCCGCGGCTTTCACGATGGCGAAAAACGTGTCCGGCTGGAGACTGGCTCCGCCGATGAGACCGCCATCCACGTCCGGTTGCGCCATCAATTCCACGGCATTGTCGGGCTTCATGCTGCCGCCGTATTGAATGCGGATCTGTTGGGCGAGCGCAGAGCCGAACAGGTCGGCGAGAACGCTCCGGACAAAGGCGTGGGCCTCTTGAGCCTGGGCAGGGCTGGCGGTGCGGCCGGTGCCGATGGCCCAAACCGGCTCATAGGCGACGACGACCTTGGCGGCCTGATCCGCCCCCAACCCGGCCAATCCGCCCTGCAACTGGGTCCGGCAGACGGTTTGCAACAGACCGGCATCGCGTTGTTCCAGGGTTTCTCCGATGCAGAGGATCGGGGTCAATCCAGCGGCGAGGGTGGCGAGGACCTTTTCGTTGATGAAAGAATCGGTCTCGGCGAAATACTGGCGGCGTTCGCTGTGGCCCAGAACCACGTGGGTGACGCCGAGTTCGACGAGGAACGGAGCCCCGACTTCACCGGTGAAGGCGCCGTTTGGCTTGGGATGCAGGTTCTGGGCTCCCAAGCCGACCAAGGGATGCCCCTGGAGAAATTCCGCAGCTTTTGGGATGGAAGTGAACGGGGGCACGACCACCACGTCACTGGCGCAGGCGGTCCCGAACATCGGAAGAAAGGCCCGGAGAAACTCCGCGGTCTCCGGCCGGGTTTTGTTCATCTTCCAGTTGGCGGCAACGATCGGGCGACGAGTGGACATGGCCGCCACGTAGCCCTCTCCCCCGGCGGTGTCAAGCGGTGCCCCCGTTCAACCGGCGCAATCCGGACAGACGCCGTAAAATTGCAGCTCGTGGTAGAGCTTGGTGTAACCGGAATTTGAGGAAATCTCCCGTTCCAAGACCTCGACGGGGCAGTGGATGTCCAGGGACTCGACGCTGCCGCAACCGGTGCAAATGAGATAGTCGTCGTGACGGTCCGGGTAGCGCATGGTGTAATGCGCGGAGCGATCGTGAAACCCGAGCCTCCGGATGACGGAGTGTTCCTCGAGCCGGATGAGGAGCCGATAGACGGTGGCCTTGTCGCACTGACTGCCCAAGGCGGCGCCCAGGCTGGTCAGGGTCATCGGTCCCTGAGCCTGGATGAGCACCCGGAGGATTTCCTCCAACGACTTGGTCCGGCGCAGGCCGGCGGTGCGGCAACGTTCCAGGCTTTCCCGAAGCAAACGATCTGATGTCCCCTTCTCCACTGCCGCCACCGTAGCCGATGGCGGGGAATTTTCCATGTGCAGGTGAGGTGAAATTAAAGCGGAGCGCGAAACTCGACCGGGATCTCGAGCAACGGGGTCAGAAACGTCCAGAGCGGCACCTTGCGGTCCCGGGTGAGGATTCCGGTTTTGAAATCGTAGACCCACCCCTTCTCGTGCCGGACTCGAAAGACCTCGGTGGTGCGCTCCAAGAGGTGCAGCGGCGCTTGCAGGGCGCGGTCACAGGCTTGAGCCAGGGTTTCCCCGGGTTGCAACGGGATCAGGTCGATTCCGCCATACTCGAAGCGTTGCCCGGCGTAACAGAAAAGCTGCAAACCTTGTTCCCGATGCAAAAGAGGAAGAAAGCCGGGCCCTTCCCCATAGAGAAAATAAGAGGGCTCGGTGAGGAACCGGGAGATTGAGGGATTGGCCAGGACGCGAGGTTCCGCCTTGCCGGGTTCCACGGAGAGGATCTTCCAGGAGACCGTCGGTTCGTCGCGCAACAGCTTCAGGTAACTCTCAATCCAATCCTGATACAGCTCGAAGCGTTCCTCGGCATCCGACTTGAGCAACTCCGCGCCATTGACTTGAAAGCGGATCAAAAACCGGTCGGGCTCGGCGAGTTGCGGACGGCTGAGGTATTCCACCAGGGCGGCTTCCTGCTCCAATTGATGCGCCCTCGCCGTGAACTCGTCCTCGACCGGGGCGCCGTCGGCCAACTCCTGCAACAAACGTCCCGGGTCCGCCCCCAGAAAAATATCCTCGAGGATGTCCCGATAGACTTCCGGGGGAAGGATGTGAGACTTCAGTTGACGCGCGCTCCGGCCGCCGGAGGACTCCCAGCCCGCTTCGGCCCCGGCCTCGATCCAGTCCCGGAGATGGCGCACCCGGACCAGCTGTTCCTTCACCAGGTAATAATGCTGATCGATGAGACTGACATGATCCTCATCCGGCACCTGCCAGGCATCCATCTCCGCCTGGATCCGCATCATGTAATCATTGGCCCGATCGGCGAGGTCCTGCGCGCTGGAGACCCTCACCGCTCCGCGCGGCAACACGGCGCGTTCCACGGCCCGCAGCGTCCGGGCGAGGAGCCGGATCCGTCCGTCAACGACCCGCGCCTGGATAAACGCCGGGCCCCAGTGCGAAACCGCGCACAGTTCCGCCGCGATCGGTTCCACCAGTTGATCCTCGATGGCCCGGCGCAGGGCCCTGGCGCCAAATTCCCGGACGAATCCCAACCCGGCGAGCAGGTCGTAGACCCCGGTCTCGACGGACACGCTCATTTTGCGCTGCCGCAGGCCGTGGCGCTCCAGCGCCCTTTTCACCAGTTGAAAGACGATGCCCTCGATGTGGTCCCGGCCCAACTCATGAAAGGCCACAACGCGATCGAGACGGTTGAAAAACTCGGGTCGGAAAAACTTCCGAGCGGCGTCGGCATACACCATCGTGTCCGGCAAACTCTCCGCGCCGAACCCGACGCGGGACTTGGCCTCCTGCGCGCCGAGGTTTGAAGTGAGGACGATGATGATGTTGCAAAAATCCGAGGTGACGCCGTTGGCATCCGTCAGTCGACCATCCTCGAGGACCTGCAGCAGAAGGTCGATGACGTCCGGGTGCGCCTTTTCGATTTCATCCAACAATAGGACCGCGTGAGGACGGCGCCGGACGGCTCCGGTGAGGGCCCCTTGCCGACCGCCAAACGTGCCGATGAGCCTGGCCACGCTGTCCCAGCCGATGTATTCGTTCATGTCGAACCGCAAGAGGCGTTCGGAGCTGCCGAAATAGTATTCCGCCAGGGCTTTGGCGCATTCGGTCTTGCCGACCCCGGTGGGACCGAGGAAGAGCAGGGAAGCGACGGGGCGCCCCGGATCGTTGAGTTGGGCCTTGGCCAGAACGATGGCATCGACCATGGCGGCAATGGCTTCCCGTTGGCCCACGATGCGTTCCTTGAAAAAGGCCTCCACGGTCCGGGTCTCCAGCACCTGCTGTCGGTCCATGAACCGCTGACGGACGCCGGTCTTGGCCTCGAAATACTGGAACACTTCGGACTTGGTGAGATTGGCGCCCGGGTGCGCCGCGGCGATCTGGCGCAACATCTCGGCGCCTTTTCCCGGAAAGGCCCGACCTCGCACAAAGCGGCGGGACAGTTCCAGCACCAGAGACAGAACCTCGGGAGCAAACTGACACCCGTGCAAGGACTCCATCTCCTGCACCACGCGGATGAGGATGCGGCAGGTCTCGAGGTCCGCCGATTCGCGGATCTGGACCACCCGGAAAAGATCGGCAAAGCCGCGGTCAATCTCCCGCAACTTTCGCCACCCGGCCGGAGTGACTTCCGCAAGGACGCGGAGTTTGCCCTCTTCCAAGTGGAGCTTGAGGACTTGGCCGACCGTCAAATTGGAATCGCGGCTTTGGCCGGCGTGAAACAGGCCGATGAGGTCATCGAAATAGAGGACGTGGCGTTCCCGGGAGGCCTCCTCGAGGATGGCGATGACCCGCTGTTCCCATTGGCCGAGATAACTCATCCCGGAAATGAGCCGCTGCGGGGCGAGGAGCCAGACCTGGGTCTTGCTGGAACTGCGCCGCCTTTCGAGACGGCGGATCGTTTCGTGAAGGATCGCGGTCTTCCCGGATTGATTGGGACCGACCAGCACGATGGGGGCGGGCGCCTCGGCGCAAGAGGCCAGCCGAAACCACTCCAGCAACCCCGCCACTTCCTGGTCGCGACAGAGCGCCCGCTCCAGGTCGTTGGGGTATAACCGATTCAAACAGCGCCCGGTGCGTTCCAGTTCATGGGCTCCCGAGACTTTCTGGACATCCCCCAAAAAGGCGAAAGACGGTCCATCGCCGTCGTCATCGGGGATTTCACGGTTGGTCTGAAACTTGATCTGCACCGTATCGAGATGGGCGTAGGCGATCTCGCTGAACTCGTAGTCGCTCAGGTTCTCGTTCAACCTTTCCAACTTCTTGAAGTGCTCGCTGAGCACCTCGGTGACCCGCGCCTCGACGCTTTCCAGGGGCCGGATTTCAATCGAAAAGCCGGGCAATTGCGGACTCAGCGCCACGGTGCGGCCCAGCGCCGCAAAGGTCACCAGGAAAATCCGGCTGCGCAGGGTGTGCCGCCGCAACGCGATCACCAAGTCCAGCCTGCGGTGTTGCATCGGCGGGTGGAAAGACCACTGTGCCAGGGTCCGGTGATCGATGCCCGCCGACTGAGCGAGCGCGGCCTTGAGCAAATCTTCCTGCAGGCGCCGCACCGCCCGGTCCTCCCGGGCGTCCGTCTGTTCAAACCCGGAGATGAACACCGGCCGGGCCCGATAGTAGAGCGGGGCCTTGGGCGGAGTGATCTTTTCGATCACAATCGGGACGGAGAGTTCGATGCTGGTGCTCACAAGACCCGCTCCGCCTCCGTGATGAGTCGTTGATGGACGATCCGCTCCAGCAACGCGTCGTCGTAAAAATCGTGCCCGGAGACGCCCATCAAGTCGTCCTTCCAGCTACCCCGCAGCAGATTGTAACGGCGATGCACGGAGAGCCCGCGGGTCATCCCCTGCCGCAACTTTTCCCGGTCGATCCAAGCCGCTTCCAACGGCCCTTCGAGCGAATGCACCAGCAAACGGTATTTCTTCTTCCCTCCGCGTTCCTCCAGCTCGAATTCATGACCGCCGATCTCTCCGCGAAACCAGAGATGGGCCAGCGGACCGCAAATTTCCAGCGCCAGCGCCAAGGTCTCTTCATCGCGACTGTCCAGAAAGCCGGGCTCGACAACCTGGGGACAGACCCTGCCCCCGACCTCGTCCAGTTGTTTCTTGGCTGGTTTGCGTGGGTAAACCCCGAGACGGCAGGAGCAACCAAGCCGACCGGCCACGGCGTGATAGTCGTCCACCAAACTGAACAAATGCGACAGCTCGTCCGCCTGAAACACCAGAATCAACATCTCCGGAGTCCGCTCGGCTGCGGCGTAAAGTTCGAGCAAGAGATTCTCATACTCCGCCGTGGTCATGCCCAGTTTGCGTCCGTCCGCCGCCGCGAACCCGTTCTGTTCCAAGAGCAGGGTCTCTTCCCGCAGCGTCACCGCGTTGGCCTTTTTCTCCAAGAGTTTCAGGAGCCCATCGATTCGTTGCAAACGCCCGAAACTGACCTTCACCTCTTCGGGCTTGGTCTTGGTGCGCTTGGCGAGCCGCAACGCCCGATCCAAACGGAATTTCTCGCTGGTGAGCTCGCTGACGAACGAGCCCCGGGTGAGGCGTTGAAACTTGCGCCGCAAATCCGCCACCACTTCCAATTCCGACAACGGTGCCCCCAACGAGGGCCCGGACGCCTTGGTGTAACGGATGTCGCTGAGCCCAATCCGCACTTCGCCCCGTTCCCGGCTCGATTCATTCAAGTTCTCGGCCACACGCCGCAACACTTCCACGCCGATCTGTCGCCGCAAGGGACGCGCCCCGTATCTCGGATCATAACCCCGCTCCAAAATCCGATCGATCAGCTCGGGCTCCAGCTCCAACCGGAGATGCCGCCCCCGGATGCCGTCACGCCGCCGCAAACTTTCCAGCTCCTTGGCAACGATCCGGCGCAAATGTTCCGGGTTCAACGGCGCGAACGGAACAATGTGGTCAATCCGATTGAAAAACTCCGGCCGAAAACGCTTTTTCGCCTCCCCGATGAAATGCTCCGCCGCGCCGCTCTCCGAAGGGACGCCGCCCCCGAACCCCAACCGGACTCCGGCCCGATATTCCTGGGCTCCGAGGTTGGAAGTCATGATGACCAAGGCATTGCTGAAATCCGCCACCCGCCCCGCGCCGTCCGTGAGCCGGGCCTCGCCGAGAACTTGGAGAAAAAGATCAAACACTGCGGGGTGCGCCTTTTCAAATTCATCGAGCAACACCAACGAAAAGGGTTGATCCCGCATCTGGGCGGTCAGAATCCCCTCCCGTTCCTGGCCCGCATCGCTGACCAACCGGGTGGCGCTCAACGAGGTGTTGTATTCGCTCATGTCGAGCCGGATCATCCGCTCCCGGCTGCCATAGAAGAATTCCGCGAGGGTCTTGGCCAGCTCCGTCTTGCCGACTCCGGTGGGCCCCACAAAGAGAAGGCTGGCGAGAGGTTTGCCAGGTCGGGAGAGCCGGGCCTTGATGGTGGCGATGGTATCGACAACCACCTGAACGGCTCCGTCCTGGCCCATGACCCGCTCGCGCAACCAGGCCTCGGTTTGCGCCAGGTCCAAGGGAATCGAGTCCTCCAACAAAGCCAACGGCAACCCGGTTTCCGCGGAGAAGACCTCGTTCACCCTGGCCACGCTGAGTGGAGCCCCATCCGCCGCCGTCTTCCCGGCGGTGCTCCGGAGCAGCTGTTTGAGGAACCGGACCGGCTTGCCCGGGTAAGCCGAGTAACCCGCGTAACGACGGTGCAGCGTATCCACCCTTTGCAGGGCCGCCTCTTCAGGCTCCTGCCGGAGGAGGTCCGCCGCCACCTCGCGCAAGATGCGCCGCGAGATTTCCGGGGAGGGTTCCTCCACCCGAAACTGCCTCAAGCCGTCGAGCACCCGCGGATCCCGCTTCTCCACCGCGGAAAGCTGGTCCGGCGTGCATTCAATGACCGCCAACAACTCCCCGCGCACCATTTTCGGTCGGAAAAACGCGGCCACGTTGTCACTGTTCCCTCCAGCCCGGCCGGACTCCAACAACTCCTCGAAATTCCCAAAATGCAGGATGGCCTGGCTCCCCTTGGCCTCCTTCGCGATTTTCTGGCAGCGCTCCTGCCAATCACCGAAACCGGACATACCGGAGACCAAGCGGGCCCCACTGGTTTTCCAGAAAGGGCGCCCCTCCAGGCCGAGTTCCTCCCGGCGCCGCACCAGTTCCTGAAAAATCGCGGTTTTGCCGACACCCGGGAGACCGACCAAAAGCACGCTGGTGGCCCGTCTTCCCGTCAGGGTCGTGGCCAAGTCCTGAACCAGCCCTTCCCGGCACCACGCCACCGGCATCCGTTCCGGTTCCAGGAGGACCCCGACCTTGGACAACTCGCTGCCGGACTCGGCATCGGTCTCGGACCTGTCAAATCGTTCCCTCGGCGTTTCCGGGAACAGATTCAGGAGGGAAGTGCCGAGTTCCAGCTTCCGGGTCCGCTGCAGCAAGGCCAGGCTCAGCAGGTCCTTGGCGTGCCCGCACCGCATCAGAGAGGTCCGGACATCCTCCTCCACCCGGCTCATCAAGTCCGTCTCCGGCTCGGCGACGACCTCCAATTCCAAATCCGGGATGTAAGCGATGCGATAGCCGTCGTGCGACCAGATCACCAGGGGGAAGCTGAGCTCCACCGGCTCGCTCCAGGAGGTGGACTGCTGCAGGGGCAGGATCCTGAGGTTGACGCTCCCCTCCTCCGGGATGGACGGGATCTGCCGCTCGTGGATCTCCGCCGGATCTCCGCTTTGCACCAGCCGTTCCGCCAGCTTGAGATGATCCCGGAGGATCGTTTTCAACCCGTTGCCGAACGTGGTGATTTCCGGCCAGAGCAGAATCTCAGCGAACAACTGTTGCTGTTGCTCCGGCCCTGGCTCCAGGTGACGGATGAGAGAGACGATTCTGACGTGGAAATCCAGCACGCGGACTCACAGTAACGTGCGTTGCGTCAGAGCCGTCAAGCGTTGGGATCCAGCCCCAGAATCCTCCGGCGCACCAGCTCCAAGGCCATCCTGGTGGTCCTCTCCTTAAACCCGAGCCTTTCCCCGACAAACTGAAAGCGTTTTGCGAAAGTCTCCCGGTCCCGGCAGGCGACCGCGATGTAAACCGTGCCCACCGGCTTCGACGGTGTCCCTCCTCCCGGCCCGGCGATCCCCGTCACGGCCACCGCGCAATCCGTCCCAGCCCGTTGCAAGGCCCCTTCCGCCATGGCTCGCGCCACCGCTTCACTCACGGCACCGTGTTCCGCCAGCAGCGGTGCCGGCACTCCGAGCAGCTCCGTTTTGGCCTCGTTGGCATAGGTCACATACCCCTGGCGAAAGACGGTCGATGCCCCCGGGACATCGGTCACTTTCGAGGCGATCATTCCCCCAGTGCAAGATTCCGCCGTCGCCAGCCAAAGCTGCCGTTCCGCCAGCACCGACACCAGAGTCGCCTCCAAGCTGCGTCCATCCGCGTTCACCAGCTGATCGGGGAAATGCCGTCGCACCAGCGCTTCCGCCTGATCCAGCCGATCGACGGGACCGATGACCCGCACGTCCACCTCACCGAGGCGGGCGCAGTAACCGATTTCCATGCCTCCAATTTCCAGGAGAGCCGGTTCCAAAACTTCCGCCAACTGGGATTCCCCCACCCCGACCACCCGAAGATTGCGGAACGTGGTCACCCGCCCAGTGCCTTCCACCATGGTTTTCAGCCTGGGCAAGACCTCGTTTTGAAACATCGGTTTCAGTTCCCGCGGCGGCCCGGGCAGGATGAAGAGATGCGGATGCTCCCCGGCCTGGGCCGGAAAATAGAGCCCGGGGGCGGTTCCCAACGGATTATCGAGAACCACGGCCCCGTCCGGAACCATCGCCTGACGGGCATTGCTCTCCGGCATGGTCCGCCCATACCGGGCAAAGATGCTCCTGATGTGCTCCACCAACGATTCGTCCAGACGCAGGTCACGCCCCAACAAGTCCGCCACCTCTTCCCGCGTCACGTCATCGCTGGTCGGCCCCAGGCCGCCCGTAATGAGAACCACGTCCGTTCTCGGAAAAACTTCCCGCAGGAGATCGCCGATGACAGCGCCGTCGGGAATCGTGGATTGTCGTTGGATGCGGATGCCCAACGGGAGCAGTTGGTCCCCAAAATAGGCGACGTGCGTGTTCACGACTTGGCCGAGCAACAGCTCCGTGCCGGTATTGACAACTTCCAGGCGCATGGCGGGTTCAGAAACGGTTTTTCCACATCATCGACTCCTGCGGCCGCTCGGAGCGCTGGTTGTATTTGGCCGACGGTTTCGTGTGGTATGGGGTGAGAATGGTCCCCTCCACCCGAAAATAGATGAGTTGGCCGATCGGCATGCCACAATACACGCGCACCGGCTGCTGCACGGAGATTTCCAGGGTCCAATGATTGGCAAAACCGACGTCCCCCTTGCCGGCCGTGGCGTGGATGTCGATCCCGAGACGGCCGACACTGGACTTGCCCTCGAGAAACGGAACGCAGTCGTGGGTTTCCGTGTATTCCAGCGTCACCCCGAGATAGGTCTGCTGTGGTTGCAGGAGAAATCCCTCGTCCCCGATCTCAAAATGGAGGATCTCGTTGTGCTTTCGGGCATCCAGTTCCGGATCTTTGTAAGTGGCCAGGTGACGGCCCAGGTGCACGTCGTAACTGTTGCTGCCGAGACACTCCCGTTGGAATGGCTCGATGACGATGGTTCCCGCCTCGATGGCGGCAAGGATGGCGCTGTCCGAAAGAATCATGAATGCGGACTACCCCTTCGCGAATCCAGAACCGCCGTCAAGACAACCCAAGGAAAAATCCCTTTACATCCAGGACACGCCTTCCATATTACCGACCCGCTCCGTCGGAGATCTGACGGAGCCTCTGCCACGAACCGTTTCCCAAGCCCGCCATGAAAGTCGCTGCCTCCCTTGGATCCGCCAAGAACCGCCACGCCGATTGCCAAATCGTCAAGCGCAAAGGCACGATTTACATCATCTGCAAGTCGAACCCCAAGTTCAAGGTTCGCCAAGGTCGCACCAAGGGCACCCGGATGGGCAAAAAAGGCGTCAGCTGAGACGCCCCGCTCCCCCACCGCTCTTCTCCTCCGCCTCCAGCGCGTGCCGCAGCGCGGCCAACCCACGCCGCACCCGCGCCTTGACCGTTCCCAGGGGAAGTTCCAGCCATTCTGACGCCTCCTTCAGCGTCAGGTCCCGACGGTAAACCAGGTCGATGGCCTCGCGTTGTTCCGGGGTAAGCTTTGCCATGGCTGCACTGACCAGAGCCAGTTCATCCCGCCGCTCAAATTCCACCAACCCGGGCGACGACGGCCGGAAGCCCTCGCTCACCTTGCGTTCCTCACGAAATTCATCCCGCAGCCGAAATTGGCGCCGATTCGACCGGAGCCGATCAATCGCCCGGTTGCGGGTCATGGCATACACCCAGGTGGTCGCCTTCCCTTTCTTGGTCTCGAACTGCTGGGCCTTCTCCCAGACGTGAGTGAAGACATCCTGCGTCACCTCGCGGGCGTCGTCCGGATCGTTGAGAACCCGGAAAGCCGTGCTGTAGACCAACCCGACCAGACGGGCGTGGAGTTCCGCGAAACTGGAGGAGTCCCGATGAGCGATGGCTTGCAACAGGAGATCATCCGAAACAGCAACCCCAACATCGAGTTTCATATAAGGAAATCTGATACAAGGCCGTGATTTCGCAAGATAGAAATAAGATTTTCTAATCCATGCGGAGCAAGCCGCAGCAGCGAGATCTGGAGAAATGCGGGCTAGAGATTTGCGCAAGACAGCCCTTGGCACGCATGTTAGCTTGTTCCTCATGCCCGCCCAGGTCCAAAATCGCGATGCCCTGACCGTCAGCGAGTTGACGCGGCGGATCCGCCAGACCCTGGAGAGCGGAATCGGCCGGGTCTGGGTGGAAGGGGAGATCAGCAATCTGCGGCAACAGAACTCCGGGCACCAATATTTCAGCCTCAAAGACGTCGACGCCCAGATCCGTTGCGTCCTTTTCCGCGGCCAGAACCGGGATCAGGTGGCGCTCCGGGACGGTTTGCAAGTGCAGGTTCAGGGAGACCTCTCCGTCTTCGAAGCTCAGGGGCAATACCAGATCGTCGTCCGCATTGTGCAGCCAAAGGGAATCGGCGAACTCCAGGCCCGGTTTGAAGCCCTGAAGCAACGGCTTGAGGCGGAAGGTCTTTTCCGCTCCGAACGCAAACGCAAGATTCCCCGCTTCCCCCGAACCATCGCCCTGGTGACCTCCCCCACGGGAGCAGCGGTTCGGGACATGCTCAACGTGCTGGCCCGAAGAGCCCCTTGGGTTCATCTCATCGTCGCTCCGGTCCGCGTCCAAGGAGATGGGGCTCACGAGGAGATCGCCGCGATGATTCGTCGCCTCAGCGAGAGAGCGATTCCGGGCTTGCCCGTGATTGACACCCTCATCGTGGCGCGCGGAGGCGGGAGCATCGAGGATCTCTGGAACTTCAATGAGGAAAGCGTGGCCCGGGCGGTGGCGGAGTGCTCCATCCCGGTGATCTCGGGCGTCGGTCACGAAATCGATTTCACGATCTGCGACTTTGCCGCGGATCTCCGCGCCCCCACCCCGAGCGCGGCGGCGGAAGTGGCGGTGCCGGACCAGGTGGATTTGACGAACTACCTGGGCCGGGCCCGGGATCGCATGGAGATTTGCATCCGGTCCCGGATGGAGCAGTCCCGCCGCCTCCTGGAACTCGTATCGCGGAGCGCCGCTTTCCGGGAACCGGGGCGGATTCTGACGGAACGACAGCAGAGGCTTGACGATGCGGCGCAGCGCATGGAAGCGACCCTGGAAACCCGCCTGCATCGTCTGCGGGACCGCGTCGACCATGCCACCCGGCTCCTGGAAATGAGTCGCCCGGATCGGCTCCTGGCCCAGCGGGCCGAATCGCTAAGGCTGCTGGGGGACCGCCTTGAGCAGGTGGTGCGCCGACGATTGGAAGAACAGCGCCAGCGCCTCGTCCCGCTCGGGAACTTGGTCAGGACGCTGGGGCCGGAATCGGTTTTGAACCGGGGCTATTCGTTGACCGTGGACGCCGGCGGCAACGTGATCAGCTCGGTGTCCGAACTGAGCCGAGGCGCACGACTGGTGACCCGGTTGCGCGACGGGGAAGTGGAGAGCGAAGTGAAAGAGGTGAGACCGGGAACTGGCTCCTGAGAGGGACTGAACGCAGGCGAGCCGGGCACAAAAAAGCCCACGAGTTCCATCCTTGAGGACAGACCCGTGGGCGCAAACATCAAATCAGGTGTTCAGTCCGTTCGCTTACTGCGGCAGCAGAATGGAATTCCCATCGATGTAAGACGGAAGAAGACCGCCGGTGATCCGGCCTTGATCGTCCTTCTGCCCCGGCTGAAAGATGTTGTCGATGTTGCTGCCCTTGGGACCGCGGACGGTGGCGCCCTGCTGGTTGGTGGTAAGCCGCTCCGGACGAACTTGGCCTCCGACGTAACCGACCACGGCCTTCTTCTGATCCAGCCACGGATGGAAAGGTCCGTAGGCACCTCCACCGGTCTGCTCGTCAGCAATGATCGGGGCGCTGGCGGGAGCCGAGGAATTCATTCCCTTCACATAAATGACGCAGTTCTCCACCGGATCGAGGAACCCGTCACCGTTCGGCGGATTGCTCTTCTGGGGATCGTTGGTCTGGTAGTAAAAGATTTCATCGGCCCCGACACCGGTTTCCTGCATGAGATGCTGGAAGACCAGAGTGGAGTTGCCAAAGTCGCCCCCGGTCTCATCTTTGTTCGGAAACGCCCCGTCCCAATCGAGGGCATACAGGTTGAGCGTGGTCAGGATCTGTTTGTAGTTCGAGACCGACTTCATCATCTTCGCACGCGTCGTGACCAAGCTGTAAGCCGGGAACGAGGCGCTTGCGAGGATCGCAATGATCGTGATCACGATCATCAGTTCCAAAAGGCTGAAGGCCTTGCTGGAAGCACGGGTGATTTTCATTCTGTTATGATTTTTTGGTTTGAGTTTGGCTCCCCGGATCCCGGATGAACCGTGTTATTCCGCGGCGGACGGGATTCCCCGCCACCACAGTTGGATCTTGCCAAATTCCGCCGGAAAAAACAAGACGTGTCGTGAATCGGACCAAAGAATCTTCCGGCGTTCACTCCGGACCGCCGAATGTCCGGTTCTCCGGTCCCCCCTCCTCCGCCTTGCGCAGCACTGCGGACATGTCCTCGACCTCGTCCCACACATTGCGGGTGATGTAAATCGGGGCGTGCTGCTGAATCGCCATGGCCATGCTGTCGCTGGGACGGGCATCCAACTCCACGATCTTGCGCTCGTGCAATTCATTCTCGGCGCTGATGATCAACCGGGCATAGTAGACCCCCTCACTGAAATCGTTGATGATCACCCTCTCCACCTTGGCCCCGAGCGCGAGCAGGATGTCCGCGATGAGATCATGAGTCTGCGGCCGCGGCTTCGGCGTAGAACGCATGAACATCATGATCGCCGCGCCCACCGACTGATCGACGTAAATGATGAAAACTTTCTCGTCATTGCCCAGGAACACGGCGCAACCGCCGCTGGTGGGAAAGACCGCCCGGACTTCGATCTCGAGGACGTCGTTGCTCATGAATGTTCTGCCAATCCTTATCGACTACTTCAAATCCCGTTTCAAATACTCCCTCACCGTAGCCACATAACGCAGCGCCCAATTCCGGAGGTCCTCCTGCTCGGATTCACTGAGAACCCGGGTCACCCGACCGGGGGCTCCCAGCACCAGGGACCCTGGCGGCACAATCGTCCCTCCCGTCACCACCGCGCCCGCGCCGACAATGCTGCGCCGCCCGATCACCGCCCCGTCCATGACGATCGCGCCCATTCCGATGAGCACCTCATCCTCCACCGTGCAGGCGTGCAACAGGGCCCGGTGCCCCACCGTCACCCAATCCCCTACCACCGTTCCGAAACGATCCGCCACATGCACAATGGTGCCGTCCTGCAGGTTGCTGTTCGATCCGATCCGGATGGAATTGATATCCCCCCGAAGGACGCACTGATACCAAACACTCGAGTTTTCTCCCAGGATGACGTCGCCCACCAAGTCCGCTGACGCGGCCACAAAAGCGGACCCGGGCACTTGCACGGCCCGATCAAGGAAAGCGTAAGAATGGGGCCGGGATTCCATGCGGAACCGTAACCTGATTTGATTCCCCGGCGATCGCAAAGAAATCCTGCCGTTTTTGCCACTCGTCCAGTGCTCTGCGCAATCCGCGTCCCTTGTGCAGGGTTTCCTCGTACTCCGCCGCCGGGTCGGAGTCGGCCACGATCCCGGCCCCTACCTGATACTCCATCCTTGCTCCGGAAATCACCGCGGTGCGGATGGCGATGTTGAACTGGCTCTCCCCGTTGACTCCAAAGTAACCGATGGCGCCAGTGTAAGGTCCGCGCGGCCCCTTCTCGAGCTCGGCGATGATTTCCATGGCACGCCGCTTCGGGGCCCCGGTGATGGAGCCTCCCGGAAAACAGGCTTCCAACGCGGCAATGTGGTCCACCTCCGGACGCAAACGTCCCCTCACCGTCGAGACCAGGTGAAACACCTGCTGAAAACACTCCAACCCTGCCAGTTCGGTCACCTCCACACTGCCAAATTCACAGACCTGCCCCAGGTCATTGCGCTCCAAATCCGTGATCATCACCAACTCGGCATTCTCCTTGTCCGAAGAAATCAGTTCCGCCGCGGAACGCGCGTCCCGGGCCGGATCGGCAAAACGCGGACGGGTTCCCTTGATCGGGCGCGTCCACACGTCGCGGCCCGACATCTTCAGGAATTGTTCGGGCGACGACGACAGAATCTCCCGCTCCCCAAACTTGAGAAACGCCGCGTAAGGCGCGGGCGAGACTTCGCGCAAGGCCAGGTAAAGCCCATAACTGGAGAGCCCGGCCGGCCATTTGCCGGAAAATCGCTGCGCCAGATTCACCTGATAGATGTCCCCCGCCGCAATGTAATCCAAGGCCCGGCGGACCCGACGCAGGTAGTCTTCCCGGGTCATCTCCGCCTCCACCCGCACCGGTGCCACCTCATGGAGTCCTTTCCCCTGCCCGAGACCGATGACCTCGGAGCGGGGCGGAAGAAGCCGCGCCAGGCCCCCGGAGTCATGCCACTCCCCGGACGCGTGATGATGGACCAGCAACGCCGGGTAGAGCCCAAACTCGGCACGCCCCTCGTAACTGATCATCCCGATCGCCGCCCCGCCCGCCAGAGGCCCCGCCCAGGACGCTTGGCGCCGACTCAACAACCACTCCCGGATCCGGTCCATCCCATCGGTTTGCCCGGAAACGATCGCCTCCGGCGCAAAACCGATGACCGACACCGAATCCCCCCCCACCAACGCAGAATCCAGAAACACGGCCCCGGGCAGATGAGCCACCCGTGCGAAAAGCTCCGATGGAGTCTCTTTGAGCCGGTGGAGAGGGCGCGCGGGGAAATCGGTGCCTGAATCCATGTTCGCAGCAGTGAACGGGAACGGAACCGGAGCATCGTCCGCCTTTTCCGCCCTGTCCAGTGGCCAACGAGGATCTCGGCTCAGGAAAATGTCTGTTCGGGAAGCCGGACGATCTCTCCCCCCTTGAGGGCGGATTGATGCGCCAGGATGCCGGTGCAGGTCCAGTTCGCCGACTGCCGTGCGTTGGGCCACGGCTCGCGATCCTCGAGCAACGCCCGGATGAATTCATGCGCCAGGTGCGGGTGCGAACCGCCGTGTCCACCGCCCTGGGTGAAGCTGAGGTGTTCGTCTCCGTGGTTCCCTCCATACACTCCGCCCGTGGTGAAGGGCGCGATTTCCGCTGGCAAAAGCCGCGCATAATCCGGGCACTCCACCTCTTGCGGAATCTCCGGTTCAGGGCGCTTGGCGGTGTGCAAGACCAGCGGACGCCCCTCGATCAACGGCCACTCGACCGATTTCTTGGAGCCGTAAACATCGATCGATTCCCGATACTGACGCGCGGTGTCGAACAAGGATCGATAGATCCGCGCAGAGAGGTCGGAGTCGCGCATCTTGATGTGCGTGGTCTCGACGGCAAAGGGGGAGCCGTAGTGGTGATGCATCTCCTCGCGAATCGTGCCGGAGGCGAAACAGGAGACGTATTCCGCATCTTTGCGAGGCAAGCCCAGGACCGGTCCGACGCAGTGGGTGGCATAGTGCATCGGGGGCAGACCGGGCCAATACCCAGGCCAGCCGTCCATGTCCTGCTGATGGCTCGCTTGCAGGAACTGGATTTTGCCCAGCTCACCGGTTTCGTGGAGTTCCTTCATGAAAAGGAATTCCCGGCTGTAAACCACCGTCTCCATCATCATGTATTTCAGACCGGTTTCCTCACAGACCCGGATGATCTCGAGACACTCCTCCACCGTGGTCGCCATGGGGACGGTGCAGGCCACGTGTTTGCCCGCGCGCAGCGCCTTCAACGACTGGGCCGCGTGGTCCGGGATCGGCGTGTTGATGTGAATGGCGTCCAGCTCCGGATCACGGAGCATCGCGTCATAATCCGTGTAACGCTTGGCAATCCCGTAACGGTCCCCACACGCATGCAACCCCGCCGGGTCCCGACGGCAAATCGCCGCCATCTCCGCCTGGGGATGACGCTGATAAATGGGGATGAACTCCGCTCCAAAGCCGAGTCCGGCAATGCCGATCCTGATCTTCCTTTCGCTGGCCATAGTCGGGAGACTCTAGGCCAAACCGGAAGCAGGGGGCTAGGAAGAAATCGCCGCGATTTGGGAGATTTCAGACAATCGCGCAACGCCGAAGTTGCGGCAGGTTTCCTCATCTGAAACAAATCCGATCATTCCCCTCCCATCGCCCGGGTCGGCTCCTCACGGACGCAGACCATTCGGCGACATCGCAACGTGATTCCACGGAGTCCTGGATTTCGGAGCGATTCACCTCCTCCCAGGCATCTGGTTCCATCAGGAGCCGAATCGGGACGAACGATCGATTCCTCTCGGCGCAAATCAGCGGAATCGGTGGATGATCCGGACAGTTGATCCGCCGATTTCACCGACTTGATGTGGGAATCCATGATCCCGAAAGATTTCTTGGATCAACGACTGTTTACGGCTGCGGAACGCCGAGTTGCTGACAAATCCGCATCGCGGTGAATTCGGGGATCTCCCGGTGTCGCGGAACGGCGGTGCGTTTCTTGGCCACCGGATTCTCCCAAATGGAATGATCTCCGCCCTCCCGAACCAAGCGACATCCATGCGCGGCCAAGTGCTGAAGTAGATCCCTCCTCTTCATCTGATCAGGTGCCCTTGAGACTCAGGCCGCGCTAGATTCCGGCACTTCAACCACCTTCCTGGTTGCGGTCAGAAGCAGATGGACCGGTTCATCCAGATCCCCATCCAAGTCGCTCTGGTTCCGTCCGGGCAGCGGAAGCGCCTCTCCGCTCTCCAGCGCCAACTCCGCCAAGTCCACCAACGCGCTTTGCACCATCCTCCGGGCCGCGTCCAAGCTGTCCGCGCAAGAGACCACGCCGGGAAAATCCACGACCTCGGCATGAACCACCCCTCCATCGAGGAACTTGTATCTGGCGGTGTAGGAGATCATTGGCGCAGCCTACCAGAGGGTCCCCAGACTGCAAGATCCTTCGTGACCGATCCGGCCCTGTTCCAGAACGCCCGTTTTCTGCCGGGCCCCACCCCAAGACTTCTTCCGCAGATTCGGCTTCGGAAACTGCAACCCTCAAACTTCTCGGTGCAATCGGTGGATCATCCGTTCCAAGACGATGCTGAATGCCTTGAGGTTGCGCCGGGTTTGAATGATTGTGGTGGACGCTGGAAGGGAATTCTGGGGAATTCCGCTACTCGGAACGGATTCTCGTAGGGGAATCGCCCACGCATTCCGCCTTGATGCCTGTTGGTTTCATTCACACCCGAGCCCCCCCTGCGGAATTGACCGCAACCCGATGTGGACAGATTCTGTCCACATGAAAACCGGATCAGTCAGGGACCTCCGGAACAACTTCGCCAAGCTTGAGGCCTGGCTTGAGGAGGGGGAGCAAATCCAGATCGAGAAGCGCGGCAAAAGGCGCTCTGGGGCGATCGGATTTTTTCCGAAGCTGAGGTGGCGGAGATGCGGCCGGCAATCAACCCGGCTTCAAGTCCGGTTGCATTCCCAAGACAAGACCAAGGGGTTTTCCAAGATCGAAGCCGGGACGATGCTGCAGCAGTTGCAGTCCGACGTGGCGGCCGGAGTTCTCGAGATCGTTCCGGCGGACTGGCCGGACGTCCACCGCGCTGCACCTTGGAGCGGCGGAGTTCCTCACGTTTGATCGAAACCAAAGAAAGCTTGCGCAGCCGGGCGGGAAGATCGCGTCTCCCGGTCTGAAAAGGGCGCTTCGGCGATCAGTTCGACGGCATCCAAGGTGGTCAGATCAAGCCGCTGCCCATCTCTGCCGGTCGGATCACAGATCCAACGTACCGCCGACTGATTCTCCGCAAACTCGTCGCTGAATGGCTCGGAACGAGCGCTGCCGCCAACGCCGGATTTTCAGATTGAAGTAGCAGGAGGCGGATTTGAACCGCCGACCAAAGGCTTATGAGTCCTCTGCTCTACCCCTGAGCTATCCTGCCATAAACGGGACGGTAAAGGTGCGGGGAAGCGATCGCTTGTCAACTCCTTGAGTGCAGGAGAAACGCCGGCACCAAAAAAAGAACGGATCCCGCAGGACCCGTTCTCAAAGCCAGAAAGTCCGGGGATCTCCCGGAGATCGGTCACTTGCCGTATTCGACGTAACCCGGGGCCGGCGCCGCGGCCTGCTTCTTGGCGCACGAGGCGCAAAGCACCGTGGCGAGGGCGGCGAAAGCGAGGATGGAGAACTTGATGAGCTTCATGATGTTGGATTCGTGTTTGTGAGTCTTTGGCAGAATACGGGGCTTTGCCTAGCCCTTTCAATAAAGCGAGGTGAGGCCCGCGCGCAACCCTTGATCTCTCAAAGCTTCAATTCCTCACCGTTCTCCGCATTGCAGATGCTGAGTTGCTCGCGGTGATAGTTGGGATCGCTCCGGAAGGTGAACCGCGCCTCGTGACGCCGCTCCAGTTCGACGAGATGAGCGGAGTCCTCGGTCTTGAGGCGCTGCAAGACTTCCGGGTGCACGATGATGAGGAGGCTGCGAGCGGTGATGTGCTTGCGATACATCAACGCATTGATCTTGCGCTGCAGTTCCACGCTCATTGTGGTGGTCGATTTGACCACGCCCCTACCATTGCAATAGGAACAGGGTTCGGACACGGTGACGCTCAAACTTTCGCTGAGGCGTTGACGCGTCATTTCCAGCAATCCGAGAGGTGAAATCTGCATGACCTGGGTCTTGGCTTTGTCCCGCTTCAGCCGATCTTTGATGACCTTGTAGACCGCTTGCTGATCTTTGCGGCTGCGCATGTCAATGAAATCGACCACGATCAAGCCGCCGATGTTCCGCAGGCGCAGTTGCCGAGCCACTTCCGCCGCCGCCTCCAGGTTCGTCTCCAGGATCATCTTGTCCCCGGCCCCCTTGTTGCGGCCGGTGTTGACATCGATGGAGATGAGCGCCTCGGTCTCGTCGATCACCAGATACCCGCCGCAGGGAAGCCAAACCTGGCGGTAAAAGGCGTCATCGATCTGGCGCTGGATGCCAAATTTCTCAAAGATCGGCTCCTGGGAACTGTGAAAGGTGATGCGGTTGCGAGACCTCCGGGAGATGGCCCCGACCATGTCCTTCATCCGTTCGGTGACTTCCTCGTTGTCGATGATGACCTCCTCCACCTCATCGGTGAGGAAATCGCGCACGGTGCGTTCGATGATGTTCGGTTCCCGGAAGACGCAGGCCGGGGCCTTCATGGTGTCGCGATTGTCCTCGATCTGATCCCACTGCTCCAGAAGGATGTTGAGGTCGCGCACCAAATACCGGAGCCGCTGCCCTTGGGAAACGGTCCGCAGAATGATGCCCATGCCCTCGGGGATTTGCAGTTGCTCCATGAGCTTGCGCAGCCTCGCACGCTCTTTTGGATCTTCGATCTTGCGGGAGATCCCGAACTGATCATTGCGAGGCATCAGCACCATGAACCGTCCGGCCAGCGAGATGTTCGTGGTGATGCGGGGGCCCTTGTTGCCGATCGCCCCCTTCGTCACCTGAACCAGGATCTCGGATCCGACCGGATACAGGTCCGGAATATCCTTGGCCGTGATTTTCTGCTTCTTCTTGGCGGCATTGGGTCTGCGGATCTCCTCCATCCCGGCATCGAGTGCCTCCGGGATGGCATCCCAAAAGTGCAGGAACGCGTTTTTCTCCAGCCCGATGTCCACGAACATCGCCTTCAGTCCCTGCTCGATGTTCTTGACCTTGCCCTTGAAAATCGAACCGACGAGGTTTTCCGAGTCGACCCGTTCGACCCCGTATTCCTCCACGGAGCCGTTCTCGAGCAGCGCGACCCGGTTCTCCAGCTTCTCGCAATTCACGACGATGCGGATGCCTTCGTTGAGCCGTTTCAGCCCGAAAAGCCTTCTAATCTGATTGAATGCCATGCGTGTGATGTCTGGTGCTAAATGTCTTACCATGTTTCCCCCTCAAGGGAAGACTTCCAAGCATTCCCTTTGCAAATGATTGATTCCGACCGCCAATTGGATCAACGGCCCTTCTTCTTGAACAAACTGCCAAATCCTCCCTTCTTCTCCGCAGGCCGCCGCGCCTGAGGATACTTCCTGGCCTTCGGCGGGACCGGCCAGAGACTCCCCCGACTGTCCGGCCGCGCTCGCAACGAAGGAGCATCTTGCAGCATTCCCCGCTCCGTGGTGACGACGCGCGGCGCAAAGCCCTCGGGCAATTCAACGGCCGCGTCCGCATCGTCTCCTTCCACGAATTGGTCAAGGCCAACATTATCGAAATCCACCAGATTGATGCGTTCAAAATTTCCGATTGCTTCCGCCATCGGTTTGGCCTCGACCACGTAACCATGCTTCATGGCCATGATTTGCTTGATGATGTGTCCCGCAATCGGGGCCCCGCACTTGCCGCCGGAATCGGCGTTGTGGATGAAGACCGAGACCGCCAGTTCCGGTTCCTCGTAAGGCGCGAAGGAGATGAACCACGCGTTGGTCGGCTCCCTCGAGTTCCCGGTCTGGGCCGTGCCCGTCTTGCCCGCAACGGCGAAGTTGGGGGACCGGGCCCGGCCGGCGGTGCCGCCCTCCTCGTTCACCACTTTCCACATGCCCCGTTTCACCTGCTCCAGTTCCGACAGGGTCAATCCCTCCTTGGCCAGATCCGCCCGCAGCACGGGCCGATCCGCCACCAAGGGAACTCCATTCTTGCCGAGAACCTGCCGAACCAGACGCGGCTGGAAAACTTTGCCGCCATTCGCCACCGTGCAAGTGACCGAAGCCATTTGCAACGGCGTGGCCTCGGTGAACCCCTGTCCGATCGAGGTCATCGCGGTGTAGGCGTCAGTCCAGACCAGTCCGCGCAATTTCAGCCACTCCGGCGTCGGCACCAATCCCGGCATTTCTCCCTCCAACGGAATCCCCGTCTTGTGCCCCAGCCCCATTTTGCCCGTGATCTCCACGATGTTGCGGATGCCGGTCTCGTTTCCGTATTGGTAAAAGTAGCAGTTGCAGGAGCGCTTGATGGCCTCGCTCAAATCGAGCGACCCGTGGCGTCCGCCCTTCGAGCCGATCCAGCACTGCATGAACTTGTTCCCGTATTGCACCCCGCCACCGCAGTAAAAGTTGCGGCGATTCGTATGGGAAAGGCACCCAGCCAAGGCGATCGGAATCTTGAAGGTCGATCCCGGAGGATGTTGGCTCAGCGCCCGGTTGTACATCGGTGAGGCCTCATCCGAGGTGTAACGGGCCCAATCCTCGGGCGAGACGGCCGGGATGAAGCGGTTGGGGTTGTAGGAAGGAACCGACACCATGGCCAGGATATCGCCGTTGCGCGGGTTCATGACCACCGCCGCCCCGCGCCCCACGGATCGCATCGCCTCTTCCACGATGTATTGCACCTTGGCATCGATCGTCAGGTAGACATCCGCGCCCGCCGTGGGCGGAACATAACTGATCTCCCCACGAATGACTCCCTTCTCGTCCCGCCGCATGCTCCGCTTGCCCGCGTTGCCCTGCAGCAGATCGTCCAGGCTCTTTTCCACGCCGGCCCCGCCGGCATCATCCGCCACGTAGTGATCGAACTCCTCCCGCTTCTCCGCCGCCACCCTCTGGATGTCCGGAAGTTTCAAGTAACCCAGAATGTGACAAGCCAAGGCATCGAACGGGTAGACGCGAAGCGGCTTAACCTCGATGTTGACGCCCGGAATGTTGTAGTCGTTCTCCGCAAACAGCGCGAAATCCTCAAACGTCAAATCCCGCCGGTAGCTGTAGGGCACCAGGCCATTCGTCCCGCGGAAGTGGATCTGCATCTGCTCGGCGTTGAAGTTTTCCGCCAGGCCGAGCGACCGCATCTCGGGGATTACGGTCTCCTGAACGATCGCGACGATGTCCGGCTCGGTGCGCGGTCGGGTCATGCCTCCCTCGATCGCTTCGTATTTGATCATCGGGATCTCTTCGCCCTCCGCGAGACTCTCCCGGTAACGGTCCAAGATCGCTTTCAGATCGAACGTCACCTCGTAGCTCGCCCGGTTCGTGGCCAGCACCACCCCGTTGCGGTCCCGGATTTCCCCGCGCACCCCGGGCACCCGCACGGTGACCTCTTTTTCCCCGGGCAATCGGCTCCGGTAGTATTCATAATCCACCACCTGGACCTTGTGAAGCCGGGCCACCAGCACGCTCAAGCCCAGCAACACCAGAACGGCGAGCAGGTAAAGGCGCAGTCTATATCGGGTGCCCATAAGTTCTCCGGTAGGTGAATTGCCCGAGTTCGAGCTTGTATCCGCACCTCCGGGCGATCCGGCTGTTCAACCAAAAAAGCGCGGGCGAAAGCGCCATGGAAACCACGGAGGTCAGGACCACAGTCAACCACAATTCCCCCAAAAACTCAAAGCTCCCCCGCCGAAAACTCAACAGGAGATACTGACTCACCAGCTGAAAGAACACCGCCAAGCCGCACATCCCCACGGGCAGCACCCAATTCCCTTTCCGGAACAACGGTCGAATCCCCTGGAGCACGGTCCCAAAGATGACGAATAACACAATCGTTGACCCGAACGGCAAATCGAGCGCGTCCCCAGGCACCTGCCAGCGCGCGTCCCAAACGAACCCGGTCAACACCGCAAACAACAACATCAGCGGATACGGGACCGCCAGTGCCAGGGAAAAAAAGAAGACCCACGGCAGCAGACAATACACCTCCACCTCTCCGGAAGAAGTGGCCACGACCCAGGGCGAGAGGAACTCCTGGGCCAGCATCGCCACCCAAAAAAAACCGAAGGTCGCCACCGCAAACCCAATCATCGCTTCGCCTCCCCATCCGGAGCCGGTGACTCGACCGCACCGGGCTCGGTTTTCCCCCCAGCTTCCCCAGCCCCGCGGCGGATCACGAACACGAACTCCAACCGGCTGAAATCGATGGCCGGCTCAATCTCCGCCTCGGTGGTGATGTCTCCGGACTTGACCGAAACGATCTTTCCCAGCTCCAGGTTGGGCGGGTAGACCCGGCCCTGGCCCGAGCTGTAAACGCTCATGCCGGGCTGAATCTTGGCAAATTTGTCAAGATAACGCAGCCGGAGCCTCGGAGCCAAGGTTCCCCGCCCCCCTTGGGTCTCCCCCTGACCGGTGGCCACGGAGGGACTCTGACTCCCCTGCCCTTCGGAGATGCCGAGGTAGGTGGTGCTCATGACCCGGGCCGTCACCTTGCAGGCTTCATCCGTCACCAACAACACCACCGACGAATCCGGGCCCGCCACCGAGATTTTTCCGACCAACTTCGTCTCCACGATGACCGGATCGTTGACGCCCAGCCCGTCCCGCACCCCTTTGTCGATCACCAGACTGTTGTACCACGTGCTACTGTCCCGGCTGATCACCTCCGCCGCGACCAACTCGAAATTCGGAAGCTTGCGCAAATTGAGCGCGCTGCGCAGCTCATTGTTCTGACGGTAAAGATCGTCGAGGCTGCGGTTCAGGGTTCGCAAATGCTGCACCTCTTGATAGAGCCTCCGGTGTTCCTCTTCCAACTTTTCGTAACTCGGCTTCTGGGCGACCAGACCATCGACCAGCGTGCCCGTCGCATCCTTGGCCCGAAGCCACGGAGAGGCCCACCCCAAAACCGTGTGCCGAATGCGCTCCACCCGTTCGCCCGGCAATAGCATGAGCCCCGTCACCAGCCCGGCCACCAGCAAAAGGGCGATGAGGTTGACCCGCGACATGGAACCAGTGGAGCTTACGACGTTTCCCGGCGGTTGCGCAAGGATCGAACGATGCCCGGAACCTTCACCTCTCCGCGGTTGCGATCCGTTTCAGCAGGGAGAGTTCATTCAAGACTTTCCCACACCCCTCCGCCACAGCACTCAGGGGATCCTCGGCGACATGCACGGGCAAACCGGTCTCCTCGGAGAGCAATTTGTCCAGGCCACGCAACAGGGCTCCGCCCCCGGCCAAGACCAACCCCCGGTCTACCAGGTCCGCCGAAAGCTCGGGCGGACAACGCTCCAACGTGACCCGCACAGAATCGATGATCGTATTGAGCGGATCGAGCATCGCCTCCCGGATCTCCTGGGAAGTGATCTTGATCGTCTTGGGCAACCCGGCCACAAGATCCCGACCCTTGACTTCCATGGAGGCCTCCTTGCCCTGTGGATACGCCGAGCCAATCCGGATCTTGATCTCCTCCGCCGTCCGCTCGCCCACCATCAAGTTGTAGGCCCGCTTCAGATAGAGCGCGATCGCCTCGTCCAACTCATCCCCGGCCACCCGGACGCTCCGGCTGTAGACAATCCCCGAGAGCGAGATCAGCGCCACCTCGGTCGTGCCGCCGCCGATGTCGACAATCATGTTCCCAGAGGCATCCTGCACCGGCAGACCGACCCCGATCGCCGCCGCCATCGGTTCCTCGATCAGAAACACCTCGCGCGCCCCGGCGTTGCGAGCGGACTCCTGAACCGCTCGCTTCTCCACCTCCGTGATGCCGGACGGCACCGCCACGACGATCCTCGGCCGGATCAAGGCGCGTCCATGAGACACCTTGCGGATGAAATGACGCAGCATCGCCTCCGTCACTTCAAAATCCGCGATCACCCCGTCACGCAAGGGGCGGATCGCGACAATGCTCCCCGGAGTCCGGCCCAGCATCCGCTTGGCGTCATCTCCGACCGCCACCACCTTGTTCGTGCCCGCCTGGACCGCTACCACCGACGGCTCCCGCAACACGATGCCGTGCCCCTTGACGTTGACCAGGGTGTTGGCAGTGCCGAGGTCAATTCCGATGTCGTCGGAGAAAATTCCGAAAAGTTTTCCGAAAGGCATCTTGATGGTTTAATGCACGATCCTCGCGCTCACCTGCCAAGGCGAAAACGCCCCTCTTTCTCCGGTTTCCCCCCCCCGATGTCAACACCTTTTCCCCCTTCCCGCTTGAATCCCGACCTCCGCTCCTGAACTGTTTGCCAACCGATGTCCGAGACTTTTCCCGAACAGCTCCGTCAACGCCTCCAAGCCGCCCTCGCCAGATTCCCTCACGCCGGTTCGGTGCCTGACGGGTTCCCGGTCGATGTCAAACCGTCCAAGGATCCGCGCTTTGGCGATTACCAAACCACCGTCGCGATGTCGCTGGGCCAACGGCTCGGCCAAAGCGCGCGCGACATGGCCGCCTCCCTCCTGGAACATCTCGATGTCTCCGGCCTGACCGAGCCTCCCGAGATCGCCGGCAACGGCTTCATCAATTTCCGCCTCACGCCCGAGGCCACCGGCAAAGCCATCCTCCAACTCGCCGCCAGTCCCACGCTCGGCGTCCCCCAGGCCCGCGCCCCCCGCACCATCGTCATCGATTTCTCCGCGCCCAACGTGGCCAAGCCGATGCACGTCGGTCACATCCGCAGCACCATCATCGGAGAGAGCTTGGCCAGAATCGCCCGTTTCCTCGGCCATCATGTCATCACCGACAACCACATCGGGGATTGGGGCACCCAGTTCGGCATGATCATCCACGGCTGGAAATGTCTGCTCGATCGGGCCGCTCTCGACCAGGACCCCATCAAGGAATTCGTCCGCCTCTACAAAGCGGTCAACATCCGCGTCAAAATCGAGCAGTTCGAGTCCGCGTTGCTCGCCCTCGGCAAATCCCGCAAAAAAGCCGGGGAGGACGAATGGTTCAACATCGAGAGGGAACTCAAGGACATTGGGGCCTTTTTCGCCTCCACCGAGAACAAATTGCTGGCCCGTGCCATGCAGAAACCCGGCGATACCCTCGAACAGTGCCGCGAGGAATTGGTCAAGCTCCAGCAGGGCGATCCCGAGAACCTCGGCATCTGGCGCCAATCCGTCGATCTTTCCCTGACCGCGCTCGACAAGATATACGCGCAACTCGGAGTCACCTTCGACCACGTGCTCGGCGAAAGTTTCTACAACGAAGCCCTGGACCCGCTGGTGAAAGACCTTGTGGCCAGAGGAATTGCCCGCGAAAGCCAGGGCGCCATCTGCATCTTTTCCGACGGCACGCTCCCTCCCGGAGAAGACCCCTACCAGATTCAGGAGGACGGCGCCTGGAAAGACAATCCCGCCATCGTCCGCAAATCTGACGGCGGCTTTCTCTACGCCACCACCGACCTCGCCACCATCGATTACCGGGCCCGCCATTGGAAACCTCAGGAGATCTGGTATGTGGTCGGTCATCCCCAATCCCTCCACTTCCGCCAGGTGTTCGACGCCGCGCGCCGCCTCGGCTGGACCGATTCCATCCGCTTCGTGCACGTCGCCTTCGGCAGCATCCTCGGCAAGGATCGCAAACCCTTCAAAACCCGCTCCGGCGAAAACGTCGGACTCGTCGAGGTTCTCGAGGAAGCGATCTCCCGTTCCCGCGCCTTTATCGAAAGCCGGGAGACCGAAGAGGAGAGTGAACACACCAGCTTCACGCCGGAAGAGAAGAACGCCATCGCACAAGCGGTCGGTCTCGGAGCGGTGAAGTATGCCGAACTCTCCCAGTCCCGAACCACCGACTATGTCTTTGATTGGGACAAGATGCTCTCCCTCAAAGGGGACACCGCCCCCTATCTGCTCTACTCCTACGTGCGCACCCGGGGGATCTTCCGCAAACTGGAAGCTCCGTTCACCGCGCCCAAAAAGATCACCCTGACCGAGCCGGAAGAACACGCCTTGGCCCGCAAACTGTTCCAATTTGCCGAAGCCGTTCCGGCCGTTCTCAATGAGCACAAACCCAACGTGCTCGCGAATTACCTCTACGAATTGGCCAAAGCCTACCACGCTTTCTTCCATTCGTGCCCAGTGCTCAAATCCAAGGGCACCACCCGCTCCAGCCGTCTCATGCTTTGCGAAGTCACCTCCCGGGTGCTCCGTCAGGGGCTGCAACTGCTCGGAATCGAAGTCGTGGAACGGATGTGATTCCCCATCTCGACATCCCGGTCTCAACCCTGATCTGGGCCCTCGCCGGCGCCTTTTGCCTCGGCTTTGCCAAGACCGGTCTGCCCGGCCTGGCCCTGCTCAACGTGGTCGTGATGGCCCACTTTTTCGGCAAGGAATCGGTCGGCATTGTCCTCCCCCTCCTCATTTTCGCCGACATCGTCGTCTTCCCCATCTACCGACGCCACGCCACTTGGCGCCAGGCTTGGCCCCTGCTCATCCCCTCCATCGTGGGCGTTTGTCTCGGCTACTTCGTCCTCAGATCCCTCGATGACCTCATGACGAAGCGGGTGATCGGCTGGACCATTCTCGGCATGCTCGTCCTGCAGTTCCTCAGGATGCGCTCGGAAACCTTTCTGACCCACCTGCCCCATTCTCGCCGCTTTCTCGCCGTGTCAGGTCTGGCGATCGGCGTCTCCACCACCGTCGCCAACGCCGCCGGTCCGGTCTTCTCCATCTGGGCCCTGCTCAAGGGGCTTCCCAAAGAGCAATTCCTCGGCATCGGAGCCAGGGTCTTCCTGTTCCTGAACATTTTCAAAATCCCTTTCAACTGGGAAATCGGGATCCTGAACCCGCGCACTCTCTGGCTCGATGTGGCCCTCGTTCCCTCGGTGCTCCTCGGGATTGCCGCGGGCAAACCTCTGGTGGCGCGCATCCCGCAAGAGATTTTCGTCAGGATCCTCTTCGCACTCTCCGGGGCCGGAGCCCTTTGGCTGATCCTCACCTGAAACTCAAATCAACCCCATCGGGACCAGCCAAGCTTCACTGAGATAGCGCTCCATGGCCGCCTCGTTCAGTTGCTGTCCGTGGAGATACACCTGAGAAGCCACGGCCACCATCAGCACCAGCATCGGCCAGACGACAATGAGCATCCAATGGCCGAGCCACCAGAAAAAGGTCCGCAAGAAACTCCCCCCATCCAGAACCCGGATCGCGAACAGCAAGAGAACCGAGTGCAACCCCAGCACCACCCAGGGCATCTCCGCGGCATTCTCCGCTCCGAAGCGCGCCCGCGCCGCAACCACCCCCCAACCACCGAGCGCGGCGAGCCCAATCGCCAGGCTTGCCGCCAGCAACCAGAACGCCAACGAAGCCCGGCGCAAAAAAAGGCGGCTCAAAGACCAGCTGAGCGCGATCCCTCCCGCCACGCTCACGCCGCAGAGGATCACGCCCCAGCGCCGCAGTGATTCCAAACGCTCCCGATGCGCCGGCAGCAGGCTCAGTTCCCTCCGGTGCGCCAAGACACAATCCTGAAACGACTCGGCCAACAACAACCGCACCTTGCCAGGCCCATCCAAATCCTGGGCCGCCACCAGTTGCGTCTCTCCGTTCCCTCCCGCCCTCAACACCAGACTGCGATCCGCCCAGGAATAATCGATCATCTCCGCGCGGATCCGCTGCCCATTCTTCAGGGTCCACTCCGCCGGATTGACATCCCCCCGCGCCTGCAACGGAACCACAAAGCCCAAACACAACCCGAGCAAAATCCGAATCATGAGTGCTCTCCTCCCCGACGCGCAATCTTAGGAATGGCCGCCAAAAGTTCCACGGTGTAGGGGTGCCCGGGGTGACGAAACAACTGCTCCGCCTCCCCGCTCTCCACGATTTGGCCCCGCCGCATCACCACCATCCGGTCCGCCATGTAACGCACCACCCCCAGGTCATGGGAGATAAAGAGCATGGTCAGGTTCAACTCGCGCCGCAGTTCCTGCAGCAAATTGAGGATCTGGGATTGAATCGACACATCCAGCGCCGAGACCGGTTCATCCGCGATCACCAGCTTCGGCTCCGGTGCCAAGGCCCTCGCAATCGCCACCCGCTGCCGTTGGCCACCGGAGAATTCGTGCGGATAACGACGGGCAAAACGGCGCGCCATCCCCACCCGCTCCAACAATTCCCCAACCCGCCCCTCAAGCTGGGCCCGGGTCCAATCCGGGTGCCGTTGCCGCACCGCCTCCTCGAGCATCGAAGAAACGGTCATGCGCGGGTTCAACGAAGCATACGGATCCTGAAACACCATTTGGAAATCGATCCGGCGCCGCCGCAATTCCCCGGGCGAAAGCTCGGACAGGGATTCCCCGTCCAGAACGACCCGGCCCGAACTGGGCTCGAGCAACTGCATGATGAGCCGACAGAGCGTTGTCTTCCCGCAACCGGACTCCCCCACCAGCCCCATGATCTCGCCACGCTCCAGGGAGAATGAAACCCCGTCGACCGCCCGCACCTCAGCGGTCCCCGCCTTTCCAAACGCCCCACGGCGCGAGGTGAAGGTCTTGCGCAAGTCCTGAAGCTCCAGAAAGGCCATCGTGCGAATCCGCGGACTATCGGACGAACTGCTTCTTCACGCACCTTTTTTCTGGCGGGCCACCTCGCCCGGGTTCACCCGCCGTTCTCGCGCACCCACAACCCGGCCCGCTGATACAACTCCGCCGCTGAACGCAGCCCCAACTTGGTCTTGATCCGGCTGCGGTAGGTGTCGACGGTCGATACGCCCAACCTCAGTTCCGCCGCAATCTCGCGGGCGTTTTTTCCGCGCCCCAGGAGTTGAAACACTTCGAGTTCACGATCCGTCAGCACATCCATTTCGCCCTTGGCGATCCGTTCCACCCGATCGAAGAGTTTGGCGGTCACGACGTCGCTGGCGTAAACCTTGCCCTCCATCACCTGCTTGATCGCGCCGACAATCTTTGAGGATACATTCTCCTTGGTGATGTAACCGTTGGCCCCGGCCTTGAAAGCCCGTTCCGCATAGAGTTCCTCGTCGTGCATCGACAGGACCAGGACCCTCGTCTTGAGCCGCCGGGCCACGATCTCCTTGACCAATTCCAAACCGCAGGTGCCCGGCAACTTCATGTCCACAATCGCCAAGTCCGGCTCTGTATCCAGGATGAGCTCCATCCCATCCCGGTTGTTCGATGCCTCACCGCAAACAACCACGCCCAACTGCTTCACCAGCAGGTGACCGAGATGTTCCCGAATCATGGGATGATCATCGATGATCACCACTTTGTGACCGCTCCTCCGGGACCTTGAGCGTCTCGCAACGTGCCCAACTTCGCTTGAACCTAATGGAACCATGGGGGGAATGGCTGTTGAATGAAAAGAACCGTCCCGAAATAGCAGATTCTGCACCAAACATCAAAAAAAGAACCGCCAAGGAAAGACATTTCCCTGTCCTTGCAGGCCGCCCTTCTTTGGAAGAAGGTCACCTCCAATCTCCACCTCCCATGCGTCTCCACGGCCACAGTGGCTGGATCTCCGTCTGTTTCTTTCTCTTCGCCGCCACCCCGGCCTGTTGGCTGCCCGTGCTGGCGAATGTTCTCAGGGGACGTGACTGGACCCATCTGGTGACCCTGGCCTACCTCATCCCACCCCTCTCCGCCGTGCTCTCGCCCCTCGCCATCGCGGCCCGGGCAGATCAGAAAGTGCCGGCGGAGCGTCTTCTCTTCTGGCTCAATTTGGTCGGTATCCCGTTTCTCTGGCTCGCCTTCGATGAACTGGAAAAGGGGACTCGGCCGGGACTCTTCCTTTTCCATTTCACTGTTTCCTCCCTGCTCACGGCCCCCATCTGGCCTCTTTTCAACACCGTCGCACTCACCAGCCTTCGGGATCGGGAGCATCGGTTCGGCTTCTACCGCGTCTGGGCCACGATCGGCTGGATCCTCGCCGGCTGGACCATCAGCGCGCTCGGCGCGGACGCTTCACCCATCGCCGGCAAAATCTCCGTCGGCATCCGCATCGTGGCCACCGCCGCCTGCCTCCTTTTGCCCCACACGCCTCCCCGCTCTCAACCGGCAAAAAACTGGACGGAACTCCTCGGTCTCTCCTCGTTGTCGCTGCTCCGACAACGCGACATCGCCGTCTTCATGCTCACCACGTTTCTTTTTTCCATCCCGCTCGCCGCCTACTACATGCACAGTTCGCTGCAGCTGGAGGCGGTGGATTATCACCAAGTCGCGGCCGGAATGACCCTCGGCCAGATCAGCGAGGTGGGAGCCATGCTGCTGCTCGGCTTCATGCTGCGCCGCTGGAGAATCAAGTGGCTCTTTCTCTTCGCCATGACTTGCGGTCTCCTCCGCTACCTCTCTTATGCCGTCGGCGCCAGCTCCAACTCTTTCCCCTGGATCCTCTTCGGCATCAGTTTTCATGGCCTCTGCTGGACCTTCTTCTTCGAGGCGGGCCGCCTCTTCCTCGACCGTCGCGTCGAACCGGAGGTCCGGTCCCAAGCCCAAGCCCTGCTCAGCCTGATTTCCACCGGAGCCGGGGGAGTCATTGGAACGGTCGCCGTCGGCTGGCTTCACTCCACCATGGTGGTGCCCGACCCGGCCCGCTGGACCAGCTACTGGCTCATCCTCAGCCTCATGTGCGTCGCCTGCATGGTGATCTTCGCCCTCGGCTACCAGGGCGGTCGCGGCAGCCAATCTGCCGTCTGGCGCATTTGATCGTTCACCCTCCAGGCCCGACGCCTCGCTCCGCCCCCCCCTCCCTCAATCAATCACTCAAAGTAGGTGTCCTCGTGCGCATAGGGCGGGGCGCAACAACAGAGAAAACGCAAGGTCCGCGACGCGGTCACCTGATGCCAGGCCCCGGCCGGAATCAGGATCGCATCCCCCGGCTGCAACTCCCGCTCTTCCCCATCCACCTCCATCCGGCCGCTCCCCTCCAGGATGAAATAAAACTCCTCGCTCAGTTTGTGATAATGCCGCTGGGTCACGCCTCCCGTCGGCACGACGGCCTCCGCCAAACTCTGGTTCTGAACCGGCGCATTGCTCCGGTCCAGCACGCTCCGAATGGTCGATCCGTCCTTGGTGACAAACGGAATCTGGGTGGCGATCTGGACAACTGTCATGCCTCCCCCATCCCACCGGCACCGTCTCCGGCGCAACCCCTTTTTCTCCGGTTTGACAAACCCCTTTCACCTTGCACCCGCCCGGTTCCAACCGCAACAATGCGCCCATGAAACGACGCGATCTGTTCGGTGCCTCCCTCGCCCTCGGGCTGGGCTCGACCCTTCCCGGCTCCGCCCAGGCCCAGGCCCCGGCTTCCGCCACCCCCAAGGACTTCAAGATTCGCAACGGGCGCTTCCGGCAATCCATCATGGGTTGGACCTTCAACAGCCGCATGGATACCCTGGCCCTGGCCAAACTCTGCAAACAGATCGGCTTGGTGGCCGTGGAAGGGATCGATCGCAAGTTCTACCCCCAAATCCTCGAGCTCGGTCTGGAAATCTCCCTGGTGAGCAGCCATGGCTTTGCCCAGGGCCCCTGCAATCCGGAATTTCGCGAACGCACCCTCGAAAAACTCCGGGACTCCATTCAGGCCGCACACGACGCCAACTGCCGCAACGTGATCACTTTCACCGGCATGCGCTACGAGGGCATGAAGGAAGACGAGGCCGCCAAACGCTGCATCGAAGTCTGGCAGGAAGTCATGCCGTTCGCCCAGGAAAAGGGGGTCACCCTCGTTCTCGAACACCTCAATTCACGGGACAATTCCCATCCGATGAAGGGCCACCCCGGATATTTCGGTGATCACATCGACTTCTGCGCCGACCTCGTCAAAGCCGTCGGCGCCCCGGAACACATGAAGCTGCTGTTCGATATCTATCACGTCTCCATCATGGACGGCGATATCATCCGTCGCATCCGACAGCACAAGGACATTATCGGTCACTATCACACCGCCGGAAATCCGGGTCGTCAGGAACTCGATGACCGTCAGGAAATCAATTATCCGGCCATCCTCAGGGAAATTTTGGCCACCGGTTATACAGGGTATCTCGTCCAGGAATTCATCCCAACCTGGGAGGATCACGAACTCGCCCTGCGCCATGCGGCCATGGTTTGTGACGTGTGAGAAACAAAAGTGGGGCAAGCCCGCACCAAGCGCAGCTTGCCCCTTTCATCTGACCGCCCTGCAAAACAGGGATCAGCCCACCTTCAGACAACGGTTAGAACCCGAAACTGATGCTGAATCCGCCCCGCGACGGCGGGCACTGCGGATAGGTCACGATGCGGTCCGGGCAACCGCCCCGGCTATAATAACTGGGATTGCGGTAGACCGGACGTCCGAAGCTCCCGTAACTGGATCCATAGCTGTAACCATAACGCGGCTGGGAACGCGTCATGCAACTGTGGGAAACCGGGACCCACGAATAGATCGGGTGACCACACCGGTCGTATCCGACGATCACATGATTGGAATACAGCGAGACGCCACAATGGTTGCAGCAGCCATGGCAGCGCCGCCCGTGATCGTGATCCGCGGAAGCAAGGGAGGGAATGGCAAAGAGCAAGGCGAACGCCGCCATGGCAGTCGCCCAAACAGTGTTGGTAGATTTCATGATGAGATTCGTGATGGAATGTTGAATGATTTTTGTCAGTGCGGACCGGAGCTTTCACCCCGGTCTGTCCGCCAGACGCCATCGAGCCCCTTCGCTTGCGCAAAAAAATGAATTTTTTGCGATCGTCAGGCAACGGACCTCACTCCCCCGGCGCCGTCGTGGAGCGCCAGAGATCCCGAACAAACGTCTGCTCTCCCACGTTCCCCTCCCGCTGAAACGCCTGTTCCAGATTCCGCAGGACCCGAGAAATGATCACCTCCGCCGCCGCCGCGGTGCGGACCACGCTCTCAATTTCCGGCACCGCAAACGGTTGATGCTGAATCAAGAGCTCAGCCGGCAGAATTTTTCCGCCGTTGAAGCAATCGATGAGATAGAGTCCGCCGTCTGCCGCGGATTGGTGACGAGCTAGAAAATGCGCCGGGAAATTGCACCCGCCCACCTCGATCCCCGCCCGGGCGCCGACCAGGATCATGACGCAAGCCAGAAGAATGGGATTGCCCTGCCGGTCCCGGAGAACGAGGTCGAGATTGCTGTTCGCCACCGCGTAATAATCTTCTTCATTGCCGCGGAAACGCCCACTCGCGAACAGAAAATCCGCCAGGTCCCGAAAATCGGGATCGGGTTCCAAACGGAGCAAGAGTTCCGTCAACCCGTCGAGCCGGGCCTCGATCCCGGGCCCGATGCCCTCCGGCCAGGAAACGCTCGCCGAAAGATGCGTGGCCAGCAAGGTGAGCCCACTCTCCAGCTTCTTCACCGAAGAGGGCTGCGCCAGCCACTCTGTCCAAGACCGGGCAAAGTTTTCCCGGAAAAACTCCTGCCGCAGCCTGATGGCCTGATTCATCAGGGGCCCAGCCTCGGCCGGCGGCGCGTGCAACACCACCAGCTTCTCCAGGTCCGGCCCCAAATCCACCAAGCGCTTCTTCACCGCCGCGCGCACCGTGGGATGCTCGTCGTCAAGCAACTTGAGCAAGGCCGGGATCTCACTGCCGGGAACCGCCATGAAGGCCCAACAAGAACGATCCGCGCCAAACTGCAACAAATCAGTTGCGGTCGGCCGATCTCTTTCTACCTTTCCCCCCCGGTTCCGCGCGGTTAGCTCAGGGGTAGAGCATCACCTTGACACGGTGGGGGTCACAGGTTCAAATCCTGTATCGCGCATAAATCCAAGGTCACCCGCCGAGACCTGCCCTCTGCCCCCTGCCTTCTGGCCTGGCCAGAAACGTTCCTCTTCTCCAAGAATGTCGCGCACCCTTAGGGCCCCATTCTTTTCGCTCCTGACCCTGATGGTGCCATTGGCCCTCTGTTCTTGCCGAGCTCCTTCTGCTGTCTCCGCCGGGGAATCGGGCGTGGCGACTCCCGAACCGCCGGATGATTCCGCCTCCTTCCTCCCAGAAGATCCGTCCCAGCTCAGCGCCTCCCCGGAAACGCCCCGTCCCACCCTTTCCAGCCCGCAACGTCCCGAAGATTTCGCCCGTTGGGAGCGCGATCCGGCCCGAGCCAAACGGAAGAGTGAACTCCTTGACCGCCCCCTGCTGATCCTGTTCACGGGGCTCTCCTGGTCCACCAACGCCAAACTGCTCGGGGAGGAGGTCTTTCTGTCAAAATCCTTCAACCGGTTGGCCCGGGAACACCTCACCCTGCTCTACCTCGACTTCCCCCAAAATCCTCGCGAAGCCCCGGCGGCCCTGCAACAATTCAAGACTTACTACGACGTGAGAGGCTTTCCGTCGGTCCTGATTCTCCGGCCGGACGGCTCCGTGGCTTATCGGCGCACCGGTTACGTGCCGGGCAAGGCTCAGGATTATTTCCGGGAACTGGAGACCGCAGTGCGGCAACTGACCGGCCAGCCGTGAAGCCCCGGGGATCGCCCGGTTGCATTCCACCGGATCGCGCAAATGATACCAGCCAGATGACTGAGTGGGAGGAACACTACCAACAAGGCCACACGCCCTGGGACAAGGGCGCGCCCGCGCCGCCGTTGCTGGATTTCTTGCGAACGGAACCTCTCGATGGCGACATCCTGGTCCCGGGGTGCGGGATGGGTCACGACGTCCGGGCGATCGCGGCCGCCGCTCCGAAAGCGCGCCTGACCGGTCTCGACATCGCCCCCACCGCCATCGATCGCGCCCGGGGTTTTGCCCTGGCCGGACAGGAACGCTACGTGCTTGGGGATCTCTTCGATTTGGAACCGAAACTTCGCGGAGCCTTCGACTGGGTTTGGGAGCACACCTGCTACTGCGCCATTCCTCCCGAAAAAAGGGAGAGGTATCTGGAGGCGGTCGCTGCCGCTCTGCGACCGGGAGGACGGCTGTTGGGCGTGTTTTATTTGGATCCCTACGACAACGAACACCAACCCGGCAACGGTCGTCCCCCGTTTGGAACCAGCCTGCAAGATTTGGAACAGCGCCTGAGCGCCCACGGCTTTCAGGTATTGCGATCCTGGGTTCCGGAACGATCCTATCCGGGACGCGAGGGACGCGAGCGAATGATCCTGACGCAAAGACCCTGAGGTCACATGAAAGAAACGCACGGAAACATTTTCGAGGCGCTCGCGGAGCGCGGGTTTGTCAAACAATGCACCGACGCCGAGGCCTTGACCTCCAAACTGGCGGAAGGGTCGCTGACCTTTTACTGCGGCTTTGACCCCACCGCGGAAAGCCTGCATTGCGGGAGCTTGGTCCCCATCATGGCCATGGCGCATCTGCAACGGGCCGGGCACCGGGCCCTGGCGATCATCGGAGGAGGAACCACCATGGTGGGAGATCCCAGCGGCAAGACCGAGATGCGGGCCATGCTCACGCGGGAAGTCATCCAGCAAAACGGCGTGGGGATCCTGGCCCAACTCCGCCGCTACCTGGATCTCGATGGCGAAAAGGGCCGCTTCCTCGACAACGCGGACTGGCTTCTGGAACTGCGTTATGTCGATTTCCTCCGGGACATCGGCCGCTACTTCCGCGTCAACGAAATGCTGCGCGCGGAGTCTTACCGCGCCCGGATGGAACGGGAAGAGGGCCTCTCCTTCATCGAATTCAACTACCAGCTGCTCCAAGCCTACGACTTCCTTCGCCTCCACCAGGATCAGGGCTGTTCCCTGCAGATCGGCGGGGATGATCAGTGGGGAAACATTCTCGCGGGAACAGATCTCATCCGCCGGCTCGGTGGAGGTCCCGCTTATGGCCTGACGTTCCCGCTGCTGACCACCGCCACCGGCGCCAAAATGGGCAAGACCGCTTCCGGGGCCGTTTGGCTCGATGCCGATCGCACCTCACCGGTCGAATTTTACCAATACTGGCGCAACACGGATGACCGGGACGTCGAGCGATTCCTCGCCTACTTCACCTTTCTCCCGATGCACGAAGTCCGGGCCTTGGGTCGGCGCGAAGGCGCGGCGCTCAACGAATCCAAGGAAATTCTCGCATTTGAAGCCACCAAACTGTGTCACGGGGAAGAAGCCGCCACCCGGGCTCAGAACACGGCCAAGGAGGTGAAAGGCAGTCTGGCGGAAACCACTCTGCCCCTCGCACGCCTCCGCGAGGGCATCGGTCTGCTCGATCTCCTTGTCGAAACCGGGCTTTGCGCCACCAAGAGCGAGGCCCGCCGCCTCGTGCAACAGGGCGGTGCCCGCCTCAACGGAGCTGCCGCCACGGATGCGCAGATCACCGTGGGCGAGCCGCATGTCGAAAATGGCGCCATCTTGCTTCAAGCCGGCAAGAAGAAATTTCACAAGATCCAGGTTCTATGAAACGCCGTGTGGCCTATCTGGGTTCGCTTCCCGTCACCTTCTCCTACCAGGCCGCCACGCAACTGGGAGACGATCTCGACCTCACGGGTTACCCGACCCACGGTGAAATCTACGACGCCGTCCGGCGCGGAGAAGTGGATTGCGGAGTGCTCGCCGTGGAAAACCAGCTCGCCGGGATCGTCGATGAAACGCTCCACGCCGTCGTCCAACCGGTCTTGCCCAGCCAGGGCGCGCTCGCCCAAAGCAACACCTGGGTGCGCATCGTCCGCGAAGTGGCGGTCCCGGTGGAGCTTTGGCTGACCAACCAATCCGGTCGTTTGGAGGAAGTGCGCGTGGTCAAAACCCATCCGATTCCCATGCGGCAATGCAAGGAAACGCTCGACACCCTTCGCGCCAACTATCCGTTCGGATTTGAAACTTGTGCCAGCACCGATGCCGCGGCACGGGAAGCGGCTGCGAACCCGCAAGTTGCGGCGATTTCATCCATCAATGCGCCCGTCGGTTATCCAAACCTGAAGATCATCCAGCGCGTCGATGATCCGGTTCCGGGCGCAGGTTATGGCAACGTGACCCGGTTCTGGGTCATCGAACCGCACCACCCTGGCGGCGTGGTTCTGAATCCGGCCGAGGTGAGCAAGGCCGCGGACATTCAGAAAATTTGCCTCCTCTTCAACTTGGGACGCGACGAAGCCGGAGGTCTCGCAAGGTCCCTGGCCGTCTTCGCCGAAGCGGAAATCAATCTGGCCATCATCTACCCACTTCCCCGCCGAGACCGTTCCTGGGAATACACCTTTGTCGTCGAATTCGAGGTGGCTCCGGAAGCCGCCGACCGCGTCGGCCTCGCCCTGCAACGCTTGCGCACCGTGGCGGACTCCATTCTTTTGGGCGTCTATCCGAAATACCGGCTCGAATCCTGAAGCGGAACGCATGACCTTCTCCACGGCCTTTGATCATCTTCCATGGGAATCCTGGCAGGAACTGACCACCACCGCCACTCCCGCCGATGTGCGCGCCGCGTTGGCCGGGTCAGGCTCGCCGATGACCCGCTTCGCCCGCCTGATCTCTTCCGCAGCCGGCGGCTCCCTGGAACCACTGTGTCAGGCTTCACACCGCCTGACCTTGCAACGCTTTGGCAAAGTGATGCGCTTTTTCGCGCCGCTCTATCTCTCCAACGAATGTGTCAATAACTGCAAGTATTGCGGATTTTCACGGGACAATCCCATCCTGCGCGTGACTCTGTCCGTGGAAGAGGTGGTCCGCGAGGCCCGCGCGCTCAAGGACCGCGGCTTTCGCCACCTCCTCCTCGTCTCCGGAGAACATCCGCGGTTTGCTCCAAACAACTACATTGCGGACTGTGTCGCTGCTCTCCGCGATGAAATCCCGAGCATCGCCCTCGAGGTCGGCCCCATGGAGGAACCGGAATACCGCCGGATGGTTCAGGCCGGTGCCGAAGCGCTGGTCGTCTATCAGGAAACCTACGACCGAAGCGCCTACACCCTCGTCCACACCGCCGGCCCCAAAAAGGATTTCGATTGGAGACTCGACACCCCGGAACGGGCCTATGCCGCCGGTTTCCGACGCCTTGGCATCGGAGCTTTGCACGGATTGAGTGATTGGCGGTTCGAGGCCACCGCCCTGGCCGCGCACGTTGACCACTTGCAACGCCACTGCTGGAAATCCCAGCTCACCGTTTCCCTGCCACGTCTCCGCCCCCATGCCGGAGAATTCACCCCCTTCACCCAACTCAGGGACGCGGAAATGGTGCAGTTGATCACCGCCTTCCGCCTCGTCTTTCCCGACCTTGGCATTGTGCTGTCCACCCGAGAACCGGCCTCGCTTCGGGAAGGTCTGATCCCGCTCGGTGTCACCCACATGAGCGCCGGAAGCCACACCGAACCTGGCGGTTACACCGGGGCCGGGAGCGAAAATCTGCACCGCACCAAGCGAGGGAAAATCGAGGCGTTATCCGACGAGGAAACCGGTCGACACTGCGCCACCGGTCAGTTCGAAATCGCCGATGACCGATCGCCGGAAGAAATGGCCCGCGTCCTCCGCCGCCTCGGCTACGAGGTGGTCTGGAAAGACTGGGATTCTGCACTGAGCCAGCCCACAGACCATCAACCCGCGGCGTAGTGAACCCGGTAATTCCGCGCGGAACCGGGAACAACCTCCAAAAGTGGTTCATATCGGCAATCGCCAAATGCTTCCCCTAGCGCATCCCGCGCCGCTGCCGTAACCAGAATTTCGGCGGCCTTGGCCGTGTCTTCCCCCAACTTGGCCGCGGCGTTCACCTCCGCCCCATACACTTCCCCGTCACCGATCTTCAGGATGCGGCCAAAGCCGATGCCCAGACAGAGCAAGACGTGCTCCTCCGGGACTTTGTGGCGATTGTAAGACTGACAAGCCTGCTGCATGGCGATGGCACAACCCAACGCTGCGGCAGGTCTGCGGAACAACATCAGGAAACTGTCCGCCTCCATCTTGATCAGAATGCCATCGTGAGCCGCCAGAATCGGCAGCAAGATCCGCTTCTGCTCATGAATGATCTGCAAGAAATGGGTGATCCCGAACAGCGCTGTCTGGCGTGAAAACCCCGCGAGATCGGTGAACAGAATTGCCCAGGTCTCTCCAAAAAGATCCCAGATCCGGGCATCAATCGCGGCCTTGTCGGCCCCGGGACAGGTGCGCTGGTGAACCAGATTCCAAAGTCTGGATTCACTGCCTTTGAGGTGATCATCATGCGCGTTCATGGCCTCAGAAGGACGAACTGCAAGGAAACTGCAAGGGATTTCCTTTTCGAGCCCGCCCGCCCACGAGTCACCGATCGGCGTGGAATGGTGGGGGTTCATCGGACGCGCCTCGAAGTTCCAGGCCGTGGTGCAGCGCTACCTTGAGTCGGTGCGGCAGTTCCCCTTCGCTTTCGAGGAGTCCTTTTCCGCCAACGCCGGCGCGAACCGCTGGCGCATTCCGGACCTCGCCGTGAGCCACCGTCCTCGAGGACCTCTACCAGCCCGCATTTCTCAAGGATCGCGTCGCGAGACGCCGCCAAATGGCATTGCCTGCAAGGCGCGCGAAGGATTCCAGGGTGAGCAGTATGCCGACATACCGTGAATCCTGGAATTCGAGCGGAACACAGCAGGAATGCCATTGGGCAAGCCGCAGCAGCGAGAGCTTGAGAAATGCGGGCCAGTGCCTCTCCGCCTCGGAGTGGGCCAACGTCGGTGAGCACTTTGTCGCCGCTCCGATCGAGGATCTCCGCCTCGCCGAGGAGGTCAGCCGCTTCGCCGCTCGCCACGGCATCGGCGTGATCAGCTTCGGCCTCTCCGAGGATGTCCTCGACGACATGCCCAAGCCCGCTGCCGCCACGGCGGTCAACAACGACTTCGCCCGTTTCGAGAGCTGGATCTCGCGCTGTCTCCTCGAGGAGCGAATCATCTCGGCCCGCGAATTCGACGATCTCGGCCGTGCCGCCGCCAAGACCGCCCGCGATTACGTGGCCTGAATCTGGGACTTTGTCAGGCGCGAGGAAGGCGGCGCAAAGCGGTTCCTCGCCCACGTCCCGGAGGGCGCCGCCAACGACTACGCCCTCGACGCCGCGAACTACATCAAGGACTACTGGGGTGCCGGACCCGATGCCACCTACGCCGACTTTCCGCTGATGGAGCGCGGTCCCTTCGGCGAGGCGATCCGCATCCGTGCCGAGGAGAATCCCGACTTCCGTCCCTTTCTCTACGTGCCGCGCGCGCGACTCCAAGATTCGCCGCTCGACATCAAGGGCGCGGGCAAGTCCGTCACCGTCGTCGTCTGGGCGATCCGCGAGAGCGTCCTAGCGGGCTGAAGCCCAGGACTAACTTCTTTCGGTGCCATTCACGAACCCGGGATTTCACTTGGACGCCCGCGTCATCCGGTCCACGCAATGCAGGGAACTCCACCCCCTGCACTTCTGACACTACAGAGGCAGTGGAAACTTGACAGGAAGCCAGCAAACCAGCAAAATTGCCGTATGAAAACCACGTTCGATCTACCTCCTGACCTCGTGCGGGCGCTGAAACTCCGAGCCGTGCATGAGGGCCGGAAACTCAAGGATGTGGCGGCGGATTTGTTGGAACGCGGCCTCGCGGGTCCTGAGACGGATGCCAAGCCAAAGCTTGCTCAGCCGAAGATTGAAATCCAGTCCAATGGTCTGCCGGTGGTCCGTTGTGCGGCGAATGCTCCGGCCAAGCGCATGACAGCCGACGAACTGCTCGCTCTTGAGCGGGAAGCTCTCGCCCAGGAAGACCTGCAACGCCTCGGCCATGCTCTTTGACTCCAACGTGTGGCTGGCGCTCACCTTCTCAGCCCACCCGCATCACGAGTTGGCGGAGCGAAATTTCGCCGACGCAAGCTTCGAAAATCCCGCTTGCTTCTGCCGGGCCACCCAGCAAAGCTTTCTTCGACTCGCGACGACTCCGGTCGTGCTGAATGCATACGGTGCCGAGGGATTCACGAATCAAGATGCGACGAAACTGATCAAAACCCTCTCCGGTCTGTCTGCCGTCAGCACCCTTGAGGAACCTTCCGGTCTCGAATCCCGCTGGCTTGAGTTGGCCGGGCTCCCCTCCGCATCACCCAAGGTCTGGATGGACGCCTATCTCGCCGCGTTCGCGATCCTGCACGACCTGAAGTTGGTCACTCTGGACCGCGATTTCCGCAACTTCCAGAAACACGGTCTCAAACTGAGACTTTTGACCGATTGCTGAATTTCCTCTGTCATCCCACAGCTTCCTTCCCACCGAAGGCCCGGGGTCGGAGGCGGTTCGGCTGACGTTCATGTGTCCATCTGCGACGCCGTGGCATGAGGCCTGGATTCAACGCTGAAGTGCAACGGAGCTATGGAAAATAAGGTTAGCTGGGTTATTCTGGCTGCCGAAACAATTCCCGTTGTACGATGCCAGTATTCACCCAGCTAACCGAAGGTGAAC
>QQNE01000019.1 GCA_003402735.1 Verrucomicrobiota bacterium
ATCACCGCCCTCGGCGGCATCACCAACGGCATGGTCGCCCCGTGGATCGTCAACGCCACCGATTCCCAGTTCCTCACCTACACCACCGACAACGGCTTCGTGAACGCCGGTTTCGATCGTCTCTCCGCCGGTGGCACCATCGCCGCCGCGGGCAACATCGTCGGTGCCAATGACCGGTTCCTGCTCCAGACAGCGGCGCAGAACTTCACCACCGGCCTCGGTCTTGGCATCGACGTCTACGCCGCCCGGATTGATCAGAGCATCGGCTTCGCCAGCAACAACACCGCCGCCGCCACCGACCGCATCCGCCTCCAGAGCGGCGGCCTGATCGCCGCGGGCACCACGGCCCTTGCGATTGTTCCCGGCATCGATGTCGGCACCACCGCCAAGGAACTCGTGATCTTCAACAATCCGCCCCTGACGATCGGCACGATCACCACCCAGACGGCCTCCACCACCGTGCCGGGCACCTCGCCCACCACCACCGGCCAGATCACCAACGCCACCCACGTGGTCAAGCAGGGGGCGGGCACACTCCAAATCGACTCCGCGCAGGCTTCCTTCAATGGCAACTGGATCGTGAACCAGGGCAGCATTGTCTTCCGCTCCGCCACCGTCCAGTCCAACCTCGGCGGCACCGCCACGCTGGCGCAGATGAACGCGGGCACCAACGGTCTCGTCGTTCTCAACGGCTTCAGCAGTGCCTTCGGTATGCGCTCCGATGTCGCCAACACCGTTTACAACCTCGGCTTGGTCATCGGAGAAGGCAATCCCTACGCCATCATCAACAACGACCGCGCCGCCGGCACCACGAGCGTCCTCAGCATCCTCACCGGCGGCATCCGCTTCGGCGGCTCCCCGGGTGAGCAGGGCCAGACGCTCCTCGTCCAGAACGCGGCCAACAACGTGTCTGTCCAGGTCAACGGACCCCTCGTCCTCAGCGCCGCCACCATGGAAGGCGTGCCGACCTACAACCACATCCGCCAGGACCCCGCTTTGACCATCTACGGCCAGGTCACCGGCGGTGCCCCGCTCATCCACAGCGGCGGCGGCGGGCTGGAACTCGGCAACGGCTTCACCGGCTTCAACAACGGCATCAATACTTTCACCGGCGGTCTCCAGAACGTCCAGGGGACCCTCACCGTCCGCGGCACCACCACCGGCACGCCGGCCAACTTCGCCACCCTCTTCAGCGGCATCAACAACGGCGGCATCGGCGCCGGGGATGTCACGATGTATGGCGGCACCCTGAACCTCCGCATTGACGGGGCCAACACCACGACCCGGGAGCGTTACGTGGTCGGCAACAACGCGAGCGGCAACAACCTCATCGTCAACGGCAACGCCACCATCACGGTGGACCGCAACATCGCCACCACCGCCGCGAACAAGCACCTCGCCTTCAAGGATCTCACGATCGGCTCCGCCATGCTCACGGTGACGGCGGGCAACGGCTACATCCTCGAAGCCAACGGCGTCACCAACCTCACCGGCACGCCGCTCTTCAACATCGGCAACACCATGCTGCTGAACGGTTCGGTCAGCGACGGCGCGGGCAGCACCGCCGGCACCCAAGGCCAGGCCCTCATCAAGGGAGGTACCGGTGATCTCTGGCTCAATGGTGCCTCCAGCACCTTCGGCGGTCTCTACGCCGGCACCGTCGGCACCAACGGCCTCGGCATCGTGGTCAACGGCGGTCTCGTTCGCTTCGGTGACGTGAACTCGGAGAACAACACCGCGATGAACCTCAGCACCATGCTCCGCGGCAGCACCATCCGGGTCAACCCGACCGGCAGCATGTATCTGACCAACGCCGCCAACCTCACCTTCGGCGCGGGTCAGTTGCAGATGCTGGGCTCCAACGTGCAATTGCCCACCCTGCGCGTCGCCAACACCAACTTCACCCAGGCCTACCTCGCCGCCGCCGTCAGTGCGGATTCCGAGGGCGTCCTCGGCCTGGAAACCAACTTCACCGCCGCCTTCAACCTCGGCGCGATCGGCAATGGCAAATTCTTCCTCGCCGCCACCGGCGGAGCCCGCAGCTACACCGCGACCACTCTCGGCGTCGGCGCGAACAATCTCTACCGCATCGGCGGCGGCAGCCAGACCCTGACACTCGACTCCGCCAGCGTCACCGCCGGTGCCCTGACCGGGGCCAACTCCGTTCTCTACGGCAGCCAAGCCACCAACGTCAGCGGCACCGTCGTGCTCAACGACACCAACGACTACACCGGCAGCACCATCGTGAGCCGCAGCAACACGGTGCAGTTCATCGCCGCCTCCACCTCCGCGACCGCCCACCCGCTCGGCAACGCCGGACAGGTCGATGTCTTCGGCACCCTCGATGCCCGCACCAACGGCAGCTTCCGCAACTTCGCCGGCACCGGAAACCAGAACACCGTGGTCCTGCACCCCGGATCGACGCTGCGCTTCGAAAACAACGCCACCACCGCGAACTGGAACCGCTGGGACAACAACACCGCGATCAACCTCGACGGTGCCCAGCTCCAGATCACCTCGCTGAACAATACCGCCGCCGCCACCAACGTGGAAGACGTGGGTGCCATCACCTTCGGCCGCGGCGCCGTCATCAGCGTGGCCCGTGCCGGCACCGGCTCCGCCGCCCTGCGCACGCCCAGCATCGCCCGCACCGCCGGAGGCAGCCTGCAACTCCTCTCCGCCGGCAGCCTCGGCACCGCCGCCCTCGGCACCGCCAGCACGGACAATCTCCTCGTCACCGGTGGTGCCACCTCCGTGACCCCGAGCGGTGTCGTCAACGGCATGCTGCCCGCCTGGATCATCAACGGCACCTCGAACTCGTTCGTGACCTACGGCTCGAACGGCTTCGCCAACGTCACCTACGACAATACCTTCACCGGCGGCACCTTCACCACGAACACCACCGCCACCAGCAAGGTGGACCTCGCCACTAGCGCGATGGTCCTCACCCAGGACCAGACGCTCTACGCCCTGCGCACCGCCGTGAACATCAGCAGCGGCACCGGCCAATACAACACCATCACCTTCGCCAACGGCACCACCGATGCCGATCGTGGCGGTCTCCTCACCACCGGCACCCCGACGATCGCCACCAACCTCCGTTTCGGCAACAACGGCGACAAGGAAGGCATCATCTACACCGGCGGCAACACCACGATCTCGGGTGACATCTACGCCGGCAGCCTCGTCAAGTTCGGCGGCAGCACCCTCACCATCGGCAAGGACCAGACCGCCGCCGCCAACGGCACCGGCTTCGCGGGCAACTGGGTCGTCAACCAAGGCGCCCTCACCCTCAACACCTTCGGATCTTCGGGTGACGGTGGCACCATCACCCTGAACTCGAGCAGCCCGACCACCGCCGCCGGCACCACCCTGAACTTGGTCGCCAACCCCGGCAGTTCGCTCAACGGCCAATACACCATGGGCCGCATCATCGGTGTCGATAACGCCATTATCGCCGTCAACGTCGGAATCACCGATTCCGCCGTTGGCATCTCCGACCTGGAGTCGTTCTCTACCGATACCACCGGCTTGTCCCCGGCCCGCCTCCGCGTCACCGTTGCCAACACTCGCTCCGTGCTCAATGCCGGAACGCTCTTCCTGACCGGCACGGGCACCTCCATCATCGACGTGACCACCATCACAAACCCCCAGATCACCTCCGGCGCCACCGGCTCCGGCCTGAACCTCGCCGGCCTCAATGGCAGCCGCAACCTCATCAAGTGGGGCAACGGCTATCTCTTCGTCGGCGGCAACAACAGCACCAGCTTCAGCGGCAACGTGATCATCGAGCAGGGAGCCATCGGCGTGACCAACGCCAACGCCTTTGCCAACGCCTCCACCACCCTCACCGCCCGCCGCTACGGGGTCCTCGACATCCTCGCCTCCGGCTTCAACAAGGCCGTGACCTATGAGGCCGGCTCGATCGAACGCTGGAGCGTGGACAACGCCCGCAGCGGCACGATCAACCTCGGCGCCGGCAGCCTCCAGGTGAACGCCGACCAGAACACCACCAACGCCACCATCCAGCTCAACGGCGGCGCCATCGAGGGCTTCCTCCGCACCGATGACGTCTCCAGCGGCAACAACGGCATCGTCTTCCGCACCCTCGGCTCCGGCGTCTCCATCCAGCTCCTCGGCAACTCCTTCCTCGGCCAGAACGCCTTCACCGACGGCCCGAACGGCACCGACAACGGCCGCACCCAGGAGCTGTTCACCGGCGTCGGTCCCGACGGCAACAGCTCCAGCGAGCTGACCTCCAGCGCCCGCGGCGCCATCCTCGAGATCAAGGGCAACATCAGCGGCACCGGTGGCCTCACCAAACAGAGCACCGACACCGTCATCCTCTCCGGCACCAATTCTTACAACGGCAACACCAGCATCGCGGATGGCACCCTCCGCCTCGGCTCCAACAGCGCCTTGCCCTCCGGAAACAATGTGACCACGAGCGGCCGCGGCGTCCTCGATCTCGGCGGCTTCAACGCCTCCATCGGAAACCTGACTTCGCCTACCTTCTCCACCACGGGCGCCTTCGCCAGCAACGGCGGCTTCATCACCAACAGCTCCACCGTCACCGGAACCCTTACGGTGAACCCGGTCGCGGCCACCGCCAGCTACAGCGGCACCATCCAGAACAACATCGCCCTCACCAAGGCCGGCGCGAACCGCCTCACCCTCACCGGCAACAACACCTACATTGGCGCCACCACCGTGAACGGCGGCACCCTCGAGGTCACCGGCACCTTGACCGCCACCCCGACGGTCACCCTCAACGCAGGCGGCACCCTGCTTCTCAACAGCACGGCCAACAACCTCGTCAATACCCTGGCCAACGTGAACCTCGCGGGCGGCACACTCTCGATCGACAACTCCCGGACCGGCAGCACCCAGACCTTCGCCAACCTGAACGTCTCGGCCGCCTCCTCTCTCGACTTCGGGTCCGGCAACACCAACCTCTTCCGGTTCAACGCCCTCACCGGAATCACCGCTCCCCTCAGCGTGCGGGGCTGGTCCGGCACGGTCTACGCTCCCGGCACCACCACGGACTCCGGCGCCGCCACCCAGGACCGCATCCGCTTCACCACCAACCCCGGCGGCTCTCCCGGCACCGCTCTCAACGGATTCGTGTTCGTCAACAGCTCCGGCGTCAGCATCGGCCGCGGCATGGTCGTGAACGACAGCGGTAGCACCTTCGGCGTCGTCCCCGCGAACATCTCCACCGCTTACTGGAAGGGCGATCTCGGCACCAAGGCCTGGAACCTCGGCAACTGGTCGTCCGACCTCGCCGGCACCACCGTGACCGGCCTCGCCCCGACCGGTTCCACCGACGTCATCCTCTCCGCCACCGGCCAGTCCGGTCAGGATGCCATGGTCCTCGGCGAGGACATGCAGGTGAAGAGCGTCACCGTGAACAATGAGAACACCGGCTCTCCGGTGGTCGTGCAAGGCACCGGTGGTTACATCCTCTCCATCGTGGATGCCAACGCCATCACCACCGCCTCCGGTTCCAGCGCCACCACGCTCAACAACAAGGTCAATCTGATGGCCTCCACCGCCACCATCACCGTCAACGCTTCCAATCCGTTGACCGTGAACGGCGAAACCTCCGGTCAAGCCTTGAACAAGGCCGGCACCGGCACCCTCGTCCTCGGCGGCACCAACACCTACACCGGGGCCACCACCATCAGCGCCGGCATCCTCAGCGCCGCCAGCGCCGGGGCCCTCGGTTCCAGCGCGGCGGGCACGATTGTCTCCAACGACGCCTCCCTCGAGTTGCAGGGCGGGATCACGATCACCGGTGAGGCGCTCACCCTCAATGGCGACGGTGCCACCATCGGGGCCGACACCAGCGGCGGCGCGCTTCGCAACCTCAGCGGGAACAACAGCTTCACCGGCCTCATCACCCTGGGCTCCGCCTCTTCCATCCAGTCGGACGCAGGAAACCTGAGCCTCAGCGGTGGCATCACCGGCGCCAACCAGAACCTCACGGTGGAGGGAGCGGGCAACACGACCATCTCCGGCATCATCGGGACCGGTTCGGGCACCCTGACCAAGAATGATGGCGGGACCTTGAACTTGACCGCGGCGAACACCTACACCGGCGCCACCAACATCAACGCCGGAACGGTCTCCATCTCCAACGCGAACGGGCTCGGCACCACGGCCGGGGCCACCACGGTGGCCAATGGAGCCGCTCTCAACATCAATGGGGTTTCGGTGGCCGAAAACGTCACCCTCAATGGTTCCGGCATCGGGTCCACCGGCGCCCTGACCGCCACCGGCAACGTCACCCTGTCCGGCACCGTCAACCTGGCCACCAGCAGCACCATCGCCACCACCACCTCGGGCAGCTTCTTCACCCTGAGCGGTGCCATCTCCGGGGCCTCCTCCAACCTCTCCATCGCCGGCCCGGGCACGGTCCAACTCACCGGCACCAACACCTACGGCGGCACCACCGACATCAACGAGGGCACCCTCCAGCTCGGCGCTTCCGGCACCGACCGGATCCCGAACGGCTCCGCCACCACGGTCGCCTCCGGTGCCACCCTCGATGTCAACGGCCAGACCGAGACCATCGGCTCCCTCGCCGGCGCGGGCAACGTCACCCTCGGCGCCGGTGCCCTGACCACCGGTGGCAACAACGCCACCACCACCTACTCCGGCACCCTGAGCGGCACCGGCACCCTGACCAAGCAGGGCTCCGGCACCATGACCCTCTCCGGCACCAACACCTACACCGGGGCCACCACGGTCAGCGCCGGCATCCTGGCCATCTCCTCCGAAACCAATCTCGGCGCCAACCCGGCCACCCCCAACGCCGGTCAGCTGACGCTCAACGGCGGCACCCTGCGGACCACCGCCTCGTTCTCCATCGACGACGCCAACCGCGACATCACCGTGGGAAGTTCCGGTGGCACCTTCGAGACCGCCACCGCCACCACCCTGACCGTGGCCAGCACCAACGTCATCACCCTCGACGGGACCCTGACGAAGTCTGGCGCCGGTGACCTGTTCATCAACAGCTCCACCACGGGCAACGGCAACATCAACGTCACGGCCGGAACCTTCGGCGGCACCGGAACGCTCACCGCTTCGGGCGCCACCACCACCATCGGCAATGCCACCCTCACCGCCGCCACCAACGGCACCCAGGGAACGCTCGCCTTCGGCGGAAATCTCACCACCAACTCCACCAGCACCTGGCTCGTGGATCTCTCCGGTGGCGGTTCCCCGACCAGTGACCGCATCAACGTCGCCGGAGCCCTCTCCCTCAACGACGCCCTCCTCGCCGTCAACGATTCCACGTTCACCTTCGGCAACCGCTTCACCATCGCCCAATACGGTTCCCTCTCCGGAACCTTCACCTGGAACAGTGTCTCTCTGACCCAGGGAGCCTCCTTCTCCACCTCTCTCGGTTACTACTCAATCAACTACCAGGACGACGGCTTCGGTGGCTTCGGCGGCAACCAGATCACCCTCACCGCCGTGCCGGAACCCTCCCAGGTCATCGCCATCATCCTCCTCCTCGCCCTCGGGCTCTGGTTCGGACGCCGCCGTCTGCGCCCGGTCAAGCCCCAGGAAATCGAAGGTTGAGGTTTTCCATTCCCGGCTCTTAACTGAGGGGAGCGATGAATACGGTCCTCTACGACGACGAATGCCCGCTCTGCGTCTTCCAGATGAAGATGCTCACTTGGCTGGACTGGGCTCACCAAGCCTCACTCCGTCCGCTCCGGGATCCTGACGCGGCCGCGCTCGCCCCTCAATTGCAGCGCGAGGACTTGTTGGAGGCGATTCATTGCATCGCCGCGGACGGCAGGATTTACCGCGGTGCCAGGGCCCTCCGGTTTTTGGGCATGCGGATGCCTCTCCTCGTTCCCATGGCTCTCGTGCTCTGGATCCCCGGTGTCATCTGGATCGCGGAAAGGGTCTATGACTTTGTCAGTGCGCGCCGCCTCTTCTTCAGCCGCATCTTCGGCTGCAAGGAGGCCTGCGCCATCCTGCCCGCGAGACAACACGTCGCCTCAAACCTTCCGGACCCACCCGAAAAAGGGAAGTGACGGGGCGTTCCTCCCCAATCAACTCGCCAGCAGCCCTCGCAGGGTCCCCAAGTCCCGCCGGATCGCTTCCAGATGCTTCCGGGTGCGCTCGGGTCCCGGAGCTTCGTCAGGGATGTATTCCACGTGGAGCGAGATCGGCAACCGGGGGGACAGCCCGGCCAACATCGCAAAAAACTTCGGGTCCACGCCACCCTGACCGAGCGGCACGCCCTGTTTCGTGCGGCCGTTCACCAGATAGTCTTTCACATAGACAATTCCGAGGTTCGGCCGGCAGAGTTGAAAATCGATCTCCCAACTCGAAGCCCCTTCCACGGTGGCGTGCCCAATGTCGAAGGCGATCGCCATGGCAGCCGGATCGAGATCGCGCACCAGATCGTGCATGTCCCAGACCGGGGCCCCCACGTAATCCCGCCCCGCGTGGTTCTGGTAGACGCCCTGGATTCCTAACTCTTTGTTCAGGGCTGCCAAGTCCGCCAAACGCGGGCGGATCTCGTCCAGTTGCGCCCGCACCGGCCTGCCCAAGTCATACTTGTAGTAGGCCAAGCGATAGCGAGGAATGCCCAAGCCCGCCGCCGCCCGCAGGATGGACTCGGTGCGCTGCTCCCGGGAAATCTGATTGATCCCCGAAGTCATCACTTCCAAAACCAGGTTCCGCGCCCGCAACGCGGTCACCAGCTTCGGCAACTCCTCCTCGACCCGGTCCGGCTCGATATGCCCCTTGGGACGGACCGCGACCTCGATCCCGTCGAGACCGGTGCCCGCGATCGCGTCTGACAGGGCTTCGTGCGACAGATCCTGGAAGGATTTGGTGAACGTCACGATCCGGAACTTCTCCTCCGTCGCGAAGCCGGGCATCGCCCACAAACCGCCCAGCGGCAGCGTTTGGAGAAATTCTCGTCGACTTTTCATCCTCTCCTCCCATCAAAAACCTCAATACTCCCGGTCGATCTTCACCCCGGGTTCCGGGATCGGATAACTGCCGTCCTCGAACGGCATCACCGGAGAGTCCGATTCCAGGGTCAGCTGATCGACGAGCGGGGCGAACTCGTGGGCGCAGTTCAGCATGGCGTCGTAGGAGATCACCTGCCCGGTGTGCGCGGACATCCGGCCCATGGCAGTGACCAGGCTGGCTTTCACCCCTCGCTCCACCTCGTTGTAGGTTTCGTCCCGCTGGATCGCCGCGATGAGATCCTGCCATTCCAGGTCGTAGGGACTCGGTTCCCGCGGCGTTTGGGGATAGGCCCACACCGTGTCCGGGTGCGGCGGAGCCGGCGGTGGCGGCTCTTCCCCGGGACGCGCCCGGCGCTCGACCACTTGGTGAATGATCTGTCCCTTGTAAATCCGGGCGCGGGACGGCGCGTGACCCTTTTCGGAAACCACCGCGCAGCCCTTGGTGCCGTGGATGTAGCTGTTAAACTGCTGCTCGCAACCCGTCATATTGCGTCCGTCCAAAAAGAGCTTGGTCCCGTCCTTGAACGTGTATTCCACTGCGTAGCTGTCGAAATTCTGGTCGATGTTTTCGCCTCGGTAGTGTCGGCCGCCGATCGCTCTGGCCTCCACCGGCCAGTCGTTCTTCATCCAACAACACTCGTCGATGTTGTGGATGTTGAAGTCGCTGAAGGCACCACCGCTGAGCCAGAGGAAGCTGTGGAACCGCTTGATCTGATACATCAGGTGACTCATCGGCCCCGGATTGCGCAGCGAAAAACAGCTCCCGATCGGCCCCTGCATCCGGTAGGCCCGCATCATGGTGATGTCCCCGATGGCCCCGTCCTGAACCCGCTTGAACAGCTCACCTCGGGCCACGCAGTGACGGATCATGAGGCCGACCCCCACTTTCAGGTTCTTCTTCTTGGCTTCCTCGTTCAAGGCCAGCATCCGGCGGGCGCTCGGCCCATCCGCAATCACCGGCTTCTCCATGAACACGTTCACCCCCTTCTCGATGGCGTAGGCGAAGTGCACCCAGCGGAAGGCACACGGTGTGGTGAGGATGACGACATCCCCGGGGCGGAGCGTGTCGATCGCCTTCTTGTAGCCGTCGAACCCGATGAACTTGCGATCGTCCACGGTGATTTTTCCGGCCAGCTCTTCCCGTTCCGCCAGGGCCGTGTATTTGGAATCCAGGTTCTCCGTGAACACATCCGCCATGGCGTGCAGTTTCACGGGTCCCTGTTCGGTGGAAGTGGCCAGGGCGTTGAGGACCGCTCCGGCCCCGCGCCCACCGCACCCGACCAGGGCCAGACGGATCGTCGGGTCGTCGTTGGCGGCATGCACGTGCGGCAGCGTGATCCCGGCAAGCGCCGAGCCGGCACCGAGCCGGGCACCGGTTTTCAAGAGTTCACGGCGCGAGGGCGGCTGTGGGAGGGGTTGGTCTTGCATCATGATGTCGGAAAGCCGGTGTTTGTTTGGAAGATATCGGACTGGATGAGAGTGATTGCCGCAATCCCGTTGGACTTGGACGGGAGAGTTGCAAAGAGTCCGTCTGTTCCCATCTCATGACCTTGCCCAGAATCCCCCAACTCCTCGGCGGTTTGACTGCCCTCATCCTCTGCGCCGAGCGCGCCGGGGCCGCAGATTTCTCCTTCCAAACCGATGACCACGTGGTCGTTGTCGGCAACGGTCTCGGAGAACGCTTCGTCTTCGACGGATGGTTCGAGACCCTCCTGCAGGCGGCACAGCCCGACAAAAAACTGGTGGTGCGCAACCTTTCGTTTCCCGGGGATCAGGTGGCGAAGCGGCCTCGGTCCCAAGGGTATCCGAAGGTGGAGGACCAGCTCAAGCACTGCGGCGCGGATGTCATCTTGGTTTTCTTCGGTTTCAACGAGTCCTTCGCCGGGGAGCAGGGCCTGGAGCCGTTCCAAAAGGATCTGACGGCCATGATCGACGCCTACCGCGCCCTCAAGCCCAACGGGGAATCCGAGCCGCGTCTGGTTCTCTTCAGTCCGATCGCCCACGAGGATCTTGGCACGCCCAATCTTCCGGATGGCAAGGCCAACAACGCGCGTCTCGCTCTCTACACCACCGCAATCCGTGAGGTGGCCGCGGCCAAGGGACTCAAGTTTGTCGACCTCTTCGCCGCCACCCAGGCGCTCTACGCCGCCCAGTCGGCCCCGTTGACGATCAACGGTGTCCATCTCAATGAAGAGGGAAACCGACTCCTCGCGGAAGTCATCGCGGAAGCTCTCGGCGGCGCTCCGGTCTCGTCCAAGGGCCGGGAATCCCTGCGGCAAGCCGTGCTCGACAAGGATTGGCACTGGTTCAACCGCTACCGGGCCACCGATGGCAACGACATCTGGGGCGGCCGCTCCACCCTCAAGTTCGTCAACGACCAGAGCAACGCCGAGGTGCTCCAGCATGAACTCACCATGCTGGACGTCATGACCGCGAACCGCGATCCGCTCATCTGGGCCCGCGCCGCCGGGAGCGATTTCAAGGTCGACGACTCCAAGGTGCCTCCTCCGGTCCCCGTCATCTCCAACGTGGGCGGCGGCAGCAAGAGTTCCAGCGCCGAGAAAGAGGGGACCCTCCAGTATCTCAGCGGCCAGGACGGCATCGCAAAGCTGACCGTCCCGCCCGGGTTCAAGGTCAACCTGTTCGCCGATGAATCCATGTTCCCCGAATTGGTCAACCCCGTGCAAATGGCGGTCGATCCAAAGGGCCGGCTCTGGGTGGCTTCCTGGGGCACTTACCCGATGTGGGAACCGCTCAAGAAGATGTCGGACAAGCTCCTCATCCTGCCCGATGAAAACCACGATGGCGTGGCCGACAAGGCCATCACTTTCGCCGAGGTCCACAATCCCAGCGCCCTGGAGTTTTGGAACGGAGGCGTGCTGGTGGTCTCTCAGCCGAATCTCCTCTTCCTCAAGGACACCGACGGCGACGACGTGGCCGATGTCCGGTATGTCATCCTGTCTGGGTTGGGCACGGAAGACACCCACCACGGCGCCAACAATTTCGTCTATGGCCCCGACGGAGGGATTTACTGGCAGAGCGGCGTGTTCCTGGTGAACAACTTCGAGCACCCGTGGGGACCGTCCCTGGAATCCAAGTCGGCCGGCATGTTCCGCTTTGATCCGCGCCGTTCCACCATCAGCTTTCATGCCGCCAATTCCCCGAATTCCCACGGAACCGCCTTCGACGGCTGGGGCTATCACTACGCGACCGATGGCACCTCCGGGAACGCCTTCCAAGTCCGGCCCGAGGGGCGCGGGTTCAAGATGCACGAACTCCTCCGAAAAGAGGTCCGCCCGGTTCCCTCTTGCGGCGTCATTTCCAGCGCCAATTTCCCCGATGATTACCAACAGGATTTCATCATCTGCAACACCATCGGCTTTCTCGGCATCAAGCGTTACGACCTCGATCGCGACGGCGCCACCGTCTCCACCCAGGTCCGTCGCAAGAACAGCGCGACCGGCAAGGACGAAAACGTGCCCGTCACCAAGGAATACCGGTTCGGCGAAGTCTGGGGTTCTCCCATGGGCGATCTCATCTCCAGCTCGGACAAGAATTTCCGGCCCACCGACAGCGAGTTCGGCGAGGACGGCGCGCTCTACATCGCCGACTGGCAAAACGTGATCATCGGTCACATGCAACACAATGTGCGCGACCCGAACCGCGACAAGAAGCACGGGCGGGTCTACCGCATGGTCAACACCCAGAAGCCGTTGCAGGAGCGGGTCGAGATTGCCGACCAACCCATCCCGGTCCTGCTCGATCTCCTCAAGCACCCGATCGATGGCGTGCGTTACCGCACCCGGATTGAGCTGAGCGGACGGAACACCGACGAGGTCCTGACGGCAGCAGCCACCTGGATCAAGCAGTTCGATGCCACGAAAGCCGCGGATGCCCACCCGCTCCTCGAGGCGCTCTGGCTCCATCAACAGCACAACCGCAAGAATACCCAGCTTCTCGCGGCCCTTCTGAAATCCCCCGAGCCGAATGCCCGCAAAGCCGCGGAGACGGTGCAGCATTTCTGGTTCAACGTCGATTTCACCGGCGGCGGCGAGACCGGTCCCCAACTCGAAATCGCCGCGAAGAAGCCCTCCGGAGTCCTCTCCGCCACCGACAAACTCGTCAAGGTCCAGGTCGGCACCGTCCTCGAGCAACTCCGTTACGATCTCAAGGAATTCTCCGTGAAGGCCGGCGTCGATGTCGAACTCAACTTCACCAACAACGATTTCGTGCCGCACAACCTGCTCGTGGTCCAACCCAAGTCCGGTGACGAGGTCGCCATGGCCGCCATCGCCATGGGCGCGGATGGGTTCGCCGCCGGGTTCCGGCCGAAGAGTGACAAAATCCTTGCCGCTTCGGCCTTGCTCGATCATGGCAAGGAAGAAACCTTGCAATTTAAGGCACCCATGACACCTGGTGCATACGAATTCATTTGCACCTTCCCCGGTCACCACATTTTGATGCGTGGCTTGATGAACGTGGTTCAGTGACCCAGAAAACGACAAACGTGAAAACCAAAATGGAATTGTGGCTGATCTTCTCCCTCCTGACGGTGCTCTGCTGGGGCACGTATGGCATCGCTTTGCACGGAGGGGCCGTCGGGATGCAGGACCCGGCCAACGGTCGTTACAAAGCCTTCCTCATCGTCGGCCTCATGTATTTCCTCGTCGCGGTCCTGGCTCCGGCGGCGACTCTTCTGGCGAACGGCCAGTCGCTCAACGTCTTCAGCTACCCCAAGGGAGCCCTCGCCTGGGCCTCCGTGGCCGGGATTCTGGGGGCCATCGGGGCTTTCGGCGTGCTCCTGGCCTTCGGAGCCAAGGGGAACCCGGCCGTGGTTATGTCGATCGTCTTCGCCGGTGCGCCGGTCATCAACGCGATCGTCTCCCTCCTCATGCATCCCCCGAAAAGCGCGATTCACCCGATGTTTTTCGTCGGCATTCTCTGCGCGGCGGTCGGAGGTTGCCTCGTCACCTTCTTCAAGCCGGGAGCGCCTCCCCCGAAAAAGGGCGGTTCCCCGGCCCCGATCGAGCAGAAGGCTCATTGAGCCGATCCTGCGTATTCGTACGGGTTTGTGGCATGCCGAGGCCGCTACAATCTGAGCCGTTGATTCAAATTGTGAACGGGTTGCGCGGAGCCTATCATGGCCCATATGCAAACCCTGCTTGCTGAGATCGATGTCAAACAAATCCTCACCATCGCCCTGATCGGCGTGGTCGCCGGTGCTCTGGCCAGATTTCTGGTGCCCGGAAAACAGAGCATGAATCTCATCCTGACGATGGTCCTCGGCATTGCCGGGGCCTACGTCGGGAGCTACTTGGCGACTGTCACCGGCATCGGCGGGGGCGGTCTGGGCTGGACCGTCCTCCTCGCCACGGCCGGTTCCATCGTGGTGCTCTTCGTCGTCATGATCCTGCAAAAGGTCTTCGGGAAATGACCTGAATTGGAGCGGATCCGCGCTTCGTTTCCCGAATTTCCGATGCCGTCCCGTCTCTCCGTTCTCCTGGTTCTCTGCCTCGCCGGTCCGCTCGCGGGGCAGGAACCGGAGTCGGTGTTCACTGCGGTCTGCGCCAAGTGTCACGGTGCAAGCGCCGAGGGCAACGCGCAGATCATGGCCCCATCGCTCGCGGGTTTGCCGCACTGGTATGGCAGCCTCCAGCTCAACAAATTCCGCGACGGCGTGCGCGGCAAGCATCACGCGGATCTCACCGGTGCCCAGATGCAGGCCATCGCCGCCACCCTGACCCCGGAACTGGTGACCGCCATCGCCTCTCACCTGGAAACCCTGCAACCGGTGCCCATCCTCACTCCGCCCGGAGCCGATCCCCGGCGCGGGGGCGAACTTTACGACGAGATCTGCGCCAAATGCCACCGTTTCAACGGACAAGGCGAGCGCGCCTTTCGCAGCGCTCCGCTGACGACGCTCTCCGGCTGGTATCTCGCCGCATCCCTGCGAAAGTTTCGCGAGGGAGTGCGCGGATCTCACGGCGCCGATCTGGAGGGACCGAAAATGCGGGAGATCGCCGTTCGGCTCGGGGACCGGGAGATCAATGACTTGGTGGCCTACATCGCCCTCCTCGCGGAACGCTATCCTCCGGGTGAATCCGGCCGGAAACGGGCGGCTCAATAATCCCGTTCGAGCAGATAATTTCCCAGGGCGCGCAACGGAGTTCCGGCCTCGCCGAAGATCGCCAGGGACTCGAGCGCTTCGCGGGTCAGACGGTGCGCCTCCTCGCGGGAAGCGTCCAACCCGATCAGGGCGGGGTAGGTTGATTTCGAGGAATGGACATCTTTCCCGGCGCTCTTTCCGAGTTTCTCCGTGGTCTGGGTCACGTCCAGGATGTCATCGATGACTTGAAAGGCCAGCCCGGCCGCCTCGCCGAACCGGGTCAGGGCCTGAAGCTGGGCTTCGCTGGCCCCGGCTGCCCTTCCGCCGAAGCGGACGCTGGTGGTCAGCAAGGCCGCCGTTTTGCTGAGGTGGACGAACCGCAGCTCTTCCAACGAAAGCTGTTTGGCTTCGCCCTCCAGGTCGAGGACCTGGCCGCCGACCAAGTGCCGCGATCCGGAGGTGACCGCCAATTCCCTGACAAAGATCCCCCCATCTTCCTGTTCCCCGCAGATCTCAAAGGCCAGAGCCTGCAGCGCGTCGCCCGCCAACACCGCAATTCCTTCCCCAAACACCTTGTGACAGGTCGGATGCCCGCGGCGGAAATCGTCATCGTCCATGCACGGCAGATCGTCGTGAATCAGGGTGTAGGTGTGCAGGCATTCCAGCGCCACTCCCAGGTCCAGGGCGAGTTTCGGTTCTGCTCCGCAAGCCTCGGCCGCCGCCAGGCAGAGGATCGGACGCAGCCGTTTCCCCCCGGCGAAGATGGAGTGGCGCATCGCGCGATGCAACGTCTCGGGCCGTTCCCCGGCGGAAGGCAGCCGGGCATCCAAAGCCGCATCGATCCACTCCCGCCGTTCCTTCAGGTAAAGTCCCAGTTCCATCGACCGCCCCTCCGTTTCGCTTCAAAGCAGTTCCGCGATCTGCACCGCGTTGAGGGCCGCTCCCTTGCGCACCTGATCACCGACGACCCAGAGCGTCAGCCCATTGGGAAACACCAGATCCTCCCGGATCCGCCCCACCAGGCAGTCGTCTTTCCCCGTGCAGTCCAGCGGTGTGGGGAAGCGATTCGCTTCGCGATCATCGAGAACCTGCACCCCGGCCGCCTCGCCGAGCAAGCGGCGCGCTTCCTCCACCGAAGGCTTGTGTTCGAAGTCCGCCGTCACCGCCACCGAGTGGGAACGAAACACCGGGACGCGCACACAGGTCACCGAGGCCTTGAGATCGGGTTGATGCAGGATCTTGCGGCCCTCGTTCTGCATCTTCATCTCCTCGCTGGTATAGCCGTTGGCGATCACCCCTCCGATTTCCGGAAGGCAGTTTGAGGCGATTTGCCGGGAGTAGACTTTGGGCACGATCGGTTCCCCTTGCACCAGGGCACGGTTTTGAGCCTCGAGTTCCTCGATCCCGGCTTGTCCGGTGCCGGAGACCGCCTGGTAGCTGGAGGCGATGATCGCGCGCACCTTCCAGGCCCGGTGCAGCGGATACAGAGCCATCAGCGCCACGATGGTGGTGCAGTTCGGGTTGGCGATGATTCCGTGGTGTTCCAGGGCGTCGCCCGCATTGATCTCCGGAACCACCAACGGAACGTCGGCGTTCATCCGAAACGCCGAGGAATTGTCCACCACCACCGCGCCTGCCTTCACCGCGTGCGGCGCGAATTCCTTGGAGATGCCGCTCCCGGCGCTGAAAAGGGCGACGTCCACCCCCTCGAACGACGTCGGGGTCAATTCTTCCACGGTCAATTCCTCGCCGCGGAACCGCATGGTTTTCCCTTTCGAGCGCGCGGAAGCCAAAAGTTTCAGGCTGGACACTGGAAAATTCCGCTCTTCCAGACACTGCAGCATTTCCACACCGACGGCTCCCGTGGCCCCGGCGATGGCGATTCGTTTTCCTGCGCTCATGATGTTCTCGATTTGAAAAGGGGCGACATCCTAGCCACCTTGATCATCGATGCAACCGCCCCCTCGGAAAATCCAAGTGTCCCTCGCGCGGCAGGAACTCAAACTCCTGGAAGGGGAGGAAGTGGTGGCGGCTTGGCCGGTGTCGACGTCAAAGTTCGGTCCCGGCACGGAACCGGGAAGTCACAAGACGCCGATGGGCCGGTTTCGGGTGGCGGAACGTCACGGGGACGGCGCGCCGCTCGGGACCATCTTCAAGTCGCGGCAACCGGTGGGGCTTTGGAACTCGGGCGATCCCGCGGAGGTCGACCATGTCCTGACCCGCATTCTCTGGCTGGAGGGGTTGGAGGAACAAAACGCGAACACCAAGGATCGCTACATTTACATCCACGGCACCAACCAGGAGGAGTTGATCGGTCAGCCAGCCAGCATCGGGTGCGTCCGCATGAGGAACGCCGACGTGGCCGCTCTTTACGACCTCGTGCCGGAAGGGGTGGAAGTGGAGATCGTGGCGTGAGGGGTTGCGGTTCGGCCGACCGGTCCCGCTTCAGGCGATGGTGCGGATCTGGAGAACGTCGATGATTCGGCCCTTGGTGACGATGTTGGTCACCACGGCGAGTCGGTCCCCGGGGATTTGCCAGTTTCCCCGGACCAGGGACTGGAAAGCCCGGCTCATGGTCTCCTCGAAATCGAGTCCATTGAACTCGATCAGGAACGGCTCCACGCCCCACAGAATCAGCATCTGGCGGAACGTGGAGAGTTTGTCGGTAAACGCGTAAACCGGAATCCCGGAAGGTCGCAGCGCGGAGGCGACCATCGCGGTGTGACCGCTGCGGGTGAAGAGCACGATGGCCGCGTTTCCCAGTTCTTGGGCGAGAACGATCGCCGAGCGCACCAGTTTGGCCTTGGGGGTGGTCAGGGGCATGGTCAGGTTCAACTCCCGCCCGTTCAGCGGTTCCGTGGCCTCGATGATCCGCTTCATCACGTCGACGCATTCCAACGGATATTTCCCGGTGGTCGTCTCCCCGGAAAGCATCACGGCGTCGGCCCGCTCCCGGACCGCGTTGGCGATGTCGGTGATCTCTGCCCGGGTGGGAAACGGGTTTTCGACCATGGACTCCAGCAGGTGGGTGGCGATGATGACCGGTTTGCCGTGGGCGAGGCAGGCCTTGACCACCTTGTTCTGAACGGCGGGCAGTTGTTCAAAGGGGATTTCAATGCCGAGATCGCCCCGGGCCACCATGAGGCAGTCGGTGGCATCGACGATCTCCTCGAGATTGCGGAGACCCGCTTGGTCCTCCAACTTCGCCACGATCCAGGCCGGGGAACCAGCCTGCTTCAAGAGCGTCCGCAGTTCCTGGATGGCCGCCGCATCGCGCACGAAAGAGAGCGCGAAGAGATCAACCCCCTCTTCAATCCCGACCCGGATGTCCGCGAGATCCTTCTCCGTGAGGGAAGGCAGACGGACGTGGACGCCGGGCAGGTTGATGTGGCGGCGCGAGCCCAATTCCCCGCCGATGATGACTTTGGTGGCGACACTGAGGGCCGAAGTGGAGGTGACCTCCAGTCGGATCAGGCCGCTGTCGACCAGCACGGTGTCGCCCAGCTTGACGTCCTCCGGCAGACCTCGGTAATTCACCGTGACCCGATGAACCCCGGGAGGCATCCCCTCCGGGATTGGGCTGGTCCAGAATTCCAGGGCATCGCCGGCGGCGAGCGTGACCGGGGCGGCGACCGCTCCGGTGCGGATTTCCGGGCCCTTCACGTCCATCATGATGGCGATCTGGCGGCCCTCTTCCCGGCAGACCGCCTGGATCAGCCGGATGGATTCCCGGGTCCAATCGTGGGAGGCATGGGCCATGTTGAGCCGGCACACGTCCGTTCCCGCGGCCACGAGTTTCTTGAGAAGGTCAGGCCGGGCCGTGGCCGGGCCCAGAGTGAACACAATTTTCGTGTGGTGGTAGGCTCGCCGGATCACGGCTGATACCTGCCACAAGGAGGCCCGGGGAACAAACGAAATGACCATTTCCTGAGAATCCACCAGATCGGGGGGGCGGGATCGGTCCGAGGTTTCAGTTTGCAGAGGTGGCGCGGGAGTGTTTGGTGTCCAACCCTGTGCGGAGTCGGCAATCTGATGCAGCAGCCGCTCCCTCGATCCCGATGATGACCCCCGACCTACTCGATGCCCAGTTGACGGCCTTTCGCTCGAAGTTCGCGCGGCTCAAGGCCGAGTTGCAGAAGGCGATCGTCGGTTACGATGAGCTCCTGACGGACACCCTGACCGCCATTTTTTCCCAGGGCCACGTGCTCCTCGAGGGCGTGCCGGGCCTGGGCAAAACGCATCTCGTCAAGATGTTGTCCCACGTTCTCGGGTTGTCCGCCGGACGCGTCCAATGCACCCCGGATCTCATGCCGGCCGACATCCTCGGCACCCAGATCGTCAACGAGAACGAGGCCGGACGCCGGGCCCTCATCTTCGAGAAAGGTCCGGTCTTCGCCAATGTCGTCCTGGTCGATGAAATCAACCGCGCCACCCCAAAAACCCAGGCCGCCTTGTTGGAGGTGATGCAGGAACACGCCGTCACCTCCGGCGGGGAACGTCATCTGCTTCCCGATCCGTTCTTTGTGATGGCCACCCAGAACCCCATGGAAATGGAGGGCACCTACCCACTTCCCGAAGCGCAATTGGACCGCTTCCTCCTCAAACTGCGCGTCCCTTTCCCCTCCCAACACGATCTCGTCGAAATTTCCCGGCGCACCACCGGGGCTGAGCCCCCCATCATCGAACCCGTCATGACCGGGGACGAACTCATCGGTTTTCAAAAAGCCCTGGCGCACGTCGCTGTCGCCGATCCCGTCCTCCACTACGCTGCCGCCCTCGTTCTCGCCTCGCATCCCGACCAATCCTCCCTCGACCGGGTCCGCCGCTATGTGGCCTACGGTTCCAGCCCGCGCGGCATGCAGGCCCTTGTCCGCGCCGCCCGCGTCCGCACCGTCCTCGACGGACGCACCGCCGTGGTGGAGAACGATTTGCGGGGAGTCGCCAAGGGCTGTCTGCGGCATCGCATGATCCTCAACTTCGAGGGCGAGGCGGAGTCGGTCGATGTGGACGGTCTCGTCGACGAGCTCATCCAGGCCGTGCCGGTCCCGGGAAGCGCCCGCAACGCCGCGTGAGAGGCGCGATGATGAAGAGGCGTCCCGCAGCACGCTTCCCGGTTTGGCTCCTGGGTTGGCTGGTGGTGGGCCCCTTGGCCGGGGCCGATCTCGATTCGCGGTCGTTGACCTTGCGGACCGCGTTGCACCAGGACGCTTCCCTCGAAGCACCCTTTGCCGAGTTGTGGACGCTTTATCGGGAGGCGGATCGAGAAGCTGACCTCGTCCGGTTGTATCAGACGCACCTCGCCCAGTATCCGGCGGATCAGGGGGCCCGGGCGGTCCATTTGCGTCTGTTGCTCGCCGCAAATGCACCCGAAGCAGCTGCTGCGGCGGCGGAGGCCTTGCGACTGCACCCCGAGAATTCCTACCTGCACTACCTCGCGTTTCGCGCGACCGGAGAGCTGGAGCCGTTGTCCCGCGCGATCGCCCTGGAAACGAAGGGGGAGCGGCGCGGCCCCTGGTTGCGTGAATTGTTGGAAAGTGCCGTCCGCGAACCGGAACGTGCCCTGGCCTCGCGTTGTCTCGTGGAGGAGCGTGACCGGCGGTTGGCGAATGCCGGGGAAGGGGTGCCGGAACTGCTCCAATGGATGGCGGAGTCGGGTCATCTCGATGTGGCGCGCGCCACGCTCGCCCTGGCGGACAAGGCGGCGCTGGCCCCGGAGGTGGAACTTGAACTGGCCCTTCAATCGGTCCGGGTGGAAGCGCCGGAGGCCTCCGCCCAGCGGTTGGCAAGCCTCTTGCAGCGGCTGGCCGCCGATCATCCGAGACGGGCCGATTTGGTGCGGGCGCGCCGAAGCCTTGTTCCGGTGGCCACGGATCTTTTGGCGCAAGCCCGGGAAGCGGTCCGGGTCGAACCGCTTTCGGCGGCCGCAGCCGCAGACTTGGCTACGCTTTTGGAGGCTGAGGGCGAGCTGATCGGCGCGGGCCAGGTTTGGGCGGAAGCGGCTCTTCGGCTGCCCCATCTGGCCAGGCTGGAGGAGCGGGCCCGTCTGTTGCTGGAGTCGGAGCCGCAACCCGTCAAATGGCGCGATTACCTGAAACGCCGCCTGCCTCTGAAACCCGAGCGCCCCGATCTCGGCACGGAACTCATCTTCCTCACGTTTTCCCTCGACGGACCGGACGCGGGCAAGAAGGCGGTGGAGGCGGAAGTCGCACGCGGTTCCGCCGCTGCCTTGGCCGAGCTTGGCACCGGCCTGTTGGCGCGCGGTTTTCCCGAAGGAGCGGTCATCGCCTTTCGGGGGGCGCAACGGACCGCACCGAAAGGTTTTGAGCTTGGCGAGGGACTGGTCCGGGCCCGGGTGGCCCTGGGCGACGCCGACGCCGTGGCGACCGCGGTTCGGGAACTGTCGGTGACCGGCGTGCCGGTGGAGTCGTGGACGCGGTTGGCTTCGTTCCTGGAGGCGGAAGACTTTGCGGCTGAGGCCCGGGAGCTTTTGGAGCGCGGTCTGGCCTCCCAGCCGGGCAGTTTCGCGGCCACGCTCGCCTTGGCCAAGGTGGCTGCCGCGGAGCGAGGGGAAGAGTTGCTCGAACAGAGCCGCCTCCTGATCAAGGACGAGGACTCCTACCGGGACTGGCTCATTGCTGCGGTGGAATTCTTTGCCGGGCAGGGGAGGGCGGAATCGTTCTGGAGCGGTGAGGAGGCCAGACTCTCCGCGTTTGCGGACGGCATCGGTGCCGACGCGGTGCGGCGCGTGAACAGTTTTGTGGGCGTGGCCTCCGAGCGCAGTCAGGAGAATCGCGGGCGGCGGGTGGCGGCCCGGTTGTTGGAGCGGGCGGGGGCGGAGACCGGGAGCCGACCGGACTTGCAGCGCCTGGCCGCAACGGTTTTTGCCGGGGATCCCTCCAGGGCTCCGGAGGTGGAACGACATTTGCTCGCGTTGCTGGACGCAGCAAAGGGGTCGAGCGCGGAGCTCCGCCTGCGGCTGGCGCTGTTGTATCATCTGGTGGCTCGGCCAGACCTGGCGGAACCGCAACTGGCCCGGATCGATTGGTCCGAGATCGACGTCGTCTCCCTGCTCGATGAAGCGGTATCGGCTTTCCCGGAACAGCGGACCCGCCTGTGGCAACGGCTTGCCGCCCTGCGTCCGGCGGATGCGGAGACCTGGGAAGAGTGGCTCAACGCCTTGTGGAGGGAGGGGCGCACCGAGGAATTCCGGAGCGCGGCCGGGAAACTGGTGGCGGAGGACTCGCCTCTGAACCTGCCGGCCCCGGTGCGGACCGCGATTTCAGAGCGGATCGAAATGGCGTGGCAACAGGAGATCGACGCCGATCTGCGGAGGGGGGAACCGGAGGTGGCCCTGCGCAAGGTGCGGCTCTTGGCTCGCGAATCGGGGCCGGATTGGGTGCGCTGGATCGGGGCCATGCTCCTGGAGCAGACCGGCCGAAAGGAGGAGGCGGAAGCGTGGTGGGCCCAGCTCCACGGGGAGGAGGCCAAGGCCCGGCGCGCCTTGCGCAACGATCCCCAAGCCGCGCCGCCTCCCGCACCGTCCAGGCTTGCCCCGTTGCAGCGCATCGCCTGGCGCTTCCAACCCTTGCCGGGAGCCCGCATCGCCAATCTTGCGGCCCTCGGAACGACGGTGGCCATTCTCGATGACCGAAACCACCTTCACGCGGTGGATTGCGGCACTGGCAAATTGCTCTGGGAGGCAGACTTGCACGGCGAATTCAGCCGCCTCCATCCCGGCGACTCCGGCCGGCAGGGGGATCTGGTGATCGCCCCCGATCTCGTGGCGGATGCCGGAACGTTTTTTGTTCCGGCGGGGGACCGGGTGGTGGCCTTGGAGGCTTCCTCCGGCCAGACAGCCTGGGAGGCGCGGGGCAGTTCGAAGGCAAGGCTCGGGCTGGCCGGCCCGGATCTTCTGGTGGTGTTGGCCCCGGCCACCGCCAGCCTCTCCGCATTTGACCGGCACAACGGCAAGCTGCGCTGGACCCGGGCACTGGATCCGGGAATCGCGAACCTTCCGGCGGAGGTCATCGGTTTCGCCAGTTCCGGTCGCGCCGTGGCCGTCTGGACGGATCGGCTCACCGTCTGTCGCGCCGTCACCGGCGAGCCGCTTTGGACGCGGCGTCTTGGAGATCTTGGCCCTCTGGATCTGGACGGGACCGCGTCGGCACCCCCGGCGATGGGGCGGCGGCACCTCGCGTTTCACGGGGATCACGTCATTGCGATGGAATCCGGCCGAGTCACCCGCCTCGGGGTTGAGTTTCCCGGGATGGACCAGGCAAAGATCTCCGGAATTCACTTGGGAGGCGACGCCGGGCGCGTCTGTTTCCAGACCGATCTGGGCGTGGAAGTTTGGGAACCGGGCACCGGTCGGCGGAGCCTTTTGCCGGGAACGCATGAGGCCATCCTGGTCGCGGGCCATTCGGTCCTGCAGAGCGGTTCAGGGCGGTTGGCGGGACTGGATTTCCGGACCGGTCGGAAGCTGTGGGAGACCAAGTGGACCAGCGATTTGCCCGTCCCGTCGTCCGCTTCCCCGGGTTCCTCCGCTTGGTGGCGCGGGCCGATCACGGAGGAGCGGTGGCAGGGGGTTCTCATCCGGCGTTCCCGTCCCCACCGCGCCGTTGTCGTGGCCGGAGGCGTGGTGATTGCTGGTGAAACGAGTGTGGAGGCATGGATGCCATGAGCGAGGAAGAGTTTTTCGATGCCGGATTCCTGGACAAGCTCCGGGCCATGTTCCTGAGGTTGCGGAAACGCAAACAACTGCGGCGCAGGGGAATCCAACGCAGTCCTTCGGCGGGCCTGACCCGGGAATTCAAGGATTACCGACACTACGTGCGGCAGGACGACTACCGGAGCATCGACTGGAGGTTGTATGCCCGTCTCGAGCGCATGTTCGTCCGACTTTACGAGGAAGTGCAGGAGTTTCATGTCCACGTCATCGTGGATGCCAGTGCCTCCATGGCACAACCTTTCGGGGAGAAGCGCCGCAATGCCCTTCGCTTGGCCGTGGCGTTGTCGTATCTCGGACTGGTCAGCGGTCACCGGGTTTCCCTGTATGCGATGCGTGACCGGATCACCGGCTTGTTGCCCGCGCAGAAGGGCCAGGGCAATATCCAGCGCATGGTCGAGGCGCTGCGGAACCTCGAGTTCGACGGAGCCACGCGCTTGCGGCAGGGCCTCGCCAGTTTCCGCCCGGGCCGACAGCGTTACGGAGTCATCTTCGTGCTGTCGGATCTCATCGGACAGAACCCCGATCTGGTCGATGACGCCGTGCGCAACATGGGAGGTTGGCCCGGAGAGAGCCATCTCATCCACATCTTTCATCCCTGGGAACAATCCCCCGAGCTGGAAGGGGAGGTGGAACTGGTGGACGTCGAAACCGGTGAGGGGCGCAAGATGTGGCTCACCCGCCAGGATCTCCAGCGCTACACCGACTCTTTCAACGCCTATCTCCGGGTCGCGGAACGGGCCTGTCTCTCCCGGCAGGTGGACTATCTCGCCTGGCGGACCGATGGACCGTTCGACGAATTCTTCTTGGAACTTCTGGGCCGCGGCTCGGTGCTGGCCGGAAAAGCCTGACGGTAATTGGGTATGCAGCTCCTTTTCCCCCAGTTTTTGTGGCTGGCCCTCCTCGGGATCATCCCGGTCGCTCTCTACTTCTTTAAGCGACGCTCCCGCTCCGTCGCGGTCAGCACTCTGGTGTTCTTCCGGTGGCTGGCTGAAGAACACCAGGACAGCGCCTGGCTGCGCCGTCTCAAACGCTGGATCTCGTTCGCTCTCACCATGTTGCTCTTTTTGGTGCCCGTTTTCCTCCTGGCCCGCCTTTCCCGCTCACCGTTCGACGGCGGCGTGCGCAATGTGGTGATTCTTTTGGACCGCTCCGCTTCCATGGCCGCGACGGACGCGGCCGGCACGACCCGCTTCGAGGCCGCTCGGCAATTGATCCGTTCCCGGTTGCAGGCTTTGCCGGATCAAGTCGGGGTGGCCCTCGTGGCTTACGACTCCCGGCCGCATGTGATTGAGGCCCGCGGCACTCAGCGCCGGGCCCTTCTGGCCGCGCTCGACGCCTTGCAGGCCGATCCCGTGGTGGGCGATGCCACCGCGGCTCTGGAGACGGCGCGGACCCTGGCCCGGCTGGAAACTCCGGCTGAAATTTGGCATGTCAGCGATCGCCCCGCCCCCGCCAAGCCAAGCGATGCCGGCGACGATCAAGTCGGCCTCGTTCCGCTCTCCGTGGCCTTGCCAGACGCGACCAACGTGGGCTTCACCGCGTTTCAGGTCCGCAAGGAGCCGATGCAGACGGCCCGTTACACCGCGTTTGTCCAGGTCGCCGCCAACCGCGCGGCATCAGGCCCGGTCGAGGGACGGATTTCCGGCCAGTTGGGTGATGCCCCGCTGGCACCCCGCAGTTTCCAGCTCGAGCCGGGCGCGGTGCAGGGTTTGGAACTGCCCTTGACTGGAGTGAAGGGCCAGGTCCTCAAACTCGTTCTCGAGGTCCCCGGGGACGCACTCGCCGTCGACAACACCCTGCTGACCACCCTCCCGGATCCCCGACCCGTGGTCGCTGTCCGGGTCGGACGCAAAGAACAGGTCGATCCCTACGCTCACCTGGCCCTGCAATCCCTCGTGGAAGATGGGGAACTGCGGATCTGGTCGGTGCAACCCGAAAACTGGCCGGTGGCGGACGTCGATGTCGCTATCTTCGACAACTGGTTGCCGGAAAAGTGGCCGGACGATCTGCCGGTGGTGGTGCTCAATCCCCCAGGCTCGTCCGGGCCGGTCCGGGCGAGAAGTTTGGGAACCGCCGGACTGCCGCACCGCGAGATTCAGGAGGTCGTCCCTGGGCATCCGGTCCTCTTTCGGGTCAGCAGTTCACGGGTGGCCTTGACCCAGTCCTGCGTGGTTGAGCCCACCGGTCCGCTGCAACCTTTGTGGAGTGCCGACGGCGAGCCCCTCCTCCTCGCGGGAACCGTCAAGGGACAGCGCCTCGTGGTGATGGCCTTCTCCCCCAGGCAATCGGAGCGTTTTCCCATGACCGCATCCTTCCCTTTGTTGATGGGAAATGCCATCTACTGGTGTGCCGAGGGCCGCCGTCAGGAAGAGTCGACCGGTGTCGGCAACGGCCGGACCGGAGGATTGGTCGAGGTGTCCGGTGGCCAACTACGCTGGACCACCGTGCGCGGCGGCGAACTGACCCGGGAGGTGGAAAGTCTCGACGGCGGCGTGGCCGAATTGCGCCGGTCCGGCGTTTGGGAAGATGCCTCCGGGAAGCGGGGCACCGCGCATCTGCTGTCGCGGGAAGAGAGCGATGTGGCTGCCGCCCAGGCGGATGGCGCCCCGGGAACCCCAGTCCCCGACAGCGCCCTCTCCTTGAGCCAGATGACCCTGACGTTGATCGCATTGCTTCTCGGCGTTCTGGTGCTCGAGAGTCTTCTCTTTCACCGCTACGCGCTTTATTGATCGACCCAGGGCCGCCGGTGAAGGTGTCTCTTGCGCCTCATGAGAAAACGGGTCTTGACGAGTGCGTTCCGACCGACGAGCAACCCAGGCGAACGCCAATGGAATCGGAGCATCCCACCTGTTTCGTCTGAGCGGGCCACTGAGCTCCGCCATCCTGCCAGAGAATCGCCTGATCCCGGAATTCTGTTCCCCCCGATCCAATGTCCCGTCTTGTCCGCGGCCTTCATGAACGGCTTCTCACCCGACTCCTCGAGAGGGAGATCACCGAGCTGGAATCGCACCTGACCGCAACGCGGGATGTCCTCCGCGATGCCGATGCAGCGGACCGGCTGGCGCTCCACCTCAGCCGAGTTGTCGAACGCGCCATCGATTCCCTGCCGGACAGGGACCGAGCCAGGTTGGGGGCAGATCTCGCCCGACGTTTGATCGCCGAACTGGCGCGGGCAGAGGGTCTTGCGAAGGCCGACTTCGATCTCGAAGATCCGGTCAGTCCGCCGGAGCTGTTGCGCGGGGTCCGTGCGGCTTGCCCGGATGGGCGTCCGGAGGAGATCGCGGAGCCGCTGATTCCCTTGCTCGACACCGCCTTGCTCACGAATGCGCCCGGTGAACCGAACGTGGGTCACCAGCTTCTCACGGAGATCGCTTCGGCGGATCGGATCGATTTGGTGATGGCGTTCATCCGACGCTCCGGCATTCGTCCGTTGCGAGATGTCCTCAGGCGTCACGCGGAAGCGGGGCGGGAGCTTCGGGTGCTCACCACGGTGTATACAGGATCGACGGAAGGTGAGGCCCTGGATTTGCTCCGGGATCTCGGGGCCGATGTGCGCGTTTCCTACGACACCACCAGCACGCGCCTCCACGCAAAGGCCTGGCTGTTCCACCGCGAAAGTGGCTTCAGCACCGCATACGTCGGATCATCGAACCTCACGCACAGTGCCCAGGTCAGCGGGCTCGAATGGAATCTGCGAGTGTCAGAGGCGCGCAACCGGGCGGTGGTCGAGAAGCTCGCCGCCGTCTTCGAGAGTTACTGGCAACAGCCGGACTTCGAAGCCTATGACCGGGAGCGTTTCGACGCCGCGACCCGGTCTGAACGACCCTCCTTTGCCGTGGCTCTTCCTCCGACGGAGATTCGGCTCGAACCGTTTCAGGAGCGGCTCCTGGAGCAGATCGCTCTCGCCCGCGCCGAGGGGCGTCATCGGAATCTGCTGGTTTCGGCGACAGGCACCGGCAAGACGGTGATGGCGGCGGTGGATTACGCCCGCCTCCGCAGAACGCTGCCACGCAGTCGTTTGCTTTTCATCGCTCACCGCAACGAGATCCTCACCCAGGCACAGTCGACCTTTGCGATTGCGTTGCGGGATCCGTCTTTTGGGGAGCGATGGGTGGGTGGTGACCGGCCCTCACGTTGGGATCAGGTCTTCGCCTCGATTCAGTCGCTGGACGCGAACAGCCTGGAATCACTCGATCCGGCCCACTTCGACGTGGTGATCGTCGATGAATTCCATCACGCGGCCGCCTCATCGTATGAGCGGGTCCTCGCGCACCTTCAACCCCTTGAGCTTCTCGGGCTCACCGCCACACCCGAGCGCAGCGACGGTCTTCCCATTCTCCATTGGTTCGGGAACCGCATCGCGGCCGAGTTGCGGTTGTGGGATGCGATCGACCAGCATCGCCTCGTGCCGTTCGCCTATTACGGCGTGACCGATTCGCTGGATCTGCGCGACATCCCGTGGACGCGCAGTCGCGGGTATGACACGGCGGCCCTCACGGGGGTCATCACCACGACCGACGTGTGGGCGCGTCAGGTTTTGGGCCAGTGCGTCGACTATCTCGGTCCACTCAACGCCGTTCGGGCCCTGGGCTTCTGCGTCAGCGTGGAGCACGCGCGCTACATGGCGCGGGTATTCGCCCAACACCGCGTGGCCGCGCGGGCAGTTGATGGAAACACGCCCATCGAGGAGCGGAGGGAAGTCCTGCAAGCTCTGGCTTCCGGCACCGTCAACGTGGTGTTCTCCGTGGACCTTTTCAACGAGGGCGTGGACGTCCCGTCGGTGGACACCTTGCTCATGCTTCGTCCCACCGATAGTCCGCTGCTCTTCGTGCAGCAGCTGGGGCGCGGATTGCGGCGCGCGAGCGGCAAGGCCATTTGCACCGTGCTGGACTTTGTGGGGCAGCACCGGCGCGAGTTCCGTTTCGATCGCCGTTTGGGCGGGTTGCTGGGTGGGACGCGTCGACAAATCGAGCAACAGGTCAAGCTCGGCTTTCCCTTCCTGCCGGCCGGGTGCCAGATGCAGCTTGAACGGGTGGCCCGAGAGCGCATCCTCGAGAGCATCCGCGGGAACTTGCTGTGGCGCCGGGCGGAGCGCGCGCAGGAGCTGGCGGCGCTGGTGGCGCAGAATGGAGAGGCCACTCTTGGGGATTATCTCCGAGAGAGCGGTCTCGAATTGGAAGAGCTTTACGCTCAACCCAGCGATTCATGGACGGCGCTGCGGGAGATGGCTGGGCTTCCCGTTGCCCCTGAGGGACCGCACGAGACTGCGCTTCGTCGCGCCATCGGCCGACTGCTGCATGTGGACGATCGGGAACGGCTCGATGCGTGGCGCCGATGGCTGAGGGGATCGGTTGATCTCGATCTCGAGAGCGAGCGTCGGGAAGCGGTGCTGGTTCGCATGCTTCTCTGTCAGGTGCTCGAGCAGGTTGCCGACGGCGCCCTCACCTTCTCAGCTGGGGCCGATCTCCTGAAGGCTCATCCCGCAGTGTGCCGCGAGTTGATCGAACTTAGTGACGTGCTGGCGGGTCGCGTTGCCCACCTCTCCTCGCCCCTTGCCGATCATCCCAGCGTTCCGCTCCGCATCCATGCGCGTTACACCCGGCGGGAAATTCTTGTGGCCAGTCGGGTGGGGACCGGCGTGCGGGGGCGTCCGTGGCGCGAGGGCGTCTTGCATGCCGAGCATCTGCCGGCCGACCTGTTCGTGTTCACGCTCGACAAAACCGATGGACAATTCTCTCCCACCACACGCTACCGCGACTACGCCATCAGCCGCCATCTGATTCACTGGGAGAGCCAGTCCACCACCCGGGCAGGCAGTCCCACGGGTCGGCGCTATCAACAGCACGTGGCGCGCGGGAGTCAGGTTTGGATTTTTGCACGTCTCCGCGCGGAGGAACGGGCGTTCACCTTCCTGGGCCCGGCCACCTATGTGTCCCATGTGGGGGAGGCTCCCATGGCGATCACTTGGCGGCTCCAGGAGCCGCTGCCCGGTGACCTGTTCCAAACCTTTGCCGCCGCGGTGGCATAGCCGTGCGTTCACCTTCTCCGTGAAGAGCTGGTTCTGGGGCGGGCATTGAACTTCTCGGAGCCAACGAAACCTGACAACTGTGCCAGGGTGAGAGCGGCAGACATCCGTGATCCCGGTGTTCCCGTTTCTAGTTCGTAGTGACGAAAGGCATGAGTCAGCTTCCGCGGAAAGTTGGCAAGAGCCAAGGCGCGAGGAGGGAAGCTGTGCAGACACAACGGACCGACGAGCAACCCAGGCGAACGCCAATGGAATCGGAGCATCCTACCTGTTTCGTCTGAGCAGGCCACTCGGTGATGCCGACGTGTCCCTCTCCCTGATCTACTTGCACGTCATCAAACGTTCGGGCGCGGAGGCCCAAGTCCCCTTGGATCTGCCGGAATGCTGTCCGAAAGGGATGCACCATCGCATGATGAACCATTCCCCTCCCGCCTCGGGTTGATTCTACTGTTCATCTGTTGTTTGTTGTGAGCCGTTCTGAGTATAGCGGATGCTGAAAAATCGGTCGAAAGTCGGGATGGCGGTGGGAAGATCCGTCATGAGCATTGCGGTGTTGCCAACTCTTTCAACTGAGAGAAATTCCAGTCATTTCAATGTCTCTGGGGAACGCTCCTCCTTTGTGCTGAGGGAGCGGGAGGGCCCGAGTTTGAAAACGGTCCTATCGATGAACCTGCCGACGCCGACCGCTGATTGCGTCGGGTGGTAACTGACGTTCGCCAAGAAATCTCTTATGGAATCCAAACGCTCAACTTCCCCATCATTCATCAAGACCTGGATCGGCTGCGCAGTCTTTTTCGGGCTGCCGATGGGGGCGCTGTATTCGTGGCTGAATCACAACTGGGTGATCGGGATGGGGGGAGGGCTGATCGCGGGAGCGCTCTTCGGCGGCTTCATGAGTTGGTTTATGGCGCACCAGACGAAGCGATTTTTGGTGGATCGACCCGAACTTGATGGCGCGCCGGTTTTATGTGAGGGGCCTGCGAATCACTTCAAGGGCGCCGAGGGGGTTGGTGGATATCTTTGGCTGACGACGGAGCAACTTTTGTTTCAGTCTCACCGCTTCAACGTCCAGAATCACGAGTGCAGAATGCCGCTAGCAGAGATCTCGGAGGTCGAGGCAACCAAGACACTCGGCATCATTCCCAACGGACTCTTGGTTCGCCACGTTTCGGGCGCTCAAGAGAGATTTGTCGTGCACAAGAATCGAGATTGGGTAGCCAGAATCTTGGCGGCACGAACGGCTGGTGGTGGGCCGAACCTCACATGAGGTCCGCATTCTCATGCGCTGCTTCTTCTCAACAACTCGGCCTCGTTGGGATTCGATGTGTTGCATTCCGTCTTCCCGCCTCAGCGAACGCGATCGACCGCAATGCATCCTGGGCGGATGAAAGGTCGGATCCGCGTTTTCGGTGTGTGTGGGGCTGGGATATCCCACGACATCCCGTTGCCTCCCATTCCGCTCGTTGTCGTCTTCATGAAATTCATCGCCCTCCTGTCCGTGCTGTGCCTTCCGGCGCTTTGTTTGGCCGAGCCTGTTCCCGCGCATTCGGTGGTGTTCCCACCCGGGTTCAATGGCATTGCCCGTTACCGCATTCCGGGCGTTGTGGTCACGGCCAAGGGAACGGTTCTGGCCTATGGCGAGGCGCGCCGGAACGGCGGCTCGGATTGGGGCGAAATCGAGGTGCATCTGCGTCGCTCCACCGATGGAGGCAAGACTTGGCTGCCCCCGCAACACATCGCGCACCACGCGGAGCGCATCGAGGGCAATCCCCACAAAAAGGCCGGTGGCGAGCGGGAGCAGACGGTCAACAATCCCGTGGCCATCGTGGATCGCGACACCGGGGCCATCGAGTTTCTCTATTGTGTGAACTATGCGCGCTGTTTCTCCATGCGCAGCACGGATGACGGCGTCACTTGGAGCGCTCCGGTGGACATCACCGCGAGCTTTGAGCCCTTCCGCAAATCCTATGATTGGAAAGTCATCGCCACCGGACCGGGCCATGGCATTCAGTTGCGGAGCGGTCGGCTCGTGGTGCCTATCTGGCTGGCTTACGGCGGGATTGGCGATCACGGACCGTCGGCCTGTGGGACGGTGTTTAGCGATGACCACGGCAAGTCCTGGCGCGCGGGGGAGATCGCCATCCCGGATGAGGGTTCTTATGGCGACCCGAACGAGTCCATCCTCGCTGAGCTTTCGGAGGGGCGGGTCGTGATGATCTCGCGCAACGAATCCGATCCCAACCGAAAACTGGTCACCTTCAGTGCCGATGGTGCCACCGGCTGGAGTCGCCCGGAATTTCACGAGGCGTTGTGGGAGCCGCGTTGCATGGCGGGATTGGTGGCGCATCCTTCCGGGGTTCTCTTGTTTTCCAACCCCCACACCTTGCCGCTCGACAAGGACGGGAAAGAGATTCCGAGAGGCAGGGGGAAGCGCGAAAATCTCTCCATCAAGCTCAGTCGGGACGGGGGGCGGAGTTGGTCCGCCGGGAAAACGCTGGAGCCCGGGCCGAGCGCCTACTCAGATTTGGCGGTGTTGCCTGACGGCACCATTCTTTGCCTTTACGAAAAGGGAAACTCCATCGATTGCGCGTCCTTCAGCCTCGATTGGCTCAACGCGCCGTGATCGCCCTTCAAGGTTTGAGAACTCCCAAGCCGCGCAGCCAGGTTTCACCGAGCGCAGGCCACCGGGTGATCGGTTCCGCAGTGGGGCGCAGGCCGTAACCATGACCTCCGGTGGGGAAGAGATGCAACTCGGCGGGGACCCTCTTTCGCTTCAGTTCCGCGCAGAGAAGCAGGCTGCTCATCGGCGTGACGCCATCGTTCATCGCGTGGATCAAGAAGATCGGCGGGGCGTTCTGGGGAACCGAGACCTCGGGATTGAGCGCGGTCTCCTCCTTGTTGGCCAGGTAAGCCGGGTAAATGAGCATGGCAAAGTCAGGTCGCGAGGAGGCTTGGTCTGAGGCATCGACCGGGGCATAGGTCTTCTGGTCCCCAAAGAGCGCGGCGAGGGCGGCGGTCTGGCCTCCGGCGGAAAAGCCGATGACGCCGATTCGGTCCGGGTCGAGCTTCCACTCGGAAGCCCGGGCCCGGGTCAGGGCGATGGCGCGTTGGGCATCCTGGACCGCGTGTTTCCAAGGCTTGTCGGGATCGCGACGGGGGACCCGATATTTGAGCAGGATGCCGGTGATGCCCAGACCGTTGAGCCATTCGCAAACTTCGGAACCTTCGAGATCATAGGCGAGGATGCTGTGACCGCCGCCGGGACAGACGATGACGCTGGCACCGGGGCCGGAGCCGTTGCGTTTTTCTGCGGGAGCGGGATAGATCGTCAGCTGCGGGGTGGTGACGTTGCCGAGGCGGATGAGGGGTTTGCCGGCGACCGGTTTGTCCTTGGCCGTGGTTTTGTCGGTTTCGGGCTCGAGCTGAAATCCCGGGGGTTCATCCGGCGCGGGGCCCGGCCAGAGATTGATGGGCGGAAGCGGTCCGGCCTGGGCGAGGGCAGGGAGGGACATGAGCACGGCGATGAGGCGGAGGGGCACGGCGGTCAGGTGGATGGTGAGTTGAGAGCGAGGGAGGTTCAGGCAACGCGATCCGGTGGTTCTTCTCCGGCGAGGAAGGCGGCGAGGTTGCGTTGGATTCCGTCCAACAAGCGGCGACGGGATTCGGTGGCGGCCCAGGCGGTGTGGGGTGTGATGATGAGATTCGGCAGGTTGGCGGTGAGCAGCGGATGATCCGGGGCGGGGGGCTCCACGCTGAGCACATCGAGCGCCGCGCCCCCGATGCGTCCCTGTTGGAGGGCCTCGAGGAGTGCGGGTTCATCGATGAGCGGTCCGCGGGCGGTGTTGATGAGGCAGGCGGAAGGCTTCATCAGTTGCAGGGTGTGGGCATTGATGAGCTTCTCGGTTTCCGGCGTCAACGGGCAGTGGAGCGAGATGAAATCGGCCCGGCCAAAGAATTCGGTGGCCGGAAGGCGGGGGATGGTGACTGAGGGGTCGGGCGCTGAACCGGGACGTTGCAGGCCGATGATCTCCATGCCCAGGGCACGGCCCAACGCAGCGACGCAGCTACCGATTCCGCCGATCCCGACGATGCCCAGGGTGAGGCCCGCGACCTCGCGCATCGGGTGATCGAGTCGGGTGAAATGGGGGCTCTGCGCCCAGGCCTCGGCCTCGTGGGCGAACTGATGGATGTTGGTGGCAAGATTGAGAAGGAGACACAGGGTGTGCTGGGCCACGCTGGGGGTGGAATAACCGCGGACATTGGTCACCCGGATGCCCAGGTCCCGGGCGGCGGCGAGATCGACGTTGTTCGTGCCGGTGGCGGTGATGGCGACGAGTCGCAAACCGGGACAAGCGGCCAGGGTTTCGCGTTTCAGCAGGGTCTTGTTGGTGAGAACGATTTCGGCCCCGTGGCAACGTTGCAGGATTTGGTCCGGGGACGTGACCGGATGGAGCACCAATTCGCCCAGGGCGGCCAGGGATTCGAAGGAAATGTCACCGGCATCGACGGTGGAGCTATCGAGAAAGACAATGCGCGGGCGGTTCATCGGGACGGAGTCTGACCCGCAGCGGGCGTGGATTCAAACGCAATTCAACGGAAACCGGGAGGCTGTCGGGACGAGGGGGCTCCATGGAAAAAAGTTCTTGTCAGGCGAGCGGGTGAGGCGGCAGAAGAAAGGAGTGCGTCCAATCAAGCGTTGTTTGTTTCTATGGCTTGTCCGGGGCGCGGCTCTGTTCGTTTTCGGGGTCCCAGGGGCGGGCAGGGCTGCAGATCGTCCGAACATCCTGTTTCTTTTCAGCGACGACCAGTCTTACAAGACGCTCTCCGGTGACCCGGAAGCTTTGCCCGGAGCGCACACGCCGAATCTCGATGGCTTGGCGCGGAGGGGCATCCGGTTCTCCTACGCCTACATGGGATCCTGGTGCATGCCCTCACGCGCCAGCCTTCTCACGGGCCTGCATCCGCACGGGATCGAATCGATGCGGATGGAGGGAAAATACCCCGGGAGCACCTATGATCCCGCGGTCTGTCGTTTCTGGCCCAGGGTGTTTCGTGAGAACGGATATGCGACGGCCCAGATCGGCAAGTGGCACACCGGGACCGACGCCGGGTTCGGGCGCGACTGGGATTACCAGGCGGTCTGGAACCGCCCCGCGTTTCCGGACAACGCCGGTTCCTACTACGACGGTCAGGTGATTGTCGAGAACGGGGTGGAGCGCCGCGTCGATGGATACTCGACGGACAACTACACCGACTGGGCATGTGACTTTATCCAGGGGGAACACCGGGACCCGTCGAAACCGTGGTATCTCTGGCTCTGTTACGGAGCGATTCACGGGCCGACCATCCCGGCGGAGCGGCACCGGGGGAGGCATGCGAAGGATGCGGTGAGGATGCCTGCGGACATTGTGGGGCCGTGGCCCGGGAAACCGGCCTGGCTGGAGCAGACACGCTCCTGGGTGAAGGGTGAGGATGGGGTGATCCGTGCCAGGAAAAGTGGCGCGGAGTTCGGCGATATTGATGAGGCCAGCCGGACCACCTATGATGCGTTTGTTCACCAGTCGTTGGATTGTGTCGAGGCACTCGATGAGGGCATCGGCAGGGTTCTGGCCGCGTTGCGGGAGAGCGGGCAGGACGGGAACACCCTCGTGGTCTTCACGGCGGACCAGGGATTCGGTATGGGGGAGCACGGATTCCGGTCCAAGCTGGCTCCCTGGGATGCGACCTACCGTTCCCCTTTGATTGTCTCCATGCCGTCGCGGTTGCCCCAGGGAAAGGTCTGTGCCCAACCGGTGCACGGGGTGGATTTGGTGAGCACCTTTTTTGGGTTTGCGGGGATCTCGTTGCCTTGGAAGATGCATGGCAGGGATCTGGGCCCGCTGCTGCGGCAGCCGGAATCGCCGGGGTCGCTTTTTCCCTGCTTGTATGAGCACACCGGCAAGGCTTACGGGAGCGACGTGGCGAAGACGGTGCGGGAGACGCCCGAGGACGCCGTGCATCACCACGTTCCCTGGTATGTGGCGATCAACGACGGACGCTGGAAATACATCCGGTATCTCCATGGGGGCGAGGAGGAACTCTACGATCTCCGGGAGGATCCCGAGGAGTTGCGGAACCTTCGGGGGGATCGGTCCGCCGAGTTGGAGCGCTTGCGCGGGCTGATGAAGGAGGAGTTGCGTCGAACGGGTGCGGACGAGCTTCAGTGATGACGGAGCCGATTCCGCTGCGCAGGCGAGAGTTCGAGAAGGGCGCTCCAGTCCGCCGTTCCCGGAAGATTTATCGCAACGGATTGCTGCGGTCCTCCAGCGGCCAGGCGATCCGTGTCCCGTTCTTTCGGTGAGAGGCGAAGATCGCGCACGCCATTTCGACCGTGACCCGTCCCTGACGGTCGTCGCAAAGCGGGGCCCGGTCCTCCTCGATGGCGGCGATGAGGTCGTTGGCGGCGATTTCGTGGGAGCCGAGGCGCTTCGCCAAGTCTTTGATCGGTTCCGGTTGGCCGATGCCTGCACTCGAAACGGGTTGCCAGGGTTGCGCGGTGGCGCCCGGTTGGAACGGATTTCCGGCCCGGAAGTGGACGAGGGGTTGGCGATCGATGCGGAAGTCGAGAATGCCCTTGGTGCCGATCACCTGAAGGCCGAACCCGGCCTCCTTGGTTCCCTGGTTTTGCACGGAGTCGAAGAACAAGGGAAGTCCGTCAGCCAGTTCAAAACGAGCGTGCAGACCGTTTCCGGCCATTGCGCCGAGCCCTTCGTCCCCTTCGCGGACATCCGCTTCCACGCACGGGCGACCGTCCTGATAGAGCATGGCGGAGCAGGCCACGGGATCGCCTCCGAGACCGGTGGCCAGGTTGCAAACGTGCGAGCCGAGGACCCAGAAATCGAGAGCGCCGCCCCGGGCATCTTCCTTGCCCCGGCCACGGCATTCCAGGATGGTGCCGAGCTCGCCGCCTTCCATGAGTCGCTTGGCGGTCTGAAAGGCGGGGTCATAACGGTTGCGATGGGCGATCGCGATCTTGGTGTTGGCCTTGGCAGCGGCCTCAATGATGGCATCGGCTTCGGCAGGGGTGCGGCAGAACGGCTTCTCGATGTAGATGCCGCGGACGCCGGCCGAGATCGCGGCGAGGCACATCGCTTCGTGTTGATCGGCATGCCGGGGACAGACGGCCACGAGATCGGGCTTGGTGTCCGCCAGCATCTGGCGGTAATCGGGGAAGGGTTTTGGGGAGCCGAGACGGGCGACCGCGGCGGCGAGACCCGCGGGATCTGGATCGGCGACCGCGACGATTCGGGTTCCGGGGAGGGCAAGCCAAAGGGTGTCGAGTCCGTGGCCGTAATTGCCGCGTCCGGTGTGACCAATGACGGCCACGCGCAGAGGTTGGGCTGCGGCGGTGGCGACCGTGCCCAAGAGCGCGGAGGTGCTGGTGGCGAGGAGTTGTCGGCGGTTCATGGGATGGGCGGTTTTCTGTGGATGACCGAGTTCACGGTTGGGATTCCATTGATTTTCCAGCAATTGCGCCCAATCTAGCGCACCCATGTCTGCCATGTCCAAGAAAGCAGCCAAACCGAGCGAATCCCAGGTGGAGGACCAACCCGTTGCGAGCGAGCCGCAGGGGGAGCACAAGCTTGTCCAGGTGCGCCGCGAGAAACTGCAAAAGTTGCAGGCCCTGGGGATTGATCCTTATGGGGCCCGTTTTGCGACGACGCATCGCCCGGGAGAGTTGCGCGCCGAGTTTGCGGAGAACCTGCAGGTGGCGTTGGCGGGCCGGATCGTGGCCTGGCGCGACATGGGCAACAGCCAGTTTTTTGAAATCGCGGACGTCGATGGAAAAATCCAGTGTTTCCTGAATCCCAAGAGCGTGGGGGAGGAAGCCTTCGGCATCTTTAAGCTGCTCGACGTCGGGGACTGGATTGGGGTGGCCGGGGAGACATTCACGACGCGGACCGGAGAACCGACCATCAAGGTGACCGAGTTGACGGTCCTTGCGAAATCGTTGCGTCCCCTGCCGGACAAATGGCACGGGATTGCGGATCGTGAGTTGCAGTATCGCAAGCGCTATCTCGATCTCATCGCCAGTGAGCGGAGCCGGGACATCTTTCGCAAGCGCAGCTTGATGGTGGCGGAGATCCGTTCCTTTCTGAGCGAGCGCGGCTTTTTGGAAGTGGAGACCCCGATGTTGCACGGCGTGGCTGGAGGCGCGGCGGCCCAGCCATTCCGGACCCGCCACAATGCGCTCGGGATGGACTTGAACTTGCGGATCGCCCCGGAGTTGCACTTGAAGCGTTTGTTGGTGGGCGGATTTCCCAAGGTGTTCGAGTTGAACCGAAACTTCCGCAACGAAGGGATCAGCCGCCGTCACAATCCGGAGTTCACCATGTTGGAGGCTTACTGGGCGTATGCCGACTTCGAGCAGATGGCGGAATTGGTCGAGGAGATGGTGTGTCACCTCGCCATGAAATTTTGTGGTGGTTTGTGCATTGAACACCGGAATGCGGAGGGGGAGTTGCTCAAGACCATCGACCTGAGTCGGCCTTGGAAGCGGCAGGATTACCGTTCTCTGGTTGAAGGGATCGATCCGCAGTGGTTCGCCCGCACGCCGGAGGATCGCAGGAGGCGCGCCGCGGAACTGGGGGTGCAGATCGGAGAAGACTTGGTGGATCACGAAGTCACCCAGCAAATCTTCGAGAAGCTCGTGGAAGAAAAGACCGACAATCCCTGTTTCGTGACGCATGTCCCCACGGTCTTGGTGCCGCTGGCCAAACAGAACCGGGCCGATGCCAGTGTGGTGGATGTCTATGAATTGATCATCAATGGGCAGGAGATCTCGCCCGGGTATTCCGAGTTGAACGACCCGCTGGTGCAGCGACAACGCCTCGAGCACCAGGCCGGCGAGGAGGTGCAGAACATCGACGAGGATTTCCTGGAAGCGCTCGAGTATGGAATGCCGCCGGCCGGAGGAATCGGCATCGGCATTGATCGCCTCGTCATGATGCTGACCGGCGCGGAATCGATCCGGGATGTGGTGCTTTTCCCCCACATGAAGCCGTTGCCGAAAGCGGGTGGAAGTTGAAGTTTTTGCCGGATTGGTCCAACTTTTCCCGTGTTCACTTCCCCCAAAGGTGTTTCCCTTGAGTTGACCGCTTCTTTCCGGGCTTCCCAGCAGACCGTGGCCCCAAAGCCGACGGTGGCGCGTCCGGAGATTGAGCCTCGCTACCACGTCGTGCTGCACGACGATGACGATCACACGTATGATTATGTGATGGAGATGTTGGGGAAGATCTTCGGTTATGACTTGGACAAGGCCTACGCCATGACCCGAGAGGTGGATATGAGTGGTCGGGTCATTGTGGCCACGGTGCACAAAGAGTTAGCCGAGTTGCGGGTGGAGCAGATCCTGGAGTATGGGCCGGATCACCGCATGAGGCACAGTGCAGGATCGATGAAGGCATCGATGGAGCCGGCGGAGTAAACCCCCGGGGCTGGTTTGCGCGGTCTGCCCCTGCCGGGGGGGCGTGGATCCAACTGGCAAGAAGGCGGGATGCGTGGACGACTCCGCTACGGGAATGGATTCCGCATCAGCGTCCATGACAATCATTCACCCCCCTTGCCGTTCCCACAGGACGGTTTTGGACCTGACCAGAAACTGTCCCTTCAATTCCGCTGGCGTTCTCCTAGTCTTGTTGTTGGTTGGTAGGGCGGGTTATGGCGAAGAAGCTGGACACTTTGCAGAGAATTGAGATCGCGGAGGGGGTGGAAATCCAGCTGCATTTGGCGGGTCCGATGCCGCGAGGGGTGGCGTTCGCTATCGATTGTTTGGTCAAAGCGGCCATTCTGATCGTGGGTTCGATTGGGTGCGGCTTGATTGGATTCATCTGCTCGGTGCTGTTTGGATGGAACCTCGGGTCCGGACTTGGCACGGGGTTGATGATCGCCATCGCGTTTGGCTTGGAATTCGTCTATTCGATTGTCTTTGAGGCTTCCCGGTGGAGTGCGACGCCTGGGAAGCGGATCGTGGGGTTGAAAGTGGTGAGGACGTCCGGAGCGCCGATTTCATGGCATCAATCGGTGGTGCGGACCATGCTTCGAGTGGTGGACTGGCTGCCGTTCTTCGGAGTGACCGGGATCATCACCGGCCTGTGCAACGACCGGTTTCAGCGGTTGGGAGATCTGGCGGCGGACACGTTGGTGATTTATGCGGAGCCTGGCAAACCCAAAGTGGTTGCGTCAGGTGGCGATGGGATTGCGCCGTTCCGACCCGGGGCCTCATTGACCCGTGAGGATCAGGGAGCGATCGTTCAGTATGCGGATCGTTTCAGGGAATGGCCCGCGCGGCGCGCCGAGGAATTGGCCGAACATCTTCGGGGCTTGACCCGGGTCGAGGGGCAGGAGGGGGTGTCCCGAATCGTCGGGATGGCTCAATGGATTCGCGGAGAGGGGTGAGGCAGGATGAAACCGTCGGCATTTGCAGAGCGGGGTGAGAAAACCTGGAAGGAGGTCGAAGAGGCACTCAACGAACTGGACGGCACGCGTGGGATCGTCCCCTCCGCCTCGCGGTTGCCAACGCTGTTTCGGCAGGTTTGTGGGGATCTCTCCCTGGCGCAATACCGGATGTATGGATTGGTGCTTTGTGAGCGGATCAATGGCCTCGTGATCCGTGGTTATGGCCATCTGAACCGCGACCGGTCGGACCTCATGAGGGCGCTGAGACAGGGGGTGCTGGAGGATTTTCCGCTGTTGGTGCGGCACGAGTGGCGGTTGTTTTGGTTGATGATGGCCTGTTTCTGGTTGCCGTTTTGGGGGATTTATCTTTCGAGTTTCCACGACGTCCGATGGATGACCTCGCTGTTGGGAGCCGAGGCGCTCGACCAGTTGCAACAAGGCTATGGGGAAGAGGGCGGGTTTCATGAGATGCGCGACAATTTTGGATCGAACTTCGAAATGTTCGCGTTCTACATCGCGAACAACGTGGGGATCGATTTTCGCACGTTTGCGGGCGGCATTTTGGGGGGCGTTGGGACCTTGTTCTTCGTGGTCTACAACGGATTGCACTTCGGAGCCGCGACCGGTTATGTCCAGCAGGAGGCGGACATCGACAAATTTATGGAATGGATCAGCGGGCACTCCTCCCCCGAGATCTTGGGAATGATCTTCTCCGGGATGGCGGGGATGCGCCTCGGGCTCGCATTGATTCGGCCGGGGCAACGGTCGCGCAGACATTCGTTGGCCAAAGCGGCGAATCGGGCGGTCAAGTTGCTCTACGCGGCCGCGTTCCTGACCACAATGGCGGCGGTGATCGAGGGGTTTTGGTCGCCGCTGAGACTCCCCGTGTTTCTCAAATACAGCTTTGGGTGCAGCCTGACGCTGGGGTTGATCTCTTGGTTGCTGTTCGCGGGGAAGGAGGAGCGTCGTGCGGCTTGAGGCGATCACGGCCGAGGTGCGGCCCCGCAATCGCTGGGAGGCGATGGATCTCGGGTTGGTTTTGGCGCGGAAACATTACTCCGCCCTGCTCAAGGCCTGGGCCGTGCTGGTCTTGCCGATGTGGGCCTTGATCCTGATTCTTTGCAGAGATCGGCTGTTGGTGGGTTTGGCATTGATCTGGTGGACGGAACCCTTGGCGGAACGGGTGCCCCTGCTGGTTCTCAGCCGGGAAATGTTCGGGGAGCGGTTGACGATCCGGGAACTCCTTCGGCATGGGCGATCCATCTGGTTCCGGGATTTCTATCACGTTCTGGTGAGGGTCCGAATGTCCCTTTCCCGTTACATCCTTCTGCCGGTGAGGCAATTGGAGGAGTTGCGCGGGAGGGCGTTCCAGCTTCGCGCTGCCGGGATTGTGAACCAATGCGGAGCGCTCTCCTGGGTTTTGCAGGTCTGGCATTCGGTGATGGTTTTCAGCTTGAGCCTCTCGATGGCGGCGTTCCTGCTGGCCCTGATCCCGGAGCGGTATGCTCCGGATTGGGAGGCTTTGTTCGATCTAGGATTCGGCAGCCTCAACCGAATCAATCCGGTCTCGATGGGCGTGATCGCTCTGTATTTGATTTCGGTGACGCTCGTGACGCCGTTTTGCGTGGCCGCCGGGTTCGGGCTCTACCTGAACGCGAGGACCAAGATGGAAGGCTGGGACATCGAGATCGCGTTTCGGAAGCTGGCGGCCCGGATCGCGGGCCCTGCGTTGAGTCTGTTTCTCTGCCTGGGAGTGGTGCTGTCGGCCGACGCCGTCGAGGATGATTGGGATCCGCAGGCGGCCGTCGAGGAGATCCTGGCTGAGCCGGAGTTCAAGGTTCACACGAAAGAGGTGTGGATTCCATCGGGGCCGCAAACGATCGATCCGGAAGTGTTCGGAATCTTTGAATCCCTGACGAGGTGGTTCGCACAGGTGGCTGAGATTCTGGTCGGTTTCCTGGGCATTTTCTCGGGCGCTGGCCCCATCTTGGGTTGGATCAAGTTCGTGCTGATTGGGGTGGCGGCAGCGATTTTGATTTTGGCGATCGTGAAGTGGTCCAAGACCTTTTCCACTCGCAGAAAGCTCGACAAAAAGCGTCCGGAGGTCCAGAGCGTCATGGGGATGAGTGTCGGCAAGGAATCGTTGCCGAAGGATGTGATCGCCGCCGTCCGGGAACTCCTGGCGAAGGGGGATTTCGAGGGGGGCATGGCCCTGCTTTACCGGGGGGCGCTGGTCTGGTTGATCCACCAGGGTCAGGTGCCGATCCAGGAGTGCGATACCGAATTTGATTGTGTGGCCCGGGTCCAGCGGGTGGAAGGGACGGAGGCGCGGTATTTTGAGTGGCTCACCCGTATTTGGAGTGCGGCCGCTTACGGTGCGCGGCGGACCGGTCCCGAAGAGATTGAACGCCTGCTTCAGGCGTGGCCGTATCGCTTGAACCAGAATCGGGAGGGGCGTCGGTGATGCGCGCTGTCTGGCTGATTTTCCTGGCCGCAGGGTGTCTGGCGCTCGCCGGTTGCGGACAGTTTGAGAAAGTGGAGGTCGAGGAAGGGTATCGGGGCGCGGCCCGTCGCAAGCCGTTTCTGGCGGCGTCGCGCTTGTTGGAGAGTCGGGGCTGGGAGGTGGAGGACCGATATTCCCTCGGCGTTCTGCCTTCCAAAGACCGGGTGATCATTCTCTCCCCGCAGAGCGTTCCGGATGAATTGGTCTCGGATTCCATGTTGGAATGGATCAGGGCAGGCGGTCACGCGTTTTATCTGATGGACGGGTTTGAAGCCGGTGGTGAGGCTCCCTTTGCGGAGGCATCGAGCGGGGAAACGAACGATGAGGATGAGGATGAGGATGAGGAGACCGAGACGGATGGGGAGCCCGCCGTTGATCCCGATGAGAGCCAGATGCATCCCCTCCTCAGGTCCCTTGATCTGTCGGTTGGCTCCCGTGTGAACGCTACCGAGCTTTGCGAGGTGAGCGGACTTCGGTTGGCGTTGCGCATGAGAGGCGGTCTCGGAGTGCAAGTTCCCGCGAAATTGCTTGGTCAACCATTCGTGGTGCGGTCGGCGGACACCGGACCGGTCGGGGTGCTCAGCTTTCCGGTTCACAGGGGAAGGCTCACGATTTTGGCCGATGCGTCCATCTGGCAGAATCGGCAGATTGGGAAGCTTCAGCACGCATCGCTCTTCTGGAACTTGATGCAATTGCATGGCAAGCCGGTGGGGGCCTGGTTCCTGCGCGATGCCCGGATCTCCTTTTTTGGCCTGCTTTGGCATTACGGGTGGATGCCGCTGACGGGATTGGGTTTGTTTGTGGTTTGCTGGCTTTGGCGGAGCCTTCCGCGGTTTGGACCCCTTCTTCCGGATCCGGATCCGGCCCCGAGGGATTTTGTCGTCCATCTTTCCCAGGCAGGGGCCTTTCTTTGGAGCCGCGGTGGACCAGAGACGTTGGTGAACCCCTTGCGCCGGATCATTCTGCGGAGTGTGTGCCGCGCCCGGAGTGAGCCCCAAGCGGAGAATCTCACGCAGGAACAGTGGGAATCGTTGGCCCGCGCCACCGGACTTTCCGTCGAGCGTATTCGCGATGCCTTGATCGGTGAGGTGCCCAATCAGAACCGAGCCTTCATCGAGTTGCTCGCCACCTTGCAAAAAATCGCACTTTCCATCTCATGAACTCACCGTTTCCCCCCAATTCCCTCCCTCCGCCGCCCCCGGTTCCCGGTTCGAGTCCGGTCCCGGTCCCGGTTCCGGTCCCGGTTCCGGTCCCGGTCCCGTCTGTTTCCTCACCGCAACCGGTGGTTGCGGCGGCGTCGGGATTGACGGGGACGGCGATGATGCTGGACCAGATCCGGGCCCAGGTGAGACGGGTGTTCGCGGGTCAGGATGAAGTGGTTGACCAAGTCTTGGCCACGTTGATTGCCGGCGGCCACATTTTGTTGGAGGGCAAGCCTGGCCTCGGCAAGACGCACCTGGTGCTGGCGCTGGCGCAGACCTTTGGGGGGCAGTTCGGACGGATCCAGTTCACTCCGGATTTGATGCCGTCGGACGTCACCGGGCACTCCTTGTATGACATGGCCAATCAGCGGTTTGAGATCCGCAAGGGACCGGTCTTCGCGAACCTGCTTCTGGCGGATGAAATCAACCGAGCCCCGGCCAAGACTCAGTCCGCGCTGCTCGAGGTGATGCAGGAGGCGCAGGTGACGATCGATGGCAAATCGCTTCCCCTCGATCTGCCGTTCATGACGATCGCCACGCAAAACCCGATCGAACAGGAGGGCACCTATCCTCTGCCGGAGGCGCAGCTCGACCGCTTCCTGATGAAGGTCGCGCTCGACTACCCGCAAGCGCCCTACGAGGAGTGGATTGTGGCAGCGGTCGCCTCCGGGGAGTCGGGGCGCGGTCTCAGGCCCGATGTCGTGGAACGGGTTTGTCTGCCGGGCAACATCCTTCAGGCGCAAAGGGATGTGGCCTCGGTGCAGGCCGTTCCGGAGGTGGTGTCCTATGCGGTGCGCATTGCCCGTGCCACCCGGACCGCTCAAGGAATCGCCCTGGGCGCGGGGACGCGGGGCGCCATCGGGCTGGTGCGCGTGGCCAAGGCGTATGCCGTCATGCAGGGACGCGACTACATCACCCCGCACGATGTGAAGCGGGCGGTGCTGCCGGTCTTGCGTCACCGGGTGCAATTGGCACCGGAACTCGTCATCAGTGGCGACACCGTGGACGGGGTGTTGCAGTCGATTCTCGACACGGTGGAAGCGCCGCGTGGCTGACCTCGAAGACCGATGAGGCCCACGCGGATCCTGCTTGGTTGGCTCCTCTCCTGGAGCGGGTTGGGACTGGCGGCATCGTTCCAGGAATCCTTGCGCCCGTTCTGGGTGATCGTGGGGCTGTTGTTGGCCGGCCTCTTTGTGCTGGACGCTTTCCGGTTGATCACCGCGGGTCCTTTGCGGGTGGAGCGGGTCTTGCCCTCCCGATTTGCGTTGGGGGTCGCCCAGGAGGTTTCCCTGGTCATTCACAATCCGGGCCGAGTGACCGCCCGAGTCGAGCTTTTTGACGGAATTCCTGCCACCGCAGTCACCACGGCATTTCCGTGGTGGGGAACCATCCCGGGCGGCGGACAGAGCTCCCTGAACTACTCGGTCCGGTTGTTGCGGCGCGGGCGCGCGGAGTTTGCCCCCACCCACGTGCTCCGTGTGTCGCCGTTTGGGTGTTGGGGGCTCGCCCTGCGTTCCGGGCTGGAGGAGGCGGTTCCCGTGTTTCCTGATTACGAGCCGGTGCTGCATTACGCCCTGCTGGCCCTGGCCAACCGGGAGCAGCAGATGGGGATCCAGCAGCGACAACGCAAAGGGGTGAGTCGCGAGTTCCACCAATTGCGCGATTATCAGGAGGGCGATTTGCTCTCCCAAGTGGACTGGAAGGCCACCTCCAGACGGCGTTCTCTGGTGAGCCGTGAATTCCGCGAGCAGCGGGACCAAAACATCATTTTCATGATCGACGCGGGGCGTCGGATGCGGGCCATGGACGGGGATTTGCCGCAGTTCGACCACTGCCTGAACGCGGTGCTTTTGCTCTGTTACATCGCCCTCCGTCAGGGGGACAACGTGGGGGTCTCTGCCTTCGGCGGGGTGGAGAAGTGGCTGCCGCCGGTCAAGGGACCGCGAGCCATGACCACTCTTTTGCACCATCTGCACGATTATGAGACCACGCCGAACCCGAGTGATTTTTCGGAAGCGGCGGGACTGATTCTGGTCAGGCAACGCAAGCGGTCGTTGCTCGTTCTCCTCACCAATCTGCGGGGGGAAGATGGGGCAGACGTGCTCCTGGCCGTGCAAACCTTGAGGCAACGGCACGTGGTGATTTTGGCCACCCTGCGAGAGCGTTCCGTGGAGCAGCTTCGCGGCAAGCCGGTGGAAACTTTTGACGATTCGGTGCTCTTCGGCGCCAGCCAACTCTACATGGAAGAGCGGAGCGCTCTGTTGGAGCGGGTGCGCGCCGCCGGGGCCATGGTAGTGGATACCGTGGCTTCAGATTTGCCGGTCGCCCTGGCCAACGCTTATCTCGAGGTCAAACGGTCCGGTCGCCTCTGAAGCAATCGTTTGCAACTTCCAGCTCAGACAGGTGTTTTTTCCTCAGGCAAACGCTATGAGGCTATCGATACCAGGATGGATGGGTGCAGGGATTCTCGTCACCGGTTCGTTCGCGACCGCCGGTCTTGAGCCGGAGCAGATCGCGTTTTTTGAATCGAAGGTGCGTCCGCTCCTCAGTGAACACTGTTACGAATGTCATTCCGCCAAAGCCGAGAAGGTCAAGGGCGGGCTCTTGCTGGATTCCCGAGAGGGCTGGATGGCGGGCGGCGACAGCGGCGAAGTGATCGTCCCCGGCCAACCGGAAGGGAGTCTCCTGCTGCAGTCGGTCCGCCATTCCGATCCCGATCTGCAAATGCCGCCGAAATACAAGCTGGCGGACGAGGAAATTTCCGTGTTGGAGGCGTGGATTGTCATGGGGGCTCCAGATCCCCGGTCGGGTGCCGTCGCCAACAAATCTGGTGGGGTCGACCGGACAAAGGCCCGCTCGCACTGGGCGTATCGCCCCGTGACTTCACCCGAGGTTCCCAAGGTGGCGGATTCCGCATGGCCGCGCGGCGACGTGGATCGATTCATTTTGAGCCGGATCGAGAACGCCGGCTTGCGGCCGGTTGCCGATGCCGACCGGGCCAGTTTGCTGCGCCGGGTCGCCCTGGACTTGACCGGCTTGCCTCCAACTCCTGAGGAGATTGAATCCTTTTGTGGGCATCCCGGGACCGACGATGAAGCCCTGGTGGGGGTGGTGGATCGATTGCTGGGTTCGCCCGCGTTTGGGGAGCGTTGGGGACGGCACTGGCTCGACGTGGCCCGCTATGCGGATTCCGTGGGCAAAACGCGCAACGTGCCGTTTCCCTTTGCCTGGCGTTACCGCAACCATGTGATCGATGTCTTCAACGAGGGGCAACCCTATGATCGTTTCTTGATGGAACAGATCGCTGGAGATTTGCTCCCCGTTGAGGGGACCGCAAACCGAGCGGATGGTCTGGTGGGGACCGGGTTTCTGGCGCTCGGGTCCATGGACCTCAATGAGCGGGATTCCGAGCAATTTCTTTTGGACCGGATCGACGACCAGATCGATACCCTGGGTCGGTCCACGATGGCACTGACCCTGGGCTGTGCCCGTTGCCACGATCACAAGTTCGACCCGATCTCTCAGGCCGAATATTACGCCTTGGCTGGGGTCTTTGCGAGCACGCAAACCTTGAGCGGGCAGAACCATCGCAGAGGCAATTCGCGAGAATACACCCAGGTGCGGCTTCTCGCGAGCCTCGACGGTTCGGGTCCGCAACCGAAGAATGACGAAGCCGCGATCATGAAGATCGAGGATCGGCTTCGTGATTTGCGCCAAGAGAATCAGCGCCAAGACCTTACGGAGACCGGGCGGCGCGCAATCAAGGAAGAGCTTTCCAAACTCCGGCAGGAGTTGGTCCGTCTCGAGGCGAGCCCGGACAAAAAAAAGGCGAAGAAGCAGCGGTCGGAGACGAGGATCGATTTGGAGGCCCCACTGGCCATGGCGGTTTGCGAAGGCGAGGTATGCGACCTGGAGCTCCGCGTCCGGGGAGAACCCGATCTCAAGGGGGATCCGGTTCCGCGGGGATTCCCCGAGATTTTGCGAGGGCCCGGGACACCCTCCATTCCGGCCGGGGCGAGCGGGCGATTGGAACTGGCCCGGTGGTTGACCTCTCCGGATCATCCGTTGACGGCCCGCGTCATGGTCAATCGGATCTGGAGCCATCTCTTTGGCCGCGGATTGGTGGAAACGGTGGACAATTTTGGCCTGTCCGGCGCTGCTCCTTCCCACCCGGAATTGCTCGATCACCTCGCCACTCGGTTTGTGGCGGAAGGATGGTCGGTGAAAAACATGATCCGCGCCCTGGTTCTCAGCCGCACCTATCGGTTGGGCATCGCCTATCCGGAGGGAAATGTGGCGGCGGACGAGGCAAACCAACTCTTTTGGCGGGCCAATTTGCGGCGTCTTGAGGCGGAAGCGATCCGCGATTCCCTCCTGGCCACGAGCGGTCTTCTGGATGACAACCGACCGGATGGGGCTCCGTTTGATCGTTTCGATGGTGCGGACGTGGGCAAGCTGAGCAAGAAAGGGGGCAAAGCGGCGGCTGACCCGATTTTGCGGTCCGAACGCAGCGTCTATCTTCCCGTATTTCGTTCCCGCCTGCCCGGAATGTTCACGGTGTTCGATTTTGCGGAACCGGATCAGGTGAACGGCCAGCGGGACGTGACCACGGTCCCCACCCAGGCGCTCTTCTTTCTGAACAATCCTTTCGTTCTCCAAGCTTCCGAAGCATGTGCCAAGGAGTTGCTGGGATTGCGCGATGTCTCCGGGACCGAGCGGGTGGAGCAGGCTTATCTCCGGATCCTGGGGCGTCCCCCCGTGGCCGCCGAGTCGGAGAGCGCCGCAATCTTTGTCCGCGAAAGCGAGGGATCGCCTGAAAAGGCATGGGCGGCCCTTGTCCAAGCTCTCTATTCCTCCGCTGAATTCCGTTACGTTCCTTAAATCATCATGAACTCTTGTGGACACGGTTTTGCCCCACTCACCCGCCGCGGTGCCCTGCAACACACCGCCACCGGTTTCGGCTGGATGGCTCTGTCCGCTCTGCTGGCGGAGGGGGCTCGGGCCGCTTCTTCCCCCCTGGCTCCCCGATCACCCCACTTTGCGCCCAAGGCAAAGCGGGTCATTTTTCTCTTCATGCAGGGAGGGCCGAGTCATGTGGACACCTTCGATTGGAAGCCCGAACTCAAGGCCAAGTCCGGCAAGACAATCGCCGGAGCCGACGGAGCGTCCCGTCCGGGGATTTTGCTGGCCCCGCAATTCGAGTTCACGCCGCAGGGTCAAAGCGGTTTGCCGATCAGCTCGCTGTTTCCGGAGCTCGCCAAACATGCGGACGATCTCTGCCTGCTCAACGGCATGCACACCAGCAATGCCGCTCACCCGCAGGCCAGCATCGCTCTCCACACCGGCAGCGTGAATTTCGTGCGTCCCTCTCTCGGGTCCTGGGTCGTCTATGGGTTGGGCAGTCAGAGCGCAGATCTCCCGGGGTTTGTCACCATCAACCCGACCCAAGGACAGGGAGGTGCCCAAAATTACGGGTCATCGTTTCTGCCGGCTTCGTTCCAGGGCACGCGCGTGGATTTGGAGCAGGGCGGCATTCCGGATCTCAAGAACCGATTGCTGACGCCTTCCCGCCAGCGGAACCAGATTGATTTGATTCAGGAAATGAACCGGACGCTCGTTTCGGAACATCCGGGCCACCGCGAATTGGAGGGCGTGATTCAGTCTTACGAAATGGCGTATCAGATGCAGTCCTCCATCCCGAAGGTCCTCGATTTGAGCGGGGAGACGGAGGCCACCCGGGCCCGTTACGGAATCAGCCAGGGCGCCGCGGATTCTTTTGCCACCCAATGCCTCGTGGCCCGCCGTCTGGCGGAGGAAGGCGTTCGTTTCATCCAGGTCAGCAAGGGCGGCTGGGATCAGCACAAGGATCTGAAATCCGCACTCAAGGAGAACTGTGGGGTCATTGATCGTCCCATCGCGGCCCTGCTCCAGGATCTCAAGGACCGCGACATGCTCAAGGATACCCTCGTGGTTTGGGGCGGGGAATTTGGGCGGAGCCCGCAGGATCAGGGAACCTCCGGGGATGGACGGCGCCACAACAACCGCGGCTACACCATGTGGATGGCCGGCGGTGGAGTCAAAGGGGGGATGCGTCACGGGGCCACCGA
>QQNE01000020.1 GCA_003402735.1 Verrucomicrobiota bacterium
GGCGGCGTCGTGCGCGGAAGACTGGCACCAAGCGGAGCTCTCCAGGATCAGGCGGTGGAGATGCTTGGTGGACCAGCCGTGGGCGATGAATTCGGTCGCGAGCCAGTCCAGCAGATCCGGATGAGAGGGGCGCGCGCCCTGAAAACCGAAATCGTTCGGGGTGGCGACGAGGCCACGGCCGAAGTGTTGTTGCCAGATGCGGTTTGCGGCGACCCTGGCCAGGAGGTGCCCGGCCCCGCGTTCTGGATCGGTGAGCCAGCGGGCGAGCGTGGCGCGGCGGTGGCTGGTTCGGGAACCGGTCGGGGCGGGAACCCGCCAGTCTGCGGGCGAGGTGCCTTCCCGGAGGAGGACCTGGAGGAAACCGGGGGAAGCGATTTCCTTTTTCTGCTTGGGGTTTCCGCGTTCCAGGAGATGGACTTGCGGATAGAAGTGGGGATAGCCGCGGCCGTCGGCGTGGTGTTTCAGGGGGGGAACCCCTTCGGAACAGATCATCACCGGGCGGAGGTCGGGTTGGGGGCGGGTGGAACGATGGGTTTCCAGGGCGGCGTTGCGCGCTTTCCATCCGGGATCCGTGGCAAACCAGGCGCGTCGGAGAACTTCGATTTGGGTTGGGGACAGGTTTTTGGGGCCGTTCTGTTTGAGGTGGAGCAGGGCGGAGGCGAGGGGTTCGGCCAGACCGTCCCCGGCGCTGGGAGCCGTGGAGGCGCTCTGGGTGGAGGACAGCCGGATCCGGCCCGGGCTGTGTTGTTGGTTCACGTGGAACCGCATCCGGACGGTGAGGCGGGAATCGGTTGGGAGGGGTGTTTCCCAGGCGAAGACGGCGGCTTGGTCCCGACCGATGCCCCCGAGGTCGACGGCCCAACCGCTGGATTGCGGGTCGGCATCGATGGCGCTGGCCGCAGAGAGACCGCCGCCATTCTGCTGATGGGTGGCGCGGACAGAGGCGATGGGGAGGCGGCGCGGTGGGCTTTTGAGATCTTGGGCAGGGCGGGCGGAGACGGTCAGATCGCTGAGGGCAAAGTTGCCGTTGGGGGCGCGCCCGGGACCCTGGTGGGGCAGGGAGGGGTGGGTGAGAGTTTCGAGGCGGAGGGCGGAGGTGCCGGCCGCCACCTCGATTTCCGCGGTGTATTCCTCGTGGGCAGGGGCGGGTGTGGTGGCGAGGTGGGACCCGTCAGGTTGGGGGATGAAGTTGGTCCCTTCCTTGGCGGTGAGGGAGACGGGCTTGAGAATGTGCCAGGGGGAGGGGAGGACGAGGCTGGTCCGTGCCGGTGACTGGAGCCAAGCCGTGAACGCCGGGGCAAGCGAGGCTTCGTGGGCGGACAGAGCGGAGGTGAATTCCCGTTCCCGGCTGGTCCATGGGGCGAGTTTTGCAGGGTAGGATTCGGGGTAGAATTCCAGCTGCGTCTCCGAGCGGATTGCGGCGGTGAACGTGGCAGCGAGAGCGTAGTAATCCCTGGCCGGGATGGGATCATATTTGTGGTCGTGGCAACGGGCACAGCCGATGGACAGTCCGAGGAACGCGACGCCGGTGGTGCCGACCATATCATCCAGCTCATCATAACGGGCCGACTCGAATTCTGCTTCGGTGAGTTGGGTGGGAAAAACGCCCGCGGCGAGGAAACCGGTGGCTTGCAAGGCGAGTGGTTGGTCAGGGGCGAGTTCATCTCCGGCCAATTGCCAGGCGGTGAACCGATCCCAGGGGAGGTCTGAGTTGAATGCTTGGATGAGGAAATCCCGGTAGTGGTAGGCCGAGGGGCGGTCGGAGTCGTGCTCAAAACCTGAGCTCTCCGCAAAGCGGGCCACGTCCATCCACAGGCGGGCTTGGTGTTCCCCAAAGGCGGGAGAGGCGAGGAGGGAATCGATGAAGCGGGTCCAGGCATCTGGGCGCGGGTCTGTAAGGAAGGCATCCACGGCTTCGGGCGTGGGCGGGAGTCCGGTGAGGGAGAGGGCGGCGCGACGTGCCAGGGTGCGGCGGTCGGCCTCCGGATTTGGGGTGACCCCGGCGGCGGTTTGGGCGGAGGACAGGAAACGGTCGATGTCCCGACGCGGACCCGTTGTGGAGTTGGCAGGCGGTGGCGGAGGGGTGAAGGCAAGGGGCCGGAAGGACCAGAAATCACGATCGGAAGCGGTGACGGTGAGTTCGGCGGGTGGCAGGCTGGTTTCGACGAGTGGGCGGTCGTAAGGGGCGCCGAGTTCGATCCAACGGCGGAAGGCTGTCAGGGTCTCTTCCGGCAACCGGGGTTTCTTGGCAGGCATGAAAGGCTCCTCGTCATGGCGGATCAGGGCGAGGAGGAGGCTGTCAGGAGGAGAGGAGAGACTGATGGCGGGCCCGGAATCGCCGCCAGTCAGGAGGGCTTCCCGCGAGGCGAGCGAAAATCCGGCACGGGTTTTCTCGCCGCCATGGCAGTCGAGGCATTGGGCCTGGAGGACGGGCCGGATGGAGGCAGTGAAGAGGGCGGTGCCGGCCTTCATCCGGGCGGCGTGGTCTGCGGGCAGGGCGGGCGATGGCGATTGCGCTGGGGCGGCAAAGGGCCAGATCAGGAGAAGAGTGAGGAGGAGGCAGAGTTGCACGGCGTCCGCCAAGCCACGGCCTGCTGGGCCGGGATCTTTCGGGACGAATCCTCAACCGGCGCAGCGCCGTTGCATTTCTTCCAGTTGTTCCCGGCTCAAGCGGCGGGAAGTGCCGCACCGCGGGCAAGTGACGGAGATGGCTGGGTCCCCCTGGAAGAGGTCTTCGATGCCGTTGGCGATGAGCGGGGCCAGGGCCGGGAAGATTCGCTCCAGGCTGCAGCCGCAGTGAAAGCGAAATTGGCGGGTCTCCAGGAGGCTGAGTTCCTCGAGTTGATCGAGCTGGCGAACCTCGTCGGTGGTGAGGGAGTCGAGCCAACCGATGTCGCAATCCGGTTGGGCGCTGATCATGACGTAATCCTCGTCGTTCACCTCGAAAATCCGGGCCCGACGTTGCTCGCTCATCCGGTAGAAGTGCTCGACTGCGGGAAATACCTGCCCGTGTTCGAGGGGAACGGCGCTTTGCCGCGGATGTTCTCCCTGCACGGTGGTTTGGGCGTGGAAGAGACCGCGCGGCGCTTGCTTGACGTCGTGAGTGAAGACGCGCCCGATGACGCTCTCCGCCAAACTTCCGGCCGTGACGAAGACGTTACAGAGGGGGCTTTGGAAATTCAGGGTCCAGGCGTGGGTCTCCCTCCACGGCCGGGTGGTGGAGTGGAGGACGACCGCGGCCAGGGCGTGTTTGAGGAGGCTGTCGTAAGGTTCTTCCTGGGTGATTCCCTGATCGAGCCAGTGCAGATAGTAGTCCACGTAAAGGGGCGCGAAATCGGCACGCACCGCCAAGGCATTGCGGCCGCGCACGAAAAGGCTGGCCACCTTGATTGGGCTGGGGGCATCGTTGACGGGATTAGTTTCGCTGGAGGACACGCTGCACAGAGCCTTATTGAGGGAAGTGGACCGATCAAGAACCAATCTGTTCAATCCGCCGAGTCGGCCTCCGGATCGCCCTGGTCCAGGAGGGCTTCGTCGAGGACGCGGGTCACGAAACGGCCGATGTCAGGTTCGGTGGAGGCACGGGGACCGGCGATGTTGAGTTCGGCCACCTGATACGCCTGGAGAAAGCGAAGGAGAATCTCGGCGTGGGGTTCCTCGACGGCGGCGCTGAGGTGGAGTCGGGGCTTGCCGAGGGCGGCCGCCTCGTTCCAAGTGAGGAGCGATCCGCCGGTGGGCTGCGCGCTCAGGGTGAAGAGCACGGTGGCGTCAGAGTCGCGCACATTCCACCGGGTGCGGACGGCGTAATTTGGGGACGGGGTTTCGCGGAGTTGGAACCGGGGATCGATGACCCCGTTTTCGGCGAGGCGCCCGAGAGGGCACCAACCGCCGTGAGGGACCTGTTGGGTGATGGCCCAGTCCAGAGCCGCCCAGTCGGCCCCTGTCTGGCCACCGGAAATGATCTTTGTGAGAATGGGCCCGGAGCGGAGCCTCACTGGGCGGGAGGATTGACGGCGAGAAGCTCCACTTCGAAGACGAGGGTGGAGAAGCCGGGAATCCGCGGAGGGCTGCCTTGTTCGCCGTAGGCGAGGTTGTAGGGAATGACGAACCGATATTTCTCGCCGACGGACATCAATTGGACGCCTTCGGTCCAGCCGGGGATGACCTGGTCCAGGCCGAACTCGATGGGCTCGCCGCGCTGAACGGAACTGTCAAAGACGGTGCCGTTGGTGAGGCTGCCGGTGTAGTGGACCTTGACCTTGTCCGTGGCCTTGGGCTTGGCTCCGCCCTGGGCGGCCTTGATCACTTCGTATTGCAGGCCGCTGGCGGTGGTTTTGACTCCTTGTTTCTGCTTGTTTGCCTCCAGGTAAGCGGCGTTTTTCCGCTTGGACTCATCCGCCATGAAGCTGCGGAGATCTTCAAAGGTCTTCTTGATCTCGTCGTCGGTCGCGAGGTGTTTCTTGCCCTCGAGCACGGCGCGGAGAGCTTCGGAGAACTTGTCCGCATTCAGCTTGATGCCATCCTGGGTCAGGTCGCGGGCGATGGAGGTCCCGAACGCGATGCTGGCGCGGTCCGTCAGGTCCTGATTTGCGTCCTGGGCCGAGAGCGGGCAGGAGAAGGCGGCCGAGCCGCAGAGGAGGGAGAGCGAAATCCGGAGGGTTTTGGAACACATAGGGCCCCCACCATCCCGCGATGGCCCGTCAGGTCAAGGGGAAAGCCGTGAAATCCGAGGGGGGCTTTGCGAGGGTTTCCATCGGCTCCCTGACCGATTTCGATCTTGTCCGGGGTGTTTTTTCGTTTACCCTCTTCGTCCACTCCCTACCATGGTCGATGTTTCCAGCGCCTGGACTGTTGGACGCAGCGCACTCGTTGTGCAGCGCGATCCGGGCGTGCGGGCTCGGGTTTGCAATCTGTTGCGCCGCCACGGGTTCGTGGTCGATGCCTGTGCGACGCCTGCCGAGGGGGTTGCGGCCTATCGGCATCAGGCTCTCGTGGTCACGAGCACGGAACGGGATGTTCTGCTGCCGCACGGATTGATCGGCTGGTTGCGGGAGCAGCCGGTCCTGGAGGAAGAGCGGCCCTACGTCCTGGCCATCGGACATCCCGGGCCGGTTGAATTCGCCGAGGGGACGGCGGCCCGGGCATGGGATGGGATTGTGTCGCTGCCCCTGGATTCGGCGGATCTGGAGAGCCGGTTGGTTCTCTTTGAGCAGTGGATTGCCAATCGGCGTCGGGCCAAGGCGGGTCCCGCCGCTCCGGGGTATGCGGTGCCGTTGGTTCAATTGGCGACCAAGCCGCAGCCGGTCAAGCCGCCGGTGGCGCCGCTTCCGCCCACGGCAGGGGCCGGCCGCAGCTCGTTGCCCGCCGCCTTGCCCGCGCCGGTGCCGCCCGTTCATCGGGTTCCGGTTCCCGCCGAGTCCCCGGGCATGACGTCAGCGGAGCAGTTGCGGATGTTGATCGATCATTCGCCGTTGGCGATGGCGCTCTGCGACCGGGAGATGCGCTACGTGGTGGTGAACGAACGATGGAAGCGGGACTTCCGATGGAACGGTTTGGAACCGAAGGGCCACTCGCACCAGGAATTCTTCAAGGACCTGGGTTCGGCTTGGCCGGTGAGTTTGGAACGCGCGTTGGAAGGGACGCCGCAACGCCGTGCGGATGATCAGTGGATCGCCGGCGACGGAACGGTGCACCGGGTGAGCTGGGATCTGCAGCCCTGGGTGTTGGCTGGCGGGCAGGTGGGCGGGGTTACCCTGACTTGCGAGGTTCTTGCGCCGCGGCGCGGGACCGGCCAGGTGCAGGAGGATTGGGAGCAGGCCGGGCGCGTTCTGCTGGAGGGGAGTTTTGCTCCGGTGGTCACGCTGGATCTGCGGGGACAGATCGTGGCCGTGAACGGAGCCGCGGCCAACCTGACCGGTGACCGAACCGGGCGGAGTTTGCCGGGGTTCTGTTTCTGGGAGGTGTTTGTGGAGGAGAGCCGTCGGGAGACGGTGAAAATCGAGTTTTTGGCGGCCGCCCAGGAGAGCCGGGAGCAGAGTCGATTTGCCTTTCCGCCCAGTTTCGTGGAGCGGCTGCAGGTGGGGCAGCGGGTCCGCAAGGTGGCCTGGGCCAACACGCCCCGTTATGATGTGGGCGGTCGTCTTGCCGGGGTCTTCTGCTTCGGTGTGGTGCTGCCGGATAGCACGGGGGATACGGCGGAGTCCGCTGCCGGGACGGTGACTTCGGCGCAGGTGTCACCCAAAATCCTCGACCACGTGCCTTTCGGGCTGATCCTCCTCGATGCCCATCGCAACACGATGTTCGCGAACCGGGAACATCGCGCCTTGCTCGGGATCGATGTCGAGGATTTCGCGGACATTGAACATTGGGTGGCCGCGGCGGCTCCGCGTCCGGAGTTGGGGATGGAGGTCGCGCGCGAGTGGCGGGAAACCGTTTGGCGGCGGCAAGCCACGCAAACGCTGACGTTGCGGGCCTCTGACCAATCGCTGCGGGAAATCGAGTTTCGTCCGCGGCCGAGCGTGGATGGAGGGATGATCCTGACGCTGTTCGATGTGACGGAACGGCGCCGCGAGGAGGAGGCGCGGCGGGTGAGCGAGGCGAAATTCCGGGCCTTGTTCCGCGGGGCGGGGGCGGCGATCGCGCTGGAGGATCCGAGCGGCCAGCTCCTCGATGTGAACCCCGCGTTTGAGGCGATCACCGGAACGACTCGCCAGGAAGTGCGTCGCAGTGGGATGCGGGACTGGGTGCATCCGGAGGATTGGGCGACGGTGGAGAAGGCGTTGCAGCAGAGCGAGCAGCGCGTCGGGAATTCCGTGGCCCCCGTCCAGGGAATGGAGATCCGGATCCGAACCCGGGAGAGCGGGGAAATCTGGGGACGGCTGAGTGTTTCCCACATTGCGGATCCCGCGGACCGGATGGTTTTCAATGCCTATTTCCTCACCGAGACCCGCGCGGAGCGGGCGGCGGACGGGGATCTCGAGGCGACTCGGACTCGTCCCGAGCCCAGGGCGCTGTTGCGTGCCCTCCCGGATTTGATACTCATGGTCGATGCCGAAACCAGGATTCTGGATCTGATTCCGGCTGAATCCGGGATTCTGGTGAGGGAGGAGGAGAGCGCCAAGGGCCGTTTGCTCGACGAGGTGATTTCCGGTTTTCACGGTCTGGGCAGGGAATTGGTCGGCCAAACCCTGGCCAGCCAGTCCCTCTCCCTGCACGACTTGACGGCCGATTTGAACGAGGGCTTCCTGCGCCGTTTCGAAGCCCGCTTCGTGACGTCCGGAACGGATCACTGTGTCATTGTCATCCAGGACGTGACCGCACTGCATCAGGTGAAAACCGCCCTGCAGCGGCACGCCTCCATTTTTGAACATAGCTGCGATGGGATCCTCATCGCCGATGCGGGGGGAATGATCATCGACTGCAATCCCGCCGCGGTTCGTTTGTTTGGCCGGGAGCGGGAGGCCCTTCTCAAGCAGGCGATGGCCGCGTTGTTTGCCCCGCAGGATCGATCCGGGTTCAACCGTAGGGTGGCGGCCGCATTGGCCGGAACCGGTTCCTGGTCGGGGACGACTCCCTTTTTTCGCGGCGACGGATCTCAGGGGATGTGCGTGGTCCATTACGTGGTGGTGCCGGATGAGGCGGGCCAGTCGGCCTTCATCATCGGGACCAACCGCGAGGTGCCGTTGGGCGCAGCGGGATCGAAGGGGATGGAATGGTCATAAAGGCTTTTCGCGAAATTTCTGCAGCAAGCTGATGGACTAGAATTTTAGATGGTTTATCCCATCTCCTGGAAGCAGGTCTTTTCCTTGCTTCTTGCAAACATCAAAACCAGGAAGTTTAGACGTGGCGCGCATTTTGGTGGTGGATCCCGGGATTGAGCCCGGTGGCGGGTGTGGCCGGGAGTGGCAGACCCGGTTGGTTGCGTTGGGGCACAGCGTCCCCCGGGTGAGCGCGGACGCGGCGGCGCTGGCTGCGGAGGTCACCGATTTGTCGGCGGAGGCGGTGATCGCGCTGGTCTCCGACGGCGCGGCAGGCGCGGCTTTGCTCGGAGTTTTGCGGCGGTGGCGTCGGGTAGAGGGGACAGTGCCGCTGCTTTTGGTTGCGGGACCTGGTTGGGACTGGCGCTGGCAGAAGGACGGTGCGGGACTGCACCCGTTTCTGGTGGTGGATGAAGCGACGGGATTTGCGGGTTTGCCGCAAGTGTTGAGCGAGTGGCTGCCCAAGGGGCCTGCCGCGGAACCGGCCATGCGCCAGGCGCTCCAGGTGTTGGGCGAGGCGATTTTGGTGGCCGATCTGGCGGGGAATGTCTCTTTTCTGAACCGCTCCGCAGAGGAATTGACCGGATGGCGCACAGAAGAGGCGCAAGGGCTTCCGGTGCCTGAGGTTTTCCGCCCCGGCGAGGCAACGCCCGCTGGAACGGCGCTGGTCCGCCGGGATGGAGCCGAGGTGTTGGTGGCAGGTCAGGCGGTTCCGCTCGAAGGGGAAGATGGTTCGCTCCTCGGATCCGTGCGCGTTTTTCGTCCGGTCCCGGTTTCCGGGGAGGAGCCTGTGGAGCCCGGGGACTTGGTCACGGCCATGGCCGACCCGGTGATCGTGATCGATGCCACGGACCGAGTCACTTTTGTGAACGAGGCATCGAGACGATTTTTCCGCCGGTCTTCGGACCAGATCGTGGGAGAAGATTTTTGGGGCGGGATGCCCGCCGGGATGAGGGAACGGTTTGAGCCGGTCTTCGCCGAAGTGCGCCGGGAGAAGAAGCCGGCGGCCTGCGAATGCGAGTTGCCTGCTGAAGGGGAGTGGGTGCAATTTCGGATTCATGCCCTTGGAGAGGGGTTGCTTCTGATTCTCCGCAACGTGACGGAGGAAAAAGCGGCGGAGAAGGACCGGCGGCGCACGGAGCGTTTGGAAGCCCTGGAGCACTTGGCGCGCGGCTTTTCCCACGGCTTCAACAACCTCTTGACCGTGATTCTCGGGAACATCGCTCTCGCGGAATCGTGCAGCCGGGATCCGGTCCAGAAGGGAATGCTTCAGGAGGCGGGTCAAGCGGGTCGCAAGGCACAGGGCCTGGTCCAGCAAATCATGGTGTTTGCCCGGGGCGGAGTTCCCATCAAGGGGCTTTTGCCAATCGCGCCGCTGCTCCGGCAAATGGTGAAGGAGCGTCAAGCCGAACATCCCGGGCTTGTTTACCGGTTGGATTTGGAGGGGATGGAAATCGTGGTTCGGGCGGATGCGAAGCAGTTGCGGCGTCTGTTGGAGAACCTGTTGCTCAATGCGGAGCAGGCCTCCACCGCGGACGGGGTCATCGGGGTGGTGGGCCGTTCGGAAAATGCAGCGGACGGTTCGGCATGGCTTGTGATCGAGGTCTCCGACGCCGGGGCCGGCATGGAGCCGGACGTGTTGCGCCAGGCGTTTGAGCCCTTTTTCTCGACCCGTCAACCGCTCAACGCCACCGGTCTGGGACTGACAGTGTGTGAATCGATTGCCCGAGCGCACGGAGGCACCGTGTGGCTCAAGTCCGCTCCCGGGGAAGGGACGGTGGTCACGGTGCGGATCCCGTTGGCCCAGGCAACGGGGGCTGGCCCGCGGGTTGAGCCGTTTCGGAACGGGATGATTCCGTCTCTCAGCCAAACACCGCAGGCCCAGCCTCAGGCCGGGGCTCGCGGAGGAGCCCGAATCCTGGTCCTGGAAGACGAGTCCCTGATCCGCCGGTTGATCCACACCACGTTGACCCAGGCCGGGCATCGCGTGGACGAGAGCCGGGAGGGGCAATCCGCCGTGAAGGCCTACCAGCAGGCGGCGCTCTCGGGCGATCCCTATGACTTGTTGATCATGGATCTGACCATCGAGGACGGGATGGGTGGAGTCGAGGCCATGGATTGCATCCGGCGATTCGATCCGCGTGCCTGCGCGATTGTCTCCAGCGGTTACAACGACGACCCCGCGATGGCGGACCCGCAGCGTTTCGGTTTCAGCGCGGTGCTGCCCAAGCCTTACCAGCCGTTGGAATTGGTCGATGCGGTGGAGGCGATGTTGCGAGGCTTGCGGCAGGAGAGGGGATCAGCTGGGGCGTGAGGCTGGACGAAAAAAATCGTTGCAACTCGTTGAGGGGCCTGTTGTTCACTCTTTCATGAAAAACTCTCAAGTTCTCACTTTGTTCACTGCGGTGGCCTTGGCGGGCTCCGTTTCGGGTTGGGCCGCCGATCAGGAGAAGCCCGCAGCTGAAGGGGCGGGAAAACCGCCGGTGCGGCGCGATGGTGACCGTCCTCTTGGCGAACGTCCTCCCGGAGACCGTCCTCCTGGCGGACCGGGTGCCCCTGGTGGGCCGGGGATGGGACCCCGCCATGAGATGCCGCCCAAGTTCAGTGACATCGACACCGACCAAAGCGGAGATGTCTCCCAGGAAGAGTGGGTGAGTTTTCACGTCAAACGGGCCGAGCAGCGCTCCCGGGAGGCGTTTGGTTTCCTCGATGGCAACAAGGATGGCAAGCTGGTTGAAGCGGAGCTGCCCAAGCCGCGGATGGGTGGCGAGGGGCCCCCGCGCGAGGGTGGTCGTCCCGCACCGCGTCCGGAGGGAGATGGGAAGGCACCGAAGCGGCCTTCGGCGGAGGGAGATCGCCCTGGACCGCGTCCGGAGGGAGACGGTCAAGTTCCAAAGCGGCCGCCGTTGGAAGGCGACCGGCGCTGAGCGGATCTGACAGGAGAACCGGAACGGGCTGCCGATGACCTCGTGCAGCCCACACTCTTTTCTGGGAGAGACCGGATCAGGCGGCTTGGCTGGGCTGCCATTCGATGCGAGGGGCATCGCTCCAGTTCGCTTCCAGCGCAAAGAATTCCCTTCGCTCGGGATGGAAGACATGGACGATGACGTCTCCGTAATCGAGAACGGTCCATTGGCTGTCCATTTTGCCGTCCACCCCGCGAGGCGCCCGACCGTGCGTGGAGCGAAGTTGTTCCTTCACCTCGTCCCGAATGGCGCGGAGGTGGGGCTTCGAGGTTCCCGAACAGATCACGAAAAAATCTGCAATCGAGGAGATGCCCCTGAGATCCAGAATGACGATATCGTTTGCCTGTTTCCGGTCAGCCAGGCGGGCGATCTCTTCTGCCAATGAGAGTGCGCTGATCAAGGAAGGAGTCGTGGAAGCCAGGAAAGAAATGTAGGGGCGTCTGGAGGTTCTGGCAATCCCGAAATCTGCGGGCTGCCAAAAGCCGGGGCCGAAAGAACTATTCCTGGATGCTGGTTGGGCTGGGGATTTCTCCGTTCTCGTAGGCTTCCCAAAGGGATTCCAGGAACGGATCGGTGAGTTCGAGGGCGATGGCGCGGGCGAACAATTCAAAGTCGTCGGCGATGTAACCGGCCAGTTCGTGTTCGTCGGTCGCTTGACTCGCGATTTGGAAGCTGTGCTCCCGGATCTCGTCGATCATTTCCTCGTATTCGTCGTTGGCGTCGCGGTCGCCCCATTCTTTGTCGACCAAAGTGAGTACGCGGTTCAACTCGCGTTCAAATTCTTCATCCTCGCGCGAGGCGAGAATTTCGTCACAGTCGATGTCGCTGAAGACTTCCGGGGTCAAGACCCGCTCCTCAGTGATGGCGGCTAGAAGATCCTGCAGAGAGCTTTCCATGGTTCGATGCGTGTGGTTTGGTTGTTTCTCCAACCACTTTCCCGGTTGGTCAAAGAAAAAACCCAACGTTCGCCCGTGGGCGAGAGTTGGGCTTTTGACGAAGAGGGGGGAGGAGAGGCGGAAATCAGGCCTTGCCGGCCCAGGGAAGTTTGGTGGAGCCCGGCATGGCGGAGGTGTAAGACCCGTCCGGATTGGGGGTGACTGGCGCGGCGCTTTCCCAGGTCAAATTGTCCGGAACGAGTTCGAAGTTGCTGGCCACGGCCTCGTCCCATTTGACTTCGACGCCGGAGTAGGTGGCCAGGCGACCCAGGCAAGCGGTGAAGGAGCTGTGGGCCCCGAAGTAGGCGTTGTTGAGGCGGCTGCCGTCCTTGATGGCCGCGTGGAGGCGGTCATGTTCCACTTGATAGGGGTCAGAGGGAACGGCGTCCCGGTCCTGCCGGTATTTCCAAAGAGTTTTGCCCTGACGATCCGTGATGCGGCCTTCGGAGAGGTAGAGGATTCCCTTGGTGCCATGGATTTCCTCGGCGACCCGGGGCCAGGTGCCCTTGATTTGGCGGCACTGGCTGTTCATGACGACGCCGTTGGCGTAGCGGAATTCCACGTAGTGATGGTCGAAGATTTCACCGGTCTTGGGGCTCTCCCATCCCGTGCGGCAACCCATGCCCTGGGCGGAAACGGGGTGGCCGCCTTTTTCGCTGTCCCCGCTGACAAACCAGTTCACCACGTCGATGTTGTGCACGTGTTGTTCAGCGATGTGATCTCCGCAGGTCCAGGCGAAGTGATACCAGTTGTGCATCTGGAATTGGAGCTCACTCCAACTGGGATCCCGGGAGACGGTCCAGGGACGACTGCCGTTCCACCAGCACTGGGCGGAGACGATGTCACCGATGAGGCCCTCCTCATGAACTTTTTTGAAGGCTTCCAGGTAGACATCCTGGTAGTGGCGCTGCAGGCCGACGACCACCTTGAGTCCCTTGCTGTCCGCCAGTTCCGCAGCCTTCAGCACCCGGTTGTAACCGCGCGCGTCCGTGCAGACCGGTTTTTCCATGAACACGTGCTTGCCGGCGTTGATGGCGGCCTCGAAATGCAGCGGGCGGAAGCCCGGTGAGGTGGTCAGCACCACGACGTCCGAAGATTCGATCACATGCTGATACGCATCGAAGCCGACGAACTGGCGATTGGCGGGAAGGTCCGCCTTGTCGGCCTTGCCCGATTTTTGCAATTCTCCGAGGATCAGGTCCAGTCCCCCCGCCTTGCGTTGCGGCATGCGGCCGAGGAGACGGTCTTCGAAGACGTCCCCGGCGGCAACCAACTGGGCGGCATCGTTGGCTTGCAAGGTTTGCAGGACGGCCTTGCTGCCCCGGCCTCCGGTTCCCACAATTCCGACCTTGATGCGGTCACTCCCGGCGACCTGCGCGCAGGCCTCGATCGGCAGGGAAACGGCGGCCGCCGCCGCAGCGGTGCCGGCCAGGAAATTGCGGCGGGTGGAAGGGGTCTCCGGGGCGTTGGCGGAAGGGCTGGGTGGGTTCATAAGATTGGGATTCGGGCTGAATAGGGGCTAGCCTATCTTCGCATGGACGGGCCCTCCGTTGGACAGGATTTCGTGGTCCAGAGCGGATTTGTTCTGGGGCCGCGCGATCGTCGGCCCGTGCAAGGTTCAGGGTCGGTATTCGCGGACGCTGCCGTTGTAGGGGTCGACCTGGATGCAGAAGAAATTGCGAGGAGTGGCCGAGGCTCCTTCATCGGCCACCATGGTCAAATACCACTGCTCGTTCTTCGGCAGGTCGGTGGAACCGTCTGGCCGGAACCGGAAGGAGCGGTAGGCCACCCGGGCCACTTCCAGACCGGAGCCGAAGTAGGTCACGGCATCGACCGTCCCAGTGCTGAGCCCGGGTTTGGAGGGATCGAGGAGGGAGGAGAGGGGGCGGGAGAACATCACCGGATCGTTGAGACGGTAGACCTCGACCAACGGGGCCAGCTCGCCTTGATCGTTGTATTGGAAATATTGGCAGGCGCGGTATTCGTCCACGATTTGGGCGCTGGCGACGTCGTGGAAATTGTAGAACCGCACTTCCACGTCGCTCCCCGTGGACAACGCCTGTTGTTGGGCTTGGGCCAGCCAGTTGCGCATGACTTCTCCCTGTGAGGAGAGTTCACTGGCGCGGAGCAAACTGAAGAGGTTCGGAGCCGCCATGGCCAGGAGGAAGCCGACGACGGTGATCACCACGAGCATCTCGGCGAGCGACCAGCCGCGGCGGGAAGAGACTTCTCGGCGTGAGAGGGAACGATTCATTGCGTTGGAGTGAGGGAGCGGTTCAGGGGGATTTGCTCGAGGGCGGCACGGACCATTTCGCCCCGTTGATCCGGATGGTGGAGGTAAACACCTTGTAACTGACATCGACCCCACCGGGTCTGGTGGATTCGCGGTTGAAGGCTTCGATGAGCTGGTTCAGATCCCGTTGGTAGGCGTCGGCCGCCTGCATCCAGTTGGGCGGGATGAACGTGTCCATGAAACGCTGGCCGTAGCGCTCCTCGAGCCGCATCGCGGTGACTTCGTCGATGGCGACCATGGTGATCACGATCAGGGGCGGGAGGGTGTGGAGGGGCCATCGGGAGGCGTCGGCTGGATTCGCCGAATCATAGACAAATCTGGGGGCGACCCGGGCGGTGGAATCCCGATCGGCCGCGGCGAGGGCGGCCATGTCCGTCACTCCGGTGGCACGTCCGGTGTCCGCCACGGCCTCGCGGGGCGACACCAGGAACGCGACAATGTTTTCGGCGAGCGGCCGGAGGGATCCGGAGTTTCCGCCGGTGCCGAGGGGGACGGTGATCCACTTGGCGCGGTCGGTGAGTTGGCCTCCGTTGGCATCGGCTTCGTTGGCTGCGGCATAGACTTGATTCCGCTCCGTGGGCGGGAGAAACTCCATCAAGCGGTAACGGATCTTTGGCTCATACATGGAGGAGAGGAACGTGGGCCGGAAAGAGTCATCGGAAACCAGGGCCACGAAGTAACCCCGTCCGTTGAGCAGGTTCGTCAGGGGGCCATACCGCTGGTCGGCCGTGGAGCCGAGCGGGGCCTGGAAGAAGAGGGCGTGGCCTGGACCCGGGGCGACAATGCCGCTGACCCGGAGGTCCCGGGTTTGCAGGGTGCGGAACTGCAGTTCGGATTGGATCTGGAATTCCTTGGGAACAAAATCTTTCGGGTCCGCGTAATCCGAGGCCCGTTTCCCCTTGGCATCGACCTGTTCGAAGTAGGCGTTGAGCGTGGCTTGGCTCACGTTCTTGCTGATGATGTCATAGGCCAGCCGCGCCTCGCGAAACTGGGAAATTTGGGTCCGGGAGAATTCCCAGGTCTTTTGGGTTTGATCCAGCAGGCCGACGAACATCAGCATGATGGAGGTGAGCACCGTCATCGAGAGGAGAAGTTCGACCAGGGAGAATCCATGATCGGGGGCCTTGGGGTGGGCGGGCTGCATCGGCGTAGGGGTGCCTGGGTTCTGGCTAGTTTCCGGTGGCCGTCATCTCATCGACGAGTCGGGTCATCGTCGAACGATAGGTGCGGATGGATGGCCAATTCTGTTCGAGATCAAACTTGGCGATGGCGTCGATCGATGGAGCGGAGGTGATTTCCATGATGATGAGCTGCATCGGCTCGCTCTTGCTCGGATCGGAGGTGTTGAAGAGTTGGGCGGCGGTGTTGCCGAGGCGTGCGGGCAATTGCATCGGGATGGTTTGCCCCCCGTTGTCTGCTCCAGGCAGAATCAGGCGGACGGTGTAAATGGCCCGGTCCTTTTCCGATTCCGGGACCCGGATCCCCTGGTCGTCGTAAAACCGGACGTTGCTCCCGGTCGCACGGTAATCATACTTGCCGCGCAACTGCCAGTCGGTCTGAGCGATTTCTGCAACGATCAACTGGTGGATGCGGGCCTCGATGGCGGTGTCCGTGGCGCGTTTCATGGTCATGACGCCCTGGGGAATCATGGCCAGGAGACCGACCAGGGCGATCGCGCTGATGCCAACGGCGAGCGTCACTTCGATCAGGGTAAAGCCTCGCGTGGGGCGGGCGGGCGGCAGGGGATTCATCGCGGTCAGGTTCACCGGAGGCGCAAGGGGTTTCGGAACTACGGCTCGAGACTGATGCCATTACAAAGACAATACAAGAAAAAAAGTGTCGGCACCGTCCGGAATTTGGGGGGCATTTCAGTAACGGCTGATCAGCAGGTCCCGCTGCCACAACAATTCCTTGGGCATGTGGTCCCACAATTTGAGGAACAACTCCTCGTGCCCAAGGGTTTGGGCCAGCAGCGTTTCCGGATCAATTCGCATGAGCTCGTCCCAGCGCTCCCGGGGAAAATGAAGTCCCTCCCACTCCAAGTCATCGTGTCGCGGCATCCATCCGAGCTGCGTTTCGCGGGCTTGTCCCCGGCCATTGACGCGGTCGACGATCCATTTCAGGACCCGCATGTTCTCGCCGAATCCCGGCCAGAGCCAAGACCCATCTTCTCCGCGCCGGAACCAGTTCACATGAAAAATGCGGGGAGGGTCGGTGACCATTTTTCCCATTTTGAGCCAATGGCGGAAGTAATCGCCCATGTGATAGCCGCAGAAGGGGAGCATGGCGAAGGGATCGCGCCGGAGTTCCCCGACTTTGCCCTCGGCTGCGGCGGTCTGTTCCGAGGCCACGGTGGCTCCGAGGTAGACACCGTGCTGCCAGTTGAAGCTCTGGAAGACGAGGGGGATCGTCGACATGCGGCGCCCGCCGAACACGATGGCGCCGATCTCGACGCCTGCCGGGTCTTCCCACGAGGGATCCAGAGTGGGGCAATTCACCGCCGGAGCCGTGAAACGGCTGTTGGGGTGGCTGGAGGGAACGGGCGTTCCGTCGGGGCCGGTTTGTCCCGGAGTCCAAGGGTTGCCGCGCCAATCGATGAGGCGTTGCGGCGGTTCCTTGGTCATGCCTTCCCACCAGACATCGCCGTCCTCGGTCAGGGCCACATTGGTGAAAATGGTGTCCCGGGCGCAGCAGGCCATGGCCATGGGGTTGGTGTCCTTGCTGGTCCCCGGAGCGACCCCGAAAAAACCGGCTTCGGGATTGATGGCTCGGAGTCGGCCGTTGGGGTCCGGTTTGATCCAGGCGATGTCGTCGCCCACGCAGGTTACTTTCCAACCTTTGTCCGCCAAGCTCGCGGGAGGCACCATCATGGCGAAGTTTGTCTTGCCGCAGGCACTGGGAAAAGCGGCGGTGATGTAGGTCTTCTTTCCGGAGGGGTCGGTGACGCCCAGGATGAGCATGTGTTCGGCCAGCCAACCTTCGTCGCGGCCCATGGTCCCGGCGATTCGCAAAGCAAAGCATTTTTTGCCGAGCAAGGCGTTTCCTCCGTAACCGGACCCGATGCTGAGGATTGTGCGCTCCTCTGGAAAATGGGCGATGCAGGTTTGTTCCGGGCAGCAGGGCCAGGGGACATCATCCGTCTCGGTGAGGATGGGGCGGAGAACCGAGTGCACACAGCGCACCCAGTCCCGGCTTTCGCCGATGATTTCCCAAACCGTGGGCGTGACCCGGGTCATGATCCGCATGCTGACCACCGCATAGGGAGAATCCGTGAGTTGGATGCCCACCCGTGAAATCGGGGACCCGGCGGGTCCCATGCTGAACGGGATGACGTATAGGGTCCGGCCGCGCATGCAACCGCGGGCGGCCTCGTTGATCCGGCGTTTCATGATGTCCGGGTGTAGCCAATGGTTGGTCGGTCCGGCATCGTCTTTGGAGATCGAACAGATGAAGGTGCGGCTCTCCACGCGGGCCACGTCCCTCGGATCTGAGCGGAACAGATAGCTGTTGGGCCGTTTCTCCGGGTTCAGCCGCAGGCATTGCCCTTTGGTCACCATCATATCGAAGAGGGCGTCCGTCTCCTCGGCGGAGCCGTCCACCCAGTGAATCCGGTCCGGTTCCACCAAACGGGCGATCCGGTCCACCCAGCGCAGGATGTGTTTGTTGGAGGTGGGCGGCTCCGAACGCAGCGGATAGTTGCAATGGGGGGCGACGGTGATCGGGGCTGTGGCACTGCTCATTCCCTTGCAGGTAGCATGCCCCGCACCAACCTCCAAACGGAAGCGCATGTAGCGGAAAGAACAGGCCGGGTTTGTCCTTGTTTCCCGTCTTTCCTGCGCTGCAAAAATCGGCTTCCAAGGCACGCCGCAATCTGCCATGCTCGAAAGACAGTCTTTTCGGAAAGAGATCTTCGGCAGCCATCCCCAATGCCAACGCTCATCATCGAGTTCCCAAACGGCAAAAAGAAAGAATACCTGGTGACCGGGCCCAGCATGTTGATCGGTCGGAAACCGGACAACCCCATCCATGTCCCGGACTCCTTTGTGTCCGGTCGTCACGCGGAAGTCCGGCGGCTGGAGGATGGCGATTATCAACTGGAGGATATCGGTTCCCACAACGGCACCGAGGTCAACGGCCGTCGGCTGCAGGGACCCGTGGTCTTGCGCGATGGCGATCACATCTCGCTCGGGGGAATCACCGGCTGGTTCCGCCTGTCGGATCCGGTCAATCCGGCACCGACGTCCGACTCCACCTCCCTGCCTCCCAAGACGGGGTCGATCTCCACCGCCGCCATGAACGGGCCCACCCAGAGGGTCTGGCCCATGTCGCTCACCCCGGCACCGCTCCAACCGCCTCCCGCAGAACTCGTCGAGGCAAACCAGAAGTTGCGGGCGGCGCGGGACGAATTGGCTGTGGTCAGGAAAAGTCTGGAGGCCGTTCAAGCCGAGCTGGCTCAATCCAGGAAAGAACTCGCCGATTCCAAGTCCGAGATTGAAGATTTGCGCAAGGAGAAGACCGCTGAGCTCGCCCTCCTCGAGGAGCGGCGCCGGGTGGCTCGCGAGGAAACCGAGGAGGCCAAAGCCGAGGCCGCCCGGCACCGGGCCGCCGCCCAGCAGGCCGAGGCGCGACTGGATCAAGTTCGCGAGCTCACCGAAACGATGCGTCAGGAAGAGCGGTCGCTCACCGAGCGGCTCCAAATCCTGCATCGGCAGCAGTTTGCGCTGGAGCAGCGGTCAAAAGAAGAGTCTTCCTCCGCCACGTCGTGATCACGCCTTTTCTCCATCGGGCGCGGGGCCGGAGTCGGAGGGTGGTTCCGCTGGTTTGGTCCGCGCTGTTCGCCTCTCTGCTGGGCCCGGCAGTTGGTGAGGTCGCCCCGCCGCAAGCGGTCCTCCCAGGGGTGCGTTTCACGTTGCTGGCGGAGCAACCTGCCGTGGTGACGCCCACCGGGGTGGACGTGGATGACGGCGGACGGATCTGGGTGGTGGCTTGTCACACCCACATGCCGCCTCCGGACTACGCCGGGCCCAAGTTCGATGAAGTGCTCGTCTTTTCAGCGGATGGCCAGCGGCGGGCTGTCTTTTCCGAACAGACGGTTCACACCATGGACCTGGAGTTGGGACCGGATGGCTGGGTCTATCTTGCCGAGAGGGGCCGCGTTCTCCGTTTGCGGGATGGGGACGGCGATGGCCGGGCGGACCAGAGTCAGGACCTCGCCATTTTGGCGACGGACGGCGATTACCCACACAACGCGCTCTCCGGGTTGGCTTGGCACCCGGACGGCTCGCTTTGGTTCGGGCTGGGCGAGAATTTCGCCAAGCCCTGGACCTTGACTGGGAAGGATGGGCGCTCTTTCCGCGGGACAGGGGAGGGCGGCGTGTTTCGCATGGCTCCGGATGGGACCGGCCTCCATCGGGTGGCCCGGGGAATGTGGAATCCCTTTGGGCTCTCTGTCCGGGAGGACGGGGAGGTCTTTGCCACGGACAATGATCCCGGGGAAAGTCCTCCGTGTCGCCTGCTTCACATCGTTGAGGGCGGCGACTACGGATACAACCGGCGTTACGGCGCCGATGCCTCTCATCCCTTTTCCGGCTGGAACGGGGAGCGGCGCGGCACGCTTCCCATGGTGCATCCGACCGGGGAAGCTCCGTGTGGAGTGGTGGCGCTCGGGAGCGGTCTCATCGTTCCCTCCTGGAGTGATCACCGCATCGATTTCCTTCCGTTGACCCGCAAGGGGGCCAGCTTCGGGGCCAAGCGGTTTGCCCTGGTCCAGGGGGATGCGTTTTTCCGGCCCACCGGGATCGCTGCGGTCCCGGGTCGGAACGCCTGGGTGGTGGCGGACTGGGTCGATGGCCGTTATCCGGTGCACGGGTTCGGGCGCCTCTGGAAACTGGAGGTGGATCTCCAGGTCGCCGCCTCATGGCTCGGTTCTCTCGCTTTGGAGCCGCCCACGGAAGCGGCAAAGCTGTCCGCGGTCTTGCGTTCCGGTCAGGGGGCGGCCGGGATTGGTCAGGATGAACTCTTCAGGTTGGCGACGGATCCGGATCCGTTTGTGGCCCGGGCGGCCTTGCAGGCGCTCTCCCGGAAGGCTGCGCCGTGGACTCCGGAGATCGTGCGCGCCTGGGCCCCGGGGAATCGACTGCGGGCCATCCTCGCCTTGCGGCTGTGTTCCGGGCTCGGGGACGCGGAGGGCTGGATGCGATTTTTTCTGGCCGATGCCGATCCGGCGGTGAGCTTTGAAGCCCTGCGCTGGATCGGGGATGCCAGCGCGATGGCCCTGCTTGCGGAGGTGGAATCGTTCCTGGGCCAACCCGGCCTCGATTTTGAACGGTTCGAGGCCGCCCTGGCGGCGCGCAACGTCTTGCTGGGCAAGCCGGAGGCCGGGGTTCGGGATCCGGATCTTCTTCTGGCCAAGGTGCTGGATGCCTCCAGTCCGGCCCGGATCCGGGCCATGGCCCTGCGTCTTTTGCCGAGCGCGCCCTTGAAGTCGGCGGCGGATGGCCGCCCCCCGGCTAGGAATTTTCCCAAGGGCCTGACCCTTGACTTGCTCGATCAACTCCTCGCGACGGGCGACCCGGATCTCTCCTTGGAAGTGGTCCGCACCTTGGGTGATCAACCGATTCTGGCGGCCTCCCGTCTGGCAGCTGTGGCGTCGGACCCGGGGCGTCTGCCGCTCCTCCGCGCCGAGGCGGTGGTGGCTTTGCAAGCCGTGTCTGGCGAACATCGTCCCTTGCTGGTCGCCCTCGCCCGGGATTCTGAAGCCGTGGTGCGGGAGGAAGCCTTGCGCGCCTTGCGGGGTTTGGCGTTGGATCCCGACGAAATCTCCATCCTGCGCCAAGTGGCGGCATCGCATCCAGAGGCAGCCGATGCGGTGCGCGCCGTCTTGGAGCCGGGGTTCCTGGCCATGGGACGCCCTGCGCCGGGGGAGGTGGACGATTGGATCAAACGGATCGCCGCCGTTCCGGGGCCCGCCGACCCTGAAGCCGGGCGCCGAATTTTTCATGCGAGCCGTTTTGCGCTTTGCTCCCAGTGTCACCGGAATGACGGGCGCGGGCAAGTGGTCGGACCGGATCTCAGTCAGGGGCGCGACCGGGGCCTTCTCCTGCAGTCCATCCTCGACCCGAGTGCCGCCATCGCTCCGGAGTATCTACCCCGTCGGCTCGATCTGAGGGACGGAACCAGCTTCACGGGGATCCGGCTCCGGTCCAGCACCCAGGAAGTGATGCGGGATGTCTACGGTCAGAACCGGAGTTTTGCCCTCGACCAAATCGTTGGGGTCACGGAACTGGACAATTCCTTCATGCCGCCCGGCTTGGTCCTTGGGCTGACGGATCGGGAAGTGCGGGACTTGCTCGCCTATCTGGAGCAGTGAATCGCGCGAGGATCAGTCGTGTTTGGGGGCCGGGGTGGAAGGCCCGCTTTCCGGAAGAGCTGGCGGCTCGACATAAGCGGCATCGACGCGTCCGGTGAGCGAGCGGAGGAACGCGGCGATATCCGCCACATCCTCGGTGGGGAGTTGGCGACCCAACTGGTATTCGGCCATCAAGGCCACCGCGACTTCGAGGCTGTTGACGGATCCGTCGTGGAAGTAGGGGCCCGTTTCGGCGATGTTGCGGAGGCTGGGGACTTTGAAGAATCCTTTTTCAGCGGGGTTCCCGGAAATCTTGGAACGCCCCTCGTCGTTGAGGAAGGGCCACGGTTTCACCAGGCCGACCTTTTGGTAGAGCATGCCGCCGAGGACCGGGCCGTTGTGGCAAGCGGTGCAACCGGTCGAGAGAAACTTGGAGAGACCGCGCTTTTCATCCGCGGTGAGGGCGTCTTCCTTGCCGTCGAGGTAGTCGTCAAACCGGGACGGAGTGCTGAGCTTGCGCTCAAACGCGCCGATCGCTTTGGCCACATTGTCGTAGGTGACCGGATCTTTCTCTCCGGGGAAAGCGGCGGCAAAGTGCGGTTGGTAGCCGGGAATGGACTTCAAGACCTGGATGACATAGGCCTCGTTCGGCATCGCCATTTCTCCGCCGGCCAGGATCGGTCCCTTGGCCTGGGCTTCGACATCAGCGGCTCGTCCGTCCCAGAACTGGGCGAGGTGCGCGGCGGCGTTCAACACCGTGGGGGAATTGCGTCCCGTCTTGTGTCCGGCATGGCCATCGCTGAACGGCTTGCCGTCCACTCCGAACGACGCCAACCCGTGGCAGGAATTGCAGGAGATTTCCTGGCTCAGGGAGAGGCGGGGTTCGAAATAGAGCATGCGGCCCAGGGCGATTTTTTCCGGGGTCGATGGATTTGCCGGGTTGGGCCATTCGGCGGGGAGCTTTCCGAACAGGGCGAGTTGGGCGCGATCAACTTCGGCGGCGCCGATGCTGGAGAGGAGGGGGAGCAGAAGGAAAAACAGGGAAGCTTTCATGTGTCCTGGCGAGGGGATTCCTTGGAGTTTACGATTCCACGAAGGCTATGGATTTATCAAGCTGCAATCTTGGCTTCTCCGGGCGAGGGTCGGGCGTTTCTGGAGGCAAGGGTTTGACTTTCCCTTTCGGATTGCCATCTTGCCGCCCGTTAATCAGATCACCTTTTACTCGAACACATCACACTCATGGCTCTCTACGCTATCAACGGATTTGGACGGATCGGACGCAACGTGTTGCGGGCCATGACCGATGAACAGCTTCGCAAGGTGGTCGCCATCAACGACCTTACCGACAACCACACGCTGGCGCACCTCCTGAAGTATGATTCGACTGCGGGCAGGTTCCACGGCACGGTCTCCTACGACGAGAACTCGATCACCGTGAATGGTCACCGGATCCTCGCCACTGCGGAACGCGACCCCGCCAAGCTGGGCTGGGCCGAGAAGGGTGTCTCCGTGGTGCTTGAATCGACCGGATTCTTCACGGACCGGGTCGGAGCTTCCAAGCACCTCGAAGCGGGGGCCAAGAAGGTTCTGATCTCCGCGCCTGCCACCGACCCCGACCTGACCTTCTGCATCGGGATCAACAGCGCCTCCTACAACCCGGCCGTTCACCATGTGATTTCGAACGCCTCTTGCACGACCAACTGCCTGGCGCCGATGGCCAAGGTTTTGAATGACCAGTTCGGAGTTCTCTCCGGCTTCATGACCACCATTCACTCCTACACGAACGACCAGAACCTGCTCGACCTGCCTCACAAGGATCTGCGCCGGGCCCGGGCAGCGGCGGAGAACATCGTTCCCTCCAGCACCGGTGCCGCCAAGGCCATCGGGCTGGTTATTCCAGAACTCAAGGGCAAGCTCAACGGCGGCGCCTTCCGCGTCCCCACCCCCACCGGTTCCGTGACCGATCTCACCGTCCGTCTTTCCCGTCCCGTGACCCGGGAAGAGATCAACGCCGCCTACAAGGAAGCCGCTGCTTCCGGGCCGATGGTCGGCATCCTCCGTTACACCGACGAACCGATCGTTCTCAAGGACATCGTCGGAGATCCCGCCAGCTGCATTCTCGACGGTCTCTCCACCATGGTCCTCGAAGGCGCCGCTGACATGGTCAAGGTGGTGGGTTGGTATGACAACGAGTGGGGGTATTCCAACCGCGCGGTCGATGCCATGGAATTGATCGGTGCCTCCCTCTGACCGGCGGCCTCTCCAAGTCCCCAGCGAATTCTCCCATGCCCAAGCGAACCATTTCCGGACTCGACGTCCAAGGAAAGCGCGTCCTCGTGCGCGTCGATTTCAACGTGCCGCAGGACAAGGCCGGTGCCATCACCGACGACACCCGGATCCGGGCCGCCTTGCCGACCCTCAACGCTCTTCTCACCGGAGGCGCGAAGGTGATCCTGATGTCTCACCTGGGACGTCCGGATGGACAGCCGAAACCCGAGTATTCGTTGGCTCCGGTGGCCCAACGTCTCGCGGAACTGGTCAGCGCTCCGGTCAAGTTCGCCGCGGATTGCGTCGGATCGGTGGCCGAGAGCGCCGTGGCGGCGCTGGCGCCCGGGGAAATTCTGCTCTTGGAAAACGTCCGTTACCACGCTGGGGAAGAGAAGAATGATCCCGAGTTTGCCCGCAAACTGGCCAGCCTGGGAGAGATCTATGTGAACGACGCCTTCGGCACCGCTCACCGGGCGCATGCCTCAACGGCCGGGGTGACCGCTTATCTCCCGGTAAGCGTGGCCGGTTTCCTCATTGAGCGCGAGCTGGAATACTTGGCCGGCAAGCTGGAGAATCCTGCCCGGCCGTTCGTGGTCATCATGGGGGGCAAAAAAGTCTCGGACAAGATCGAGATCATCACCAGTCTCCTTCCCAAGGCGAACACCTTCCTCATCGGAGGGGCCATGGCCTACACGTTCCTCAAGGCCCAGGGTCATCAGGTCGGCAAGAGCCTCGTCGAGGCCGACAAACTCGATCTCGCCCTCGACATCCTCAAAAAGGCGGCAGAGCACAACGTGCGGTTCCTTCTCCCCGTCGATTCCCGGCACACCGCCGAGTTCAAGGAGGGGGCGGAAACCCAGGTTTGCGCCCCGTTCAGCGAGGGCGGGTTCATTCCTGCGGACCGTGAGGGGATCGATATCGGAGATCGGGCCATCGAAGTCTTCAAAGCGGAGATCGCCAGCGCCGGGACCATTCTCTGGAACGGTCCCATGGGCGTGTTTGAGATCGAGGCTTTCGCCAAGGGCACCCGGGCGGTGGCCGAAGCCGTGGCCGCGTCCAGCGCCGTGAGCATCATCGGCGGCGGAGATTCCGTCACCGCAATCAACAAGTTTGGCCTCGGCGATCGCGTGACGTTCATGTCCACCGGAGGCGGGGCCTCCCTCGAGCTTCTCGAAGGCAAAGTTCTCCCCGGCATCGCCGCGCTCCAGGACCAAGCTTGAATCGCCCCCGTTTCCAGGGGAGGATGATCGACCGTTTTTTTGTTGGTCATGCAAGCGATCTCCCTCGCGGCAATGCTCCTCGCGGTCCTTCCGGCCGAGGATTTGAGTGTGCTGACTCCGGGGCCTGACTGCACCACTCCGGATCAGTTTCTGGAGCATTGGCTCGCGTCCAGGGTCGAGGAAGCGATCGCGCGGCGCCGGGATGAGTTTGAGAAAACGATCAAGAGCGCGGCGGCGTGTCAGAAGTGGCAGGAGGAGCGTCGCGCCTTTTTTCGGGTGCGCATCGGTGGTCTGCCAGAGCGCACTCCGCTCAATGCCCAAATCACCGGCACGCTGAAGGGCGAGGGATATCGCATCGAGAAGATTCTTTTGGAGACCCGGCCTGGGTTCCATCTCACCGCGTATCTCCTCGGTGAGAGCTATGTGGGGATGCGAGTCACGGACGTCGGGCACTGGGCGGAGGGGATGGCATCGGGAGCGATCGGTCCCAAGCCGTCCTCAATCGCCCTGGTGGTCATCGGTTAGGCCGCCGTTCCCGCACTTCACGCCGCCGCTCTGGATCCTGACCGTTTCACTTCAGTCACGCTGCGCCGGAGACGCGGGATCAGACCGTGAACATGGTCCACGGAGTGTTGCGGGTCTACGACCTGCCGGATTTGATTGCTCTTGGCGGAGTGGAAAAGGTCAGGGTCGAGGCGCCCGTGGACGGGATGGGAAACCGGCTGGAGTGAATCCGCGGATGTTTGTCAGGCCACTTCGGCCGGGGCGACACGGCGAGGCAGGTGCGGGAGCAATTTGGCGACGGCGTTTTGGGCGGTGAGGCCGTGATCTTGGCGGAGGCGGGGAACGCCGCCGTGCTCGATGAACTCGTCGGGCCAGCCGATGCGCTCGACTTTGGTCAGGATGTTGGCGTCGTTGAGGTGTTCGATGACGGCGGCACCGAATCCATTGGCCAGGACGTGATCCTCAAAAGTGCAAATCGCGGCGCAGCGCTTGGCGTAACGTTCGATGACTTCGGCGTCGAGCGGCTTGATCCAGCGCGGGTTGATGAGGGCCACGGAATAGCCCATCGCAGTCAGAAGATCCCGGGTTTCCAGTGCCATGTCGTAGAGTCCGCCCAAACCAAAGAGGGCGACATCGGTGCCGTCGTGAACGACCTCGGCCTTGCCGATTTCGAGGAGGGCGGGACGCGGTTTGATCGAGGTGCCGCGACCGGTGCCGCGGGGATAGCGGATGGCGCTTGGGCCGGCGTTGTGCTGGGACATGGTCCAGAGCATATCGACCATCTCATCCTCGTCCTTGGGACTCATGAAGATGAAATTCGGCACATGGCGGAGGTAGCCGATGTCGAAGAGCCCGTGGTGGGTGGGGCCGTCATCCCCGGAGAGTCCGGCGCGGTCCATGGCCAGACGGACGGGGAGATTTTGGATGCCGATGTCGTGGATCAGCATGTCGTAGGCCCGCTGCATGAAGGTCGAGTAGATCGTCAGGAACGGTTTGAGGCCCATCGTGGCCTGGCCGGCGGCAAAGAGGGCGGCGTGTTCTTCGGCGATGCCGACATCGTAATATCGCTCCGGGAGTTCCTCCTTGAAGGTGATCAGTCCGGTGCCGTTTGGCATCGCGCCCGTGATGGCGGTGATCGTCTTGTCTTCCTTGGCAAAGTCTGTGAGGGCCCGGGCAAAGACTTGGGAATAGGTCGGCAGTGCGGAGGGCGGGGTGTCGCCGGTCTCGGTTTTGAAAGGCCCCAACCCGTGGAACTTCATCGGGTTGCCCAAGGCGGGCTCGAAGCCTCGTCCTTTCTCGGTGATGACGTGGAGGATGCAGGGTTCCTGCTCGTTTTTGAGGTGCTCGAAGGTCCGGATCAGCACGGGCAGGTTGTGGCCATCGATGGGTCCGTAATAGCGGAGCCCGAATTCCTCGAAGATCACCGGGGCCGGGCGATGCAGGACCGTCTCATCGCCGCCGCTGGGCAGAAAGACGTTTTTGGCGCTGGCTTCGACCTTGGAGGCCAGCTTGCGGATGCCTTTGCCGGCGATGCGTTCGATGAAGGCCGCCGCTTTTTCGTGGAGGTGGGCGTAGGCGGCACTGGTCTGGAGGGCGTTGAAGTATTTGGCGATGGCGCCGACGTTGCGGTCGATCGACCATTCGTTGTCGTTCAGGACGACGATGAAGCGCTTGGTGGTGTCCTGGATGTTGTTGAGCGCCTCGTAACTGGTCCCGCAGGTGAAGGCGGCATCTCCGGCGATGGCGACAATGTGTTCATCGGTGCCGAGGACATCGCGGGCGGCGGCCATGCCGAGAGCGGCCCCGAGGGCGGTGCCGGCGTGGCCAGCGCCGTAGCAGTCGTGATCGCTTTCGGTGCGCAGGCAGAAGCCGTTTAGGCCCTCATGTTGGCGGATCGTATGGATGCGATCCCAGCGACCGGTCAGCATTTTGTGGACGTAGGCCTGGTGGCTCACGTCGAACACGAACTTGTCGTGCGGGGTTTCAAAGACGCGGTGGAGGGCGATGGTGAGTTCCACGACTCCGAGGTTGGGACCGAGGTGACCGCCGGTGCGGGAGAGGCACTGGATGAGCGTGCGGCGGATTTCGGCGGCGAGCTTGGGAAGGTCGGCCTCCGGCAGTTTTTTGAGAGCGGCGGCGTTGTCTACCACCGGATGGAACGGCTGTTCGCTGGACACGTGAGTCAGTTAGAAGAGTTGGATTTCGTCAGAGGAATCGCCAGAAGTGGTTCCCGGTTTGCGGGCCGCGCGCCGGACCGGTTGTTCCGGCGCGGAAGGGGCGGCGGTGGCGGGAGCCTGGGGATCGAACGGCTCGAGCCCGCCGGCCTTGCCGTTCACGATCTGTTCGATGCGTTGTTCCGCTTCCTGAATCCGTTTTTGGCAGGTCTTGAGGAGGCGGTTGCCGCGTTCGTAATGCTCGACCAGTTGATCCAAGGGCAGCCGGTCCGACTCCATGTTCTTCACCAGTTGTTCAAGCTGCTGAAACGCTTGCTCGAAAGGGACGTCGTCCTTCGGTTGCTCCATGGCAGGGTGGGTCGGATTCTCTGGGCTGGCGCGGAACGCGTCCATCGCGCTCCGTGACCAACATACACCCATCGAATGCCCTCACGGAAATTCAAGCCTTTTGGGTTCCGGAATGATGGGCGGCTTCATCAAGTGAGGCCCATCTCCCGCAGGCGGCGTTGCAGGGTGCGGCGCGAGAGGCCGAGCAAGGTGGCGGCTTCGGTCCGGTTGCCCGCCGTCCGGGCCAGGGCTTCGTGGATCATGCGTTCTTCCATGGCCGCGAGATTGAGGTCCCCATTCAGCGGTCCGGTGGACGGGGCCGGACCGGGGAGGGAATTGGATCTCGGCGCCACCAGCACCGTCGCTTCGCCGCGGAGACTCATCGGCAGATGACGCAGGGTGATCTTGGGCCCCGGGCTCATGACCACTCCGTGCTCGATCGCGGTGCGCAACTCCCGCACATTTCCCGGCCAGGGATAGTCGATGAGGCATTGCAGCGCATCGGAGGTCAATTCCCGCACCGGTTTGCCGTTTTCTTCGGCGAATTCTTTGAGGAAGGCATTCGACAGCAGGACGATGTCCTCCTTGCGTTCCCGGAGCGGTGGCATGTGGATTTTTACCACGTTGAGCCGGTAGTAGAGGTCTTCGCGAAAAGTTCCCTCCCTCACCATGTTCCCAAGGTCCCGGTTGGTGGCGGTGATGAGGCGGACGTCGATTTCGATGGTCTTGGAACTGCCGACCCGCTGGATCGTGCGTTCGCCCAGGACGCGGAGCAGCTTGACCTGGGTCGGGGCGTCGATCTCCCCGATTTCGTCGAGGAAGAGGGTGCCGCCGTTGGCCGCCTCAAAGTAGCCGATCCGGGCGCTCCGGGCATCGGTGAAGGCGCCTTTTTCATGGCCGAAAAGTTCGCTCTCCATGACGTTGCGGTTCAGCCCGGCGCAATGCACCGTGACCAGCTTGGCCTTGGGTCGACCGCTCAATTGATGGATGGCTTTGGCCACCAGTTCCTTGCCGGTGCCGCTTTCGCCTTCGATGAGGACGGTGGCGCGGGTGGGCGCCACTTGCCGGACCATGTCGAAGACCGGCTGCATGGCCGAGGATTTCCCGATGATGTTGCTGATCGCGAAACGTTTCTCGACCTGGGTTTTCAGGGCCAGGTTCTCCGCTTCCAGATGGCGGCCCCGGAGCGCCCGTTTGATCAGCAGTTCCAACTCGTCGATGTTGAGCGGCTTGCTGACATAATCGTAAGCGCCCCGCTTCATCGCTTCGACCGCGGTGTCCACCGATCCAAACGCCGTCATCATGATGCAGATGGGCGGGTGAGGGAGTTGCAAGGCCCGCTCGATCAGGTCCATGCCGTTTTCGGCCCCCAGGCGCAGATCCGTCACCATGAGGTCCACCTTTTCGTTTTTCAGGATGCCGAGAGCACTGTTCACGTCGGCCGCCACGTAGATGTCGAACTCATCCTCGAAGCTGCGGCGCAACCCTTCCCGGGTGTTCTTTTCATCGTCGACGATGAGAACCGTCGCCGTCGGAAAACTGGTGTCGAGTTCTTCGAACATGGACATCGAGGTGCCATTTTGGCACACTTGCAGGCTGCGTGCAAATGCCGCGCTCGAAAGGATGCGTAGGCGCGTCCGCTACGGATGATCGAGAGTTTGGCGGGATTCCGTTTTGGGCCGCCAGCTCCAAAGCGTCCCGAATTCTGTAATGGCGGCGACCGCGTCCGCGTGTGATGAAGCAGGATGGACTACCGATTCCACGTTCAACGGATTGGACCGGTCAAGCTGGTGCTGGGCGGTCTGCTGGTCGCGGGGCTCCTGCTGGGCGCGGTCCTCTTCGCGTCTGCGGTGGCCATCATCGGTCTCATCGCCGGGCTCGTGGTGTCCGCCGCCGCCTTGCTTGGCTACGGGGTTCGGCGGTTTTTGAACCCTCGTCAGGAGGCGGAGATGGAGCGGCGCGCTGAAGGGATTGTGGTCATCGAACGGACCGATCTTCCCGGGGTGCGGACCATCGAGGTGGAACTGATCGACGATGGTCAGGAGGTTCCGCGTCGCCCGCGTGATTGATGGGATTTCGCGCCAGGGCTCACTCGAAGACATAGTTTCCGTTCCGCACCTTGGTGTTTGGAGGGCGGTGGAGGATTTCAAAGTAGTCGTAACCTTCCTTGAGGTTGGCCCAAAATTCCAACCACTTGGCCCTCGCGGCGAGTTCCTGGTTCATGCGGGCGTCCGTCATGCGGAAAGGGAAACAGTGAATTCGGAAAAAGGGCTGACCATGGCCGAGCGCGGCGCGGACCAGGGTGACGATTTCGTCGATGGCGGCATCGCCCGCGGCGTAGGAACCTTGCGGAGCGCAGCCGCCTTCGATCCGGGCCTGTCGGCCCCGAAATTTGTGTTGTCGGTCGTAGACGTTCGGAAAACCGAGGTCGATCGCCAAGCTGCCGCTCTTGCTGATGAGCTGGCGTGAGGTGGCGTAATAAAAGCCTTCCGGCGCGCTGCTCTCCGACCCGTTCTTCGGCCCGGGTTCAGACGATACGGCGCAGAGCGGATAGGTTTTGTAGAAGGTCCAGGCGTCGCCGGAGGCCGGATGCAGCCAGAGCTCCAGTTCCCCGCTCTCCTTGAAAATGCGGATGAAGACTGGATCGCCGACTTTGAGGCCGAGCGCGCCGAGTTCCGCCCGGAGCAGAGGGGTGACCCGGCCCGCCGCGGCATCGGCCAACGGGGATGGGGTAGGGGGAGACGGACGCAGGCTCAGGGCCTCGACGATCTCATAACGCTTGAGGTAGACCGTGGCGACACCGGCCATGAGGAGGAGGACGACGCACCATCCTTTCATGCGGAGACAAACCTGATGAAACCCTGCCGATCTGCCAACAACAGATTGCACAAAATGCTTGCCGGGGCTGGAGCGGCGCGGTTTGGGTGGGAGTCATGAACGAACCAGCCATCGGGATCATCGGGGGGAGCGGGCTCTACCAGATTGAGGGGTTTGAGCACGCCCGGGAGGTCCGGGTGGAAACCCCGTTCGGCATGCCCTCGGATGCCATCATGGAGGGCGATTTTCATGGGAGGCGGGTCTGTTTTCTGCCGCGGCACGGGAGGGGACACCGCATTTTGCCGACGGAACTGAATCACCGGGCCAATCTCTGGGCCCTGCGCTCCCTCAACGTGCGGTGGATTGTGGCGTTCACGGCGGTGGGCAGTCTGCGGGAGGATTTCCGCCCGCGGGATCTGGTGCTCCCGGACCAGTTTTATGATCGCACCAGCCGACGGGACCAGCACACGTTTTTTGGGGAGGGCATCGTGGCCCATGTGGCCTTTGGCGATCCGTTGAGCAAGCCGTTGCGGGCCATTCTTCGGGAGGTGATTTCGGAACTGGGGGTGCCGTTTCATTTTGGCGGCACTTACGTGAACATGGACGGTCCCGCCTTTTCGACGCGGGCCGAGTCCGAGATCAACCGCAAGCTCGGGTGCGATCTGGTGGGAATGACGAACGTGCCGGAGGCCAAACTGGCGCGCGAGGCGGAGATTGCGTTGGCCACCGTGGCCATGGTGACCGACTACGATTGCTGGAAACAGGAGGAGGAGCCGGTCACCGCCGAAATGGTTCTGGGGCATCTGCTGCACAATGCGGAAACCGCCAAGCGGGTGATCGCGGCCGTTTTGCCGCGCATTCCGCGACTCCCGGACTGGCCGGAACATCGGGCGCTGGACCACGCGATTTTCACGGACCGCGCGCTCTGGCCGGAACAGACTGTCCGCAGGCTTGAGCCGATTCTGCAGCGCTTCCGTCGCCCGATGGACGGTGTTTGATGCCACAACGCGGCGGAGCGGCGCGTGCAAAACTCCTTGCGCCGGACGGGGGGCGAGGCTAGGCGAGGCATGCTCATGAGGAACGCCCCTTTTCTCGCCGCCATCCTTGCCGGGTTGATCTTGGCGGGGAGACTCACCGCGCAAACCGTGGTCCCCGCTCCGCCGGATCTTCCGGTCGAGCCCGCCCCGCCGAAAATGCAGCTTTGGGAGGCGCTGGTTCTCGGGGTGGTGGAGGGCGTCACCGAGTATTTGCCGATCTCGTCGACTGGCCATCTCATCGTGACCCAGAGGCTTTTGGGGATATCGGTGGAGACTCCGGAGGCCAAGGACGCGGCGGATGCCTTCGCGATTTGCATCCAGGCCGGCGCGATCCTGGCGGTCTTGGGACTCTATTTTCCGAGCGTGCGGCGGATGATGTTGGGGCTGTTGGGGCGCGATCCGGAGGGCTTGCGTCTGGCGATCGCATTGGTCACCGCGTTTTTGCCGGCCCTGGTGTTCGGTCTTCTCCTCAACAAGGCCATCAAGGCGGTTCTGTTCGGGATGTGGCCGGTGATTTTTGCCTGGATTGTGGGTGGGATTGTCATCCTCGCGGTGGCCCGCAAACCAAAGCCTTCAGCGGAAGGGCAGGGAGGTTTGCCGGTGCCGGACTTGCGTCAGGCGTTGCTCATCGGCTGTTTTCAGTGCGTGGCCATGTGGCCGGGCACGAGCCGCTCGTTGATGGCGATCGTGGGAGGGATCGTGGTGGGCATGGGAATGCGGCGAGCGGTGGAGTTCTCGTTCCTGCTCGGGGTGATCACCCTGGGGGCGGCGACGGTCAAGGATGGGTTGGAGTTCGGGCCGCTCATGCTGGAAACCTATGGGCTTCCGGCGTTGGTGACGGGAGCGATCGCGGCGTTCGCCTCGGCGGTTTTGGCGGTGCGCTGGCTGGTCGGCTACCTGAATCAGCACGGGCTACAGATCTTCGGCTGGTATCGGATCGTGGCGGGACTGTTGGCCGGGGCTTGGCTGTTGCGCTGAGGACATCAAGGGGCCGGAGCCTCTTGTGATTCCCGGTTCAGCTTTTCAAACACGGCGCGAATCTGCTGGGTGGTGCCAACCGCCAGCACAATTTCGTAGGCAAAGGTCATGCCGGGCTGGAGAGCCCAGGTCTGGAGAGGGGCGAGGTAGGAACAATTTCCCCTGCCGGTGTCCCTGACACGGTAGGAAGTGACCAGGTTGGTGTGAGGAAAAAAAATGCCGATTCCCTGATCCTTGGCGTCCACCCAGGCGGCCCAGCGCTCGCTGACTTCGAAGAGGTTGCCAGAGGTTCCGGGTGGGCCGGGTTGTCTTCTGGTGAGGGCGGCGTTCGTCCAGGCGCGTTGTGAGGCGTCGCAATAGACCAGGGTGTCGCGATTTGGATTCACAAAGACGGCAGGCAATTCCTGGTGCTTGCGGGTCAGGTGAGGAGTTTTGCCGGTGAACGTCATGCGATAGTTCAGCCTGGCAAGGCCGCCATCGAGCCGCAACCACTGTTCCATCACGAGATCCTCCACCTCTTCTCCGCTGGCCCACTGCCGGGGCCGGGTCTTCACGTGCAGGCTGTTTCCCTCCACCTTTGATTCCAACACGGTCGCGGGCTGACCCTGCCAGCTGCCTCCCTGCACGGGGTTGTAGCACCACGGTTTTCCGTTCCAGTCCGAGCCGTCGGCGTCGCCATAATACGATTGCTGGACATAGCGACCGTGATCAAAAGTATTGAGCAGGTTTTCCGGCGAGTGCGCCTGCGAGAACCAGCCGATGCACCCTCCGGCATCCATGTTCATGCCGAGGCGGATCTGACCGTTGTCCAGGAAGATCCAATGCTCCGCGGCACCCAACGGAATCTGAAACAGCGTCAGGCAAACAAGCAGGATCGTTCTCATGAATACAGCAGATCATAGCTGCGGGAGATCTTGTCCAGGAACTCCTCCTGGTCGCCACTCCACCATTTGTTCGAGAAGATTTCCACTTCCCGGAAGCCGGTGAACCCGGTGCCGTCCACCCAGTCGCTGATCTCGCGGAGGTTGATGCAACCCTCGCCCATCAGACCCCGGTCGTTGAGGAGATCCGTGGTCGGGGTTTTCCAGTCGCAGAGGTGAAAGGCATGGAGCCGACCCGTGGCTCCGGCCCGGTCGATCTGCGATTGCAAATCCGGGTCCCACCAGACGTGGTAGACGTCCACCGCGATGCCAACCGCTTTCGGGGAGCCGAGGGCGTCGCAGATCTCGTGTGCCTGACGCAGGGTGTTGACTGCACTGCGGTCGTCCGCATACATAGGGTGCAGCGGTTCAATGGCAAGGTTCACCCCCGCGGCTTCGGCGGCAGGCAGAAGGGCCGCAATCCCTTCGGTGATCTGTTTGCGGGATTCCGTCAGGGCTTGCCCCGGAACGGCTCCGCAAACCAGAACAATGAGCGGAGCGCCGAGCGCATGGGCTTGTTCGATGGCCAACAGGTTGTCGTCGATGGCCTTTTGGCGGTCCGAGGCCGAGGTGGCCGGGAAAAAGCCGCCCCGGCAGAGACTGACCACTTCCAGACCGGCCTCCGCGGTCTGGCGCTGCACCGTGCGCAAGTCCCGGTTTTCGAGGGCTTGACGCCAGATCGTGATCCCGGCGACGCCGTGTTTGGGGAACGCCGTGAGGCACTGCTCGAGGCTCAGCGGTTTGGTGGTGATGGTGTGGACGCAGAGGCGGCTCATGGGGCGCACACTGAAGCCTCGTCCCGTCGCTGGTAAAACAGTCTTTTCTGTTCGTCAGCACCGGAAAAACCGATGGCGGTGCGGGGCGCCCGCTCAGAGCGGTTTGAAGACCAGCTTGCGGAAGGCGATGGGGCCGTGGTCGCCCTGCAGCCGGATCGGACCCTTGGCCGTTTCCGTGGGCAGACCGCCGCGGGTGGGACCGGTGACTTCGACGTCGCGATGGATGGCGATGCCGTTGAGTTCGACGAGTTCGAACTTGGCGTTGGCGGTTTTGGTGCCGTCCGGTGCGAACTTGGGCGCACGAAAGATGACGTGGAGGGTCTGCCATGCGCCCGGTGGTTTGGCGGCGTTGCGAGAGGGTTTGGTGCCTTCAAAACCCTTCGGCGTGCGGCTCTCGTCCCAGCGCTGGTAAATTCCGCCCAGGTCTCCGGGTCCGAGTTGGTCGTCCGGCTTGCCAAAGCTGTCGAGGATCTGGATCTCGTAACGGTTTTGGAAGTAAATGCCGGAGTTGGAACCCTTGGGATAGACGAACTCGATTTCAGCTTCGACGTCGCCGTGTTGGAATTCGCTGACCAAGTCGTGAGCCTTGCCGGCGCTGCCGTTGAGGAGAAGCCCGGTCCCCGGCGTGACGGAGGTCCAGGCCTTTTCCGTGGCACTGGCTTCCACTCCGGCCGCGATGGACCAGTCGGCGGGGTTTCCTTGCCAGCCGCTCACCTTGGTGGTGTCGAATGTGTAGAGGGCCGACGGCTCGGCAAGGAGCGTGCCGAGAGCGGTCGCGGAGGCGAGAAGAACGGTGAGCGGCTTCATGATTCAGTTTTTCACCGGAAAGCTTCCCCTGGCGGAGGCCAGCATGAAACCGGCGACGACATCGATCAGGGCCAGCATGGTCACGATGAGAAACGCGGAGGTTCCGGCGCTCTTGTTGACGAGGAACTCCACGAGAAACGCGCAGAAGACGAACATGGAGAACATGTGTTCGACGATGGATCCGGACGGGGCGCGTGCGGACTTGATCAGCTCCACGTAGAGCACGATCACCGCGAAGAGAAGGAGCACGTCGTTCATGGTGGGATACCAGAAAAGACCGCTGGGCAGTTGCACCTTGAAGAGGGGCTTCACGCTGAGGCTGACCCGGCCGGCATTGCTCATGGTCTGAAGGGACGGGACGGAGGGGAGTGACGGGGCCGGCTTGGCGTCGGTTTCCGCAGCCGCAGCCGCAGCCGGAGCCGGAGCCGTAGTCGCAGGCGGAGCAGGGGCCGGGGCCGTTTCAGGAGGAGGTGTTGTGGGCGGAACCGGAGCGGGTTCAGTGGCTGCGGCGGGAGCCGGAGCGGGCTCGGCAGGAGCTTCTGGCGCAGGAGCCGCGGTTTCGACCGGTGCCGGATCGTCGATGATGTGCGGAACCACCATGTCCGGAGCGGCGGCCATCACCAAGTTGAAGACGATAAAGACGAACAGGAAGAGGGGAACGCGTTGGATAAAGGTCATGGTCTTCGGGGTTGTGCGGGGTGGAGGGGCGAATGCCAGCGCCGCCGGGCTCACTTCGAAAGGTTGCGGATTGGCGGGCAAGAATCAAGCTGAATCAGGGCTTATGAGTCTGTTGGAATCTCACGCGCCGCCGCGATGCGTTCAGCCTCCCGCGCCGGCCCGGTGCCTTTGCAGCAGTTGGGTCCAGGCGATGATCAGCTGCTCGATGGTTGGGCGGACGATGGCGTAATCAAACCAGCTTTTGAGGGCCTCCACTTTGGAGGACTGCCCCACGTAAAGGCCATACGTCTCGATGCCTTGGCGGCGCCATTTTTTGCGATCGAAAGGTGTGTCCAGAATGTTGCCATCGGTGTAGACGCAGATGACATCGGCCTCGCGCAGTTCGGCGCGGTTGGTCTCGAAGCAGGCCTCGATTCCCTCGCACGGACCATCACAGTCCAGCGAAAAGAGCAGATCGTCGTCGAAGGGCAACGGCAGGCTGGCGGAGCCGGTGCCGAACGTGAGATGGACCTGACCGAAGATTTTTCGGGAGCGGTGGAGATGATTGAAGATCTGCAGCAGGGTGAGTCCCGCGACGTGGGGTTCGTGCCACATGGAGCCGGAGCAATCCACCACCAGGGCCACGTTCGGAACGCCTTCCGGGACGGCGCGTTTGGCGCGGTAAACGCGTGCGGAGCCGCGCACGTGGTCGCGCAGGGAGAGCCGTTTGGTGGCGGTGAGGGTCTTGCATTTGGTGACCCCGTCCGGAAGCGCTTTGGCGAGCCGCGCTTCAAAGCGGAGCCCGAGGTCGGGACGAAATTGACCCCGGTTGCAGTCGGGCCGCCAGAGGACCGCCCTGGCCCTTTCGTCCCAGTGGTTCAGGTTCTCCGGAATTGGCTTCGGCTCCCCACGCGGCTGGGGAGCCGAGTTGCCGCCGGAGACCTCGGCCGGAGGGATGTAATCATCTCCGTGAATGTTGCCGGGAGCCGGGCGCCAACCATGCTCTGCCGGGTGGGGAAACTCATCGAGCCAGCGTCGGCAAAGCGGCACCAAGTCCAGGGTGGAACGGGTGTAAGGACTGTCCTTGCGCGTCGCCAAACGGAAATAGTGAAGGATTTTCAGGGTCCGGGCATGGTTTTCCGGCCCGGAAGTTTCCGAAATTTTGAGAAGATGCCGGAGGGCATTTTGCTGGTTCTCGATGGTGATCAGGCCGAGAAAAATCGCTTCCGGCGAGATGGTGACCAGGAATTCGGTTTCCCATGAGGGACGGTTCCACCGGAGCCAGCGGAAACGATGCCCGAACTCGCGTCGCCATCGGGCCTCGATGCGCGCGTCCTCGAAGAGGTTCTGGATGACGAAGGGGATTTGCTGCTGCTTGAGCTGCTCTCCCAGGGCGTGGAAATCCCTCTCGGACCACATGGAATGAGCCACTTCATGAAGATAGGTTTCCAGCGCCAAACCGGAGGTGCGGACCGGGTGTTCCGCCAGTTCATCCAGGCATTCGTTGAGAAGGATCTCGTTGTGGCCCTCCTTCTCATTGAATCGCCACCCACCCGTGGCCGGCTGGGAGTCGCGATCAACCCATTGGATTCGGTAGGGATCCGCAAAGGCCAAGGCGGCGGAGCGCAGCACCGTGTGGCGCCGCAGGACCCACCATTTCTGCCGCTCGGTCAACATGTCTCAAGGGTGAACCCGGCCGCTTTGATCGAGGTTTCGAGGACCTTGAGCTGTTCCACCAGCGGGGCACCGGTCTCGGTCGCTTCCACCCAGATTTGGCCGATCTCGAAAAGCGTGTGGCCCAGGTCGTCCGGATAGAATGCGTTCTCGATCGCCCGGACCACGGTGCGCAAGGTCAGCGCGCCATTCAAGGTGTGGTCGCTCTTTGCGTTGCCCAAGGCCCGGTGGAGTTTGAGGAACTTGACGCTCAGTTTCGGGTCAAACCCGCGCTCTCGCAGGGCGGCCCTGACCACCTCTTTGAAGAGCCCCTCGTCCGTCTCGACGTAGGCCACCACGAAGCGCTCCCTCGAAGCGGCACAGCCTTCTTCCACGTCGAACTCGATGCCGACGTTGCTGGTGGCCACGATGGAGAGGAGATGGCAGGGGGTGTAAATCATCTCCTCCCGGAAGGCACCGTCCTTCCAGGGCAGGGCGCGCCCGGTGCGCAGCTTGTAGCAGCGGACCCCGTGAATGACGTCCGGCTGCAGGGCGTTCAGGAAAATTTCCCTCTCCCGGACCGGGATGCGGTAAATTTCATCGATCAGGAGGAAGACCGAGGCTCCGCTGCGTTGGGAGCGGTTGACGAGGCCGGGCAATTCATCCGGTTCACAGCAACCGACCGAGCGGAAGGCCTGGGTGATGGCCCCGTCTTTCCAGAGGGTCTGGCCGTTGGAAAGGATGAGATGCCCCAGCAGGTCGCAGGCCTCGACGCCGCGGTGACCGGCGATTTCGATGATTTCGGATTCCGAGAATCCCTGTTGCCGGGCGAAGGCGCGGGCTCCGGTGGTTTTCCCGGATCCTTGACTCCCTTGCAGCACCACCGGAACCCGCGCTTGGCCCCGGCTGGCGTATTTGCAGAGGGTGTAGTTGATCTTGTCTTCCTTCAGCGGCATGGCGGTGCGACTTGGTTTGACCGATACTTCCCGTGGGATGACCACCCGGGTTGCCCCGGGGCCTGGGATTTCCTGCTGATGCCCGGAGCGGGGTCCGTTTGTCTCCCTTCCGACCGGCCGATCCGCAGCCAGGGGGGACGGGAGGAGCGGACTCCGCAGCCTGCACAAGTGGTGGATTCCCAGAACGGCGGCTCCGGTGCGCAGCGAACGCGGGGGCGGACCATGATCTCCCCTTTGCGACGCTGCTTCACCCTCTGCCCCCGGGGTTGGACGGATGTGAGAGGCCAATCATCAAAAAATTTTTAAAAACCCGGTGCGATGTGCGTTGGCGCGGTTGGGATGCAAATTCCACTCGACTCTCCGCCTCCGAGGAGGCAGCATCCGCCCCGTGATGACTTCCACTTACTGGCCCTTTGTTGTCCTCGCCATTAGCGTGGCCTTTATCGTCTTTGGCATCAGCAAATTGCGTCTCCACGCCTTTTTGGCGTTGGTGCTCGCCGCCTTGCTGGCGGGTTTGCTGACCGGGAAAGAGACCTGGGACATCGTGCAAAAGGACGGCAAGGTGAAGACGGTGTCGCATCTGGCCGGCGTGGTGGAGATGGTGGGCAAGGGTTTGGGGGACACGGCGCGGGACATCGCGATCAGCATCGCGTTGGCGGCAGTGATCGGGATGTGTTTGATGGAGAGCGGGGGCGCGGACAAGGTGGTGCGGCGTTTCTTGGCCTTTTTTGGGGAGAAGCACGCGGGCTGGGCCCTGTTGTGGAGCACCTTCGTCCTGAGCGCGCCGATCTTTTTCGATACGATGTTCATGCTCATGGCGCCGCTGGCGATGACCCTGGCGATGCGCACCGGCAAAGATTATGTCCTCTACATCCTTGCGGTCTGCTGTGCCGGCACCATCACTCACAGCATGACCGTGCCACATCCTGGGCCGGTGGCGGTGGTGGAAGATTTGAAGATCAGCGTAGGGGAATCGCTGGTATGGGGCCTGGGGATCGGGGCCATTGTCTCCGCGCTGGGCTTCCTGTTGAGCCGGGTTCTCAACCAGCGCACGACGGTTCCGGTGCGGGGCTCCGGTGCGGTCTCATTGGAGAATCTGCAGGGGATCAGCAACAAACCGGAGAGCGAGCTTCCCTCTTTTTTCTGGAGCATCACGCCGGTGGTTCTGCCGATCCTTCTGATCAGCCTCACCACGGTGTTTGAATTGGCGGACAAAGGGCTCTTCGGCGCGGCGGGATTGGTTTCCTTGTGTGGCGGCAAGGAGGGGTTCACCGAGGTGCGCCACTGGGTGGACTTTTTGGGGCACAAGAACATTGCCCTGCTGATCGGGGCAACCGTCGCCATGGTGGTGTTGGCGCGTCAGCGCGGGTATGGGCTGAAACAGCTTGAGGATCTGGTCGGGCCACCGTTGGAGACGGCCGGAATGATCATTCTCATCACCAGCGCGGGAGGCGCCTTCGGTCTGGCCCTGCGCAACGCCGGAGTGGGGGACTCCGTGCAGGCCCTGGCGCAGGGTTACGACATCAACCTGCTCTTTCTGGGGTGGTTGGTGGCCGTGATCATCCGCCTGGCGCAGGGGTCGGCCACCGTCGCGATGCTGACCGCCTCCTCGATCATGGCCCCGATGTTGGCGACCGCTACCCTCGGGTGCCATCCGGTCTACCTGTTCTGCGCCATCGGCTTTGGCGCCATGTTTTGTTCCTGGATGAACGATAGCGGGTTCTGGGTCGTCTCGCGCCTCAGCGGGATGAACGAGCAGGAGACCTTGCGGACCTGGACCTTGCAGACCGGCGCGGACTCGGTGATCGGCCTGGTGGTGACGCTGATCTTGAGCAAGCTGGTGCCAATGATTTGAGGTGTCGCGTGGTTTGGTGTTGGTTCCGATGTGCAAAGGATCCACTCCTGTTGTCCGGGGCCCGGCTCCGGTCCCCACATCGATCCGGTTTGCCACATGGAGGTGTCCGCGGGTTCCCTGCGGCACCGTCATCAGGGAACAGATTATTTTTTTTGCTGCCAGAGTTGCCGCCGGAAGTTCCGGGCCAATCCCGAGCGATATTTGACACCTTCGGCCGCGGCGTCGGTTGGGACCGGCCCGTTCACCTGTCCCATGGATCCGGAGGTGGTGCAGGAAGGCCCGGGCCTCTGTCCAAAATGCGGGATGGCGCTGGAACCGATCGCTCCGGGGCTTGAGGAAGACACCGCCGAACTCGACGGCATGTCCCGACGATTCTGGTTTTGTGCAGCGGCGGCCCTGCCGGTCGTGGGTTTGGCCATGGCGCTGGAACAGGTTTCCTGGGTGCGTTGGCTGAGCTTTGTCCTCTCCGTGCCGGTGGTCTGGTGGGGTGGGTGGCCATTTTTCGAGCGCGGTTGGAGATCGCTCCAAACTCGGCATCTCAACATGTTCACCCTGATCTCGCTCGGCGTGCTGGTGGCCTGGAGTTCCAGCGCCGTGGCGCTCTTGGTCCCGGGATTGTTCCCGGAAACGATGCGGCATCACGGCGTTGTGCCGGTTTACTTTGAGTCTGCGGTGATGATCGTGGCGCTGGTTCTTCTCGGTCAGGTTCTCGAATTGCGCGCTCGATCCGCCACGCGCGTGGCGATTCGCACCCTGCTCGGGCTGGCACCGCACACCGCCCGGATGGTCCGGCCGGACGGAACGGAAGAGGACGTGGCGTTGGATCAAGTGCAGCCCGGGGATGCCCTGCGGGTTCGTCCCGGGGAAAAGATCCCGGTCGATGGCCTCGTCACGGAGGGCGCGAGCCATGTCGATGAATCCATGGTCACCGGGGAGCCGATGCCGGTCGCGAAATCTCCCGGGGATCGGGTGATCGGCGGCACCGTGAACGGGTCCGGGAGTTTTCTGATGCGGGCGGAGAAGGTCGGGGCCGAGACGCTTTTGGCTCGGATTGCCGGGATGGTGGCCGAAGCGCAACGTTCCCGGGCCCCGATCCAGAAACTGGCCGACGTGGTGGCCGGCGCTTTCGTTCCCACGGTTTTGGCGGCGGCGGGCATCGCCTTCATCGCCTGGTCCCTCTGGGGGCCGGAACCGCGGCTCGCCCATGCCGTGGTGAATGCGGTCTCGGTGCTGATCATCGCCTGTCCCTGCGCGCTTGGCTTGGCCACCCCGGTCTCCATCATGGTCGCCACCGGTCGCGGTGCCTTGGCCGGGGTGCTGATCCGGCACGCGGCGGCGCTCGAGCGTTTGGAGAAAGCCGACACCTTGGTGGTCGACAAGACCGGCACCCTGACCGAGGGAAAACCGGAATTGGTCGCCCTTCGTGCGGAGCCGGGATGTTCCGAGACGGAGGTTCTCCGCCTGGCCGCCAGCCTTGAGCAGGGGAGTGAACATCCCCTCGCTTCCGCCATTGTTCGGGGGGCTCGGGCTTGGGGCCTCCCGTTGAGTTCTCCGTTCCAGTTCGCTTCCGTCGTCGGCCAAGGCGTTCGGGGCGAGGTGGACGGCCGGTTGGTGACGGTCGGCAGAGGCGCGGGATCCGGGATCCAGGTCACGGTGGACGGCCGATTGGCGGCAACGCTCGTGGTGGCCGATCCAATCAAGGAGAGCGCCGCCTCCGCGATTCGGTCGATCCGCGCAGCGGGCTTCCGGGTGGTAATGCTCACTGGCGACGAAGAGTCGACCGCCAGGGCGGTGGCGGTGCAGTTGGGGATCGATGAATTCCACGCCGGCGTTCTTCCGGCGGAAAAGTTGGGCCACATCGAACGCTTGCAGGCGGAGGGGCACGTCGTCGTCATGGCCGGGGATGGCATCAATGACGCCCCGGCCCTGGCGCGGGCGGATGTCGGGATCGCCATGGGAACCGGGACCGACGTGGCCATCGAAAGCGCCGGGATCACCCTGGTCAAAGGGGATCTCCAGGGCCTCGTCCGCGCCATCCGCCTGAGCCGGGCCACGATGCGCAACATCCGGCAGAACCTCTTCCTCGCGTTTGTTTACAACGCGGCGGGCGTGCCGGTCGCGGCCGGGGTGTTGTGGCCGTTCTTCGGCATCCTGCTGTCGCCGATGCTCGCGGCGGCCGCGATGAGCTTCAGTTCGGTCTCGGTCATCGGAAATGCCCTGAGGCTGCGCGCGGTGCGCTTGGAGTAGTCCTTCTTCGGGTCACTCCACCCGCAAGCTCCACAACTTGTGCCCGGCGGTGATGAACAGGGTTTTGCCGTCTCTCCCGCCGAACGTGCAATTCGTGATCATGTCCTCGGGGATGGGCAGGGTGCGGATCCTTTCGCCGGATTCTGGATCGATCACGTAGACGGCGGCAGGAAACTTGTCCGCCGTCTCCACGGGAGGGTTGGCAAAGAGCAGTCCCGCGGTCACGTAGAGCTTGCCATCAGGTCCCCAGCACATGCCGTCAGGCCCGCGTTCCGTGCCCCAGTCGAAGAGCAGTTTCCGGCTGCCGGGATCGATGCCGCCCCCGGCAACGAAGTCAAAGCGCCAGAGCTTGCGGTTCCCGCCGACGCCGTTGTTGGGCCCGCTGTTGACATTGTCTGCCACGTAGAGCCGTTTTCCATCCGGGGAGATGACGATTCCGTTGGGTCGGTCCACTTCGTGCGTGATGACTCGGGTCAATTGCCCGTTGGGAGCGATGCGGTAGACGCCCTCGACCGGTTTGCCGGCGGCGTCGAGGATCTCCATTCCCTCCCGCGGACCATACCGTGGGTCGGTGAAATAGACGGAGCCGTCTGCGGCCAGGGCTAGGTCGTTCGGGCCGTTGAAGGATTTGCCCTCAAAATCCTGAGCCAGCACGGTGATGGTGCCGTCCAGCTCGGTCCGGGTGACGCGTTTCGCGTTGCCCTCACAGGCATACAAGCGGCCCGAGGCATCGAAGATCAGACCATTCGCTCCGCCCGATGGTTGACGGTAGACCTGGAAGGTTCCGTCTTTCATCCGCCGCATGATCCGGTTGTTCTCGATGTCGCTGAAAAAGACACTTTCGCTGGCCGCATGCCACGCCGGGCCCTCGGTGAAGGCGACCCGCCCCTCGAGGACAAGCCCCTTCGGCCAAGTCGTTTGGGCGGCGGCGGGGAGAAGCAGCAAGGCGAGAGCGCAGGTTGAAATCAGGCGGCGTTTCATGGGGCACGTTCTTCCAGATTTTTGTCGGTTTGGCAACCGCTTCCCTCTTCGCGCGCCTTGGCGGCGGTCAAAACTCCTCGGAATCCGAGTCGTCCCCTGAAACCGGGGGACGAAGTCGCAAAGCTTGGCTCCGTGTGCCGCTTCAGAGATACGCTCCCAACAACCGGAGCGTGGCGCGGATGGATTCGAGCGAGGCGGTTTCGTTGGCGGTGTGGTAGCCGGTGGTGGGGATCTGCAGGGTGGTCCCGTTGATCAATCCGCCCGTGGCGGCGACCAGTCTGCCCAATTCGGTTCTTCCGAGGGAAATTGGCTTGGTGCGGTTCCGGTTTTGTTCGTCGATCCAGGCGTCCTTGAAGGTGTAACGGATGCCGAGCCGTTTGCAGGCGTTTTCGATTTCCGAGGTGAAGGCGGGGTCGAATGCGCCGGTGGCGTCCTTGCGGCGCAGGACGATTTCCTGTTGCGCGGCCGATTCGGCGGTTGGGTAGGGGCTGGTATCGAGCACCAGCAGTCTGCGGGTGGTGATTCGTTCGCGTTGAAACCAGGCGAGGGCGTGTCGCCAGCTGCGGCCCGCCTCTTCTTGGGCCGTGAAGAGGGCCGTGCCGGTGAATCCTAATCGGAAAAGATAGATCATGAGGGCCACCGAGAGGACATTGTCCAGCTGGGCGGACAGGTGGGTCTGGGTGACTTGGAGTCGGTCGAGGAAGGAGATGGGCGTGCCAGGGTGCAATTGGGGCAGGCCATCAATCTCGAAAATCAGGTTGCGGCGGTAGGGACAGAGCCGGGAGGCGGAGATGACCCCTTGCCCGAGGTAGGTGCCGGTGAACGGCAGGTGAGCCTGGACGCGTTGGCCGTTGAAGCGGTCAGCAATGGTGGCCATCATCTGTTCGGAGATGGAGTCCCCGTCCAGTTCGCCCCGGTTGCCTGAGATGAAGGCCGCGTATTGGAATTCGTTCGGGCCGGTGCAAAGGAGACCGTGACGGTCGATGTGGGCGGAGAGAACCAGCAGTTCCGGTTGGGAGCCGCGGGCCACCAAGGCTCCGAAGTGATGATCCACCTGGACGCCGATTTCCTCCAACTCGCGGCGGACGACGCGGAAGAAGGAATCTTCTGTTCCCACCACCGAGGGTTCCCGGACCAATTGGTAGAGGATCTCGAGGAATTCGGTAAGGTCGAGCGTTGGCTCGGGGGGGACCGCGGCGGGGGTTGGTGCAGGATCGCTCAAGGCGCCTACGTTAGCAGCAGGAACGGTGCCGAAGTTTCCACTGATTGTTCAGCGGAGGCCCGGGATGTTGAGATCGATCGCGTAAAATCCGGTGCGCGCGGTGACGAACAGAGTTTTGTTTCCGGGGCCGCCGAACTCGCAATTCGCCGGGGACTCGGGGCAGGGGATTTCGGCGATCTTTTCTCCGGCGGGCGACCAGACGGAGAGGCCCGGGCCGGTGGTCAGATAGAGGTTTCCGGCCAGATCGACCGCCATGCCGTCGCTGGAGGAGGGGGCAAAGAGGCGCCGGTGTTCCAGAATGCCCGGGCTCTTGACGTCCCAGGCAAAGATCTGTTTTTCGGCGGTGTCGGCGACGTAGAGCGTCTTTTGGTCGGGAGAGAGCGCCACTCCGTTTGGCTTGGTGACTTCGCTGGTGGCGAGGGTGATTTTGGAACCTTGGTTCACGTAATAGACGGATTCCTTTTCCAATTCGCGCGCGCCGCCGGCGTTGCCGTAACGGGGATCCGTGAAATAAAATCCGCCCTGGCCGTCGAGGACCAGATCGTTGGGGCTGTTGAGACGTTTGCCCTCGAATTTTTCGATGGCGACGGTCCGTTTGTCGCCGCTTTGCCGGCTGACGATGCGGTTGGTGCCTTCGCAGGCAAACAAGTCGCCGCCGGGAACCCAGAGCAGGCCGTTGGCACCACCGGTGTCTTCGCGCCAGACGCTGATCTGTCCGGTCTTCGGATCGTAAACGTGGGTGCGGTTGTTCGGGATGTCGTTGAACCAGATGCGTCCATCGGGGCCTTGAGCCGGGCCCTCGGTGAATTTGTAACCGTCGCCGAGTTTGCGAAACGCGGCCCCCTCGGGAACGATGGGACCGGTGGGGGTGGCTGGGAATTCCGGGATGGGGCGTGGGGCGGCGGTTTCGAGGAGTTCAATCGATTTGAATTCCACATCCATGTCCTGACCGCCGTGCAACTGGAGACCGAAACGGCCCTTGCGCGCCCCAGTCGCATCCAGGAGGTCGGCGGTTTTGGTGCCATTGAGGTGCACGACCAGACGGGGGCCGTGCGCGGAGACGGTCATCTCGTTCCAATCGCCCGGTTTGTAGGCTTTCTTGACGAGGTCGGCCGCGGGCTTGACCACCCAGGAGCGGCCCAGGGTTTCGTAAAGCCCGCCCGCGTCCTGGCCGGTGGAGTCGATCTCCGCCTGAAATCCCTTGAGGCCGACGGCTTCCTCGACGGGTTGGGCGCGGAAGTAGAAACCGCTGTTCCCTGAGCGGGAGCGGTAGACGATCCGGGCGGTGAAATGTTCGTGGTCGGCATCGCTCAGCAGAATGCCGTGCTTGGTTTCAGAGGCGGGGCTGGTGCCCTTGAGGACGCCGTCGGACACGTTCCAGGTGCCGCCCGGGGTGGGCGTCCATCCGGTCAGGTCCTTGCCGTTGAAGAGAGGCTTCCAAGTGCTTTGGCCGAGGTCCTTGATTTGGATGTTTCGCCAACTGGTCTCCGGGCCGTCCGAGCGCTTGCCCACGCCGTGGACCTGGAGGGCGATGAATCCTTTCTGGGTCATGGGATCGACCAGATCGGCGGCGGGGACGCCGTTGACCCAGGTGCGGATCGAGTCGCCGATGGCCTCGATCCGGTAGTGGTTCCATTCGTTTTGTTTGAAGGCGTAACGGGCATCCGGGCGGAGGGTGAGGGGGTAGATCCAGCCGCGGCGTCCCTCGTCGTAAACGCCACCGGACCAGCCCCGGCGGCTGGGATCGATTTCCATCTGATAACCATGAACCTGGCCTTTTTTGTAATCGGCGAGGCTTTCGGAACGGAATTGGATTCCTGCGTTGAGGGTGGGATCGATGCGAAACTCGAGCTCGAGGACGAAGTCGCCGTAATCTCGTTCCGTGCAGAGGAAACTGTTTGAGGTGTTGGGGACGGCGGTGCCGACGATGGCGGAGTCGCGCACTTGATAGGTGGCCTTGCCGCCGCGTTGGGTCCAGCCTTTGAGTGAGGAGCCGTCGAAGAGAGGGGACCAATCGGCAGCCGGGCTGGCGGATGCCAACAGAGCAAGAGCCAGAACCGTGAGAATCAGGGGCATGGGCCGATAGGAATGGAGAAAATGGGATTCGTCAAGTTTTGGGGAAAACATGGTTAACAACTTCCGAATTTCCACTCGCACGAACGGGCTCCAGGGCTATAGTTCCGCCCTGACATGTTTGACTCTCGCACCACCACCTCTGAGGAGCGGATCGCCGGCGTTCTTGTGCCTCTGTTTGCCTTGCGGCGGGAGGATGACCTCGGGATTGGCGATGTGACGGCGTTGCGTCAGTTGGTGGATTGGTCAGTGGAGTGCGGGTTGGGATTCATCCAGTTGCTGCCGGTGAACGAGATGGGGCGGGACAACAGTCCTTACAACGCGATCAGTTCGGTGGCGTTGGAGCCGTTGACCTTGGATACGTCGCCGGGTGCGATCCCGGAGTTGACTCAGGCGGAGTATGAGGAGGTGGTCGGGGGGTATGACCTGGCCGGGTTGCGGGCGGATGGGGTGAAGTATGAGCAGGTGCGTCGGTTGAAGCTGGATTTGTTGTGGCGTGCGTTTGGGAAGTTTCGCCGGGAGCATTACTGGCATGGCACGGAGCGGGAGGGGGCGTTCCTGGCATTTTGTGCGGCGGAGCGTCATTGGCTCCACGACTACTGCTGTTACCGGTTGCTGCTCGACATGGAGGAGGGGCAAGAGGATTGGGAGCATTGGTCTCCGGAATACCGTTCCGCGGAGAAGGCGAGGGCCTTCATTGACAATCTGTTGCAGAAGGAATGCGAGAAGACGGAGTTGCAGTTGGCCTTTTACGCCTACGTTCAGTTCATCGCCCAGGAGCAATGGGATGCGACGGCGGCCCATGCCCGGAGACGGGGGGTCAAGTTGATGGGGGACGTGCCCTACGGGGTGAGTCGCTGCAGTTGCGACGTGTTTGCCAAGCGGGATCTGTTTGATCTGGAGTGGTTCGGGGGCGCGCCGCCGGAGAGCAATTTCAAGGACGACGAGTTTGTGGTGCGTTGGGGCCAGAACTGGGGGATTCCGCTGTATCGGTGGGAGGTGATGGCGCAGGACGACTACGCCTGGTGGCGGCAGCGCATCAGCAAGCTCTGCCGCTTTTTCGATATTTTCCGAATTGATCACGCCCTCGGGTTCTACAGAATTTACAGTTTCCCCTGGCGACCGGACCGCAATGCGGAGTTTTTGCCGTTGACGGTGGAGGAGACGATGGGGCGGACCGGGGGGCGGGTGCCCGGTTTTCAGCCGGGTCCGGATGACACGATGGAAATGGCGGAGCGCAACCGGCTGCTCGGCGAGCGGTATTTGACGATGGTGCGCGAGGCCGCGAACGGATCGGCGGTGGTGGCGGAGGACTTGGGGATGGTGCCGCGTTACGTGCCGGAGAGCCTGCTATCGATTGGCCTGGCCGGGATGAAGGTGCCGCAGTGGGAAGGTGCGGACCACGGCGGGTTGCGGGATCCGAAGGAGTATCCCTGGCTCTCGCTGGCCACCTACGCCACGCACGATCACGAGCCGGTGAAGACGCAGTGGAATCGGGCGCGCGAAAAAGTGTTGCAGCACGGGAACGACGGGGAGGGCTGGGAACCCCGCCGGTTTCTGGAAGGATTGGGTCGGCTTGCGGGCATCGATTTCCCTCACGGAGGCATTCCGGAGTTTGATGACGCGGTGCGGGAGCATCTTCTGCGGGCTCTTTTCGCAGCCCGGTCCCGTTACGCCTCGGTGATGATCACCGATCTGTTCGGGTTGGAGGAGCGTTTCAATGTCCCCGGCCTGCTCAGTGATCGCAACTGGTCCCACCGGCTCCCCATGACCGTGGCGGAGCTGTCCGCGGCGCCGCGTTGGCACCAAGCCTGTGAAGGCGTGAAAAATCTCCTAAAAGAGACTGGCCGCTTCGGCTTCACGGCGTAAGACGTAAGGGACATTACACTCATGAGCAACGAGCCCATCAAGGTGGCGGTGACCGGTGCCGCCGGTCAGATCGGATATTCTCTTCTCTTCCGGATCGCTTCGGGAGCGATGTTTGGACCCAAACAGCCCGTCAGTCTCCATCTCATCGAGATCGAGCCTGCGCTCAAGGCGTTGCAGGGCGTGGTCATGGAGCTGGACGATTGCGCGTTCCCGCTGCTCCGCAATGTGGTCCAGACGTCCAACCTCGATGAGGGATTCTCCGGAGTGAACTGGGCCCTCCTCGTGGGCAGCGTGCCGCGCAAGGCGGACATGGAGCGCAAGGATCTCCTCAACATCAACGGCAAGATCTTCACCGGACAGGGCCAGGCGATTGAGCGCAGCGCCGCCAAGGACGTCCGCATCCTCGTCGTCGGCAACCCGTGCAACACGAATTGCCTCATCGCGATGCGCAATGCGCCGAAGATCCCCAAGGATCGCTGGTTTGCGATGACCCGTCTCGACGAGAACCGGGCCAAGAGTCAGCTCGCCCAGAAGGCCGGGGTTCACAGCTCTGCGGTCACCAACATGACGATCTGGGGCAATCACTCCGCCACCCAGTATCCGGACTTTTGCAACGCCAAGATCAACGGGAAGCCGGTCACCCAGGTCATCAAGGACGAGGAGTGGCTCAAGGGCCCATTCATCTCCACGGTGCAACAGCGCGGCAAGGCCATCATCGAAGCCCGCGGCTCTTCTTCCGCCGCCTCCGCCGCCAATGCCGTCGTCGATACCGTTTGCAGCCTCACCACCAAGACCCCGGGCAAAGATTGGACCAGCGTTTGCGTCTGTTCCGACGGCAGTTACGGCGTCGAGCCGGGTTTGATTTCGTCGTTCCCGATCGTGACCGATGGCAAGAAATGGAAAATCCTTCAGGGGCTTCCGGTGAACGAGTTCAGCCAATCCAAAATCGATGCCACCGTTGCCGAACTCAAGGAGGAACGGGACGCAGTGGCCAGTCTGGGGTTGATCTGAGTCTCCTGGATTCAACGCTGAAGTGCAACGGAGCTATGGAAAATAAGGTTAGCTGGGTTATTCTGGCTGCCGAAACAATTCCCGTTGTACGATGCCAGTATTCACCCAGCTAACCGAAGGTGAA
>QQNE01000021.1 GCA_003402735.1 Verrucomicrobiota bacterium
AAGGATCCCCCATCTCCCTCTGAAACATCTTCAGCTTTTCCTGATAACGCTTGAGCACCTCCGCATATTCCGAATTGGCGGCCAGGTTCACCGATTCCTCCGGATCTTTCTGCATGTCATACAACTCAAAGGCCGGCCGACGAACATACTCACCCACCGTCTTTTTTCCGTAGGGAGCGTCCATCCCTTTGGCCCATTGCGCCTGCCAAGTCGAAGCCGCCCAGAGATCTGAGGCGAATGGATAGGGCAACCCGTGGGCGATGTTCCAGATCAGCTTGAACTCCTGATCACGGATCGCCCGCATCGGATAATACATCTGGATTTCGTGAAAGGTGTGCGAGGCGAAAACCGTCTCCCGGTGCCCCGCATCCGCCTTCCCCAGGATCGGGACCCAGGACTTTCCGTGATACCGTTCCAGCCCCTTGCGCGGACCGCGGTTCTCCTTGGCCACGTATGGCTTGTCCTTCCAATAGTCAGCGGCGGACACCATCTTCACCGGTGCGTTGCGGACCGGATCGAGCCCTCCCGCGAAATCGAGAAGGGAAGGCGTGATATCGATATGGCTGATCAGCGCCCGCGAGCGCACCCCACGCGTCGGTTCGTAAGGATTGCGCACCACAAAGGGAACCCGGAGCCCCCCCTCGTAAACCGTCGTCTTGCCTCCGGGAAACGCCATGCCGTGATCCGATGTGAAGACAAAGAGCGTCTTGTCATAAAGACCCGCCGCTTTCAGAATATCCACCAGGCGACCCACTCCCTGATCGACCCGGGCGCAGCTCTGGTAGTATTGCGCCAGTTCGGAACGACATTCCGGCGTGTCGGGCAGGAAACTGGGGACAGGCACGGCGGCCGGATCGAAAAAGCGTTCTTGAACCCCGGGAAACGATCCCTTCCCTGGCTTGTTCCCAAACAGGTCCGGTTTCAAGGGGCCTGGGTAGGATGCATCCTCACCTCCGCCACGATGCGGATCCGCGGTCCCGAAATAGAGGAAAAACGGACGCTCGTCCGGCGCGGTGAGAAAGGCCCTGACCTTTTCCGCCATCTCGACCGGGTTCCGCTCTCCCTTGGCTTCCAGATAGGTCTCAAAGTGATACACCTCCTCGGGCGCCACGTGGTATTTGCCGATCTGCGCGGTGCGATATCCGGCATTTGCCAGGACTCGCGGCAGCGCCAGGCTCACCACATTGTGCCAACTGGAAAACTTGTGGAAATCATGCGCATGACCATATTGACCGTTCGCGTGATTGTGCAGCCCTGACATCACCACGGATCGACTCGCCGAACAGCTGGCAGTGGTGGCACTGGCGTTGAGAAAAACCGTTCCATCCGCCGCCAGGGCATCGATCCGCGGAGTCACCGCCACCTTGTCCCCATAACATCCCAACGTGGGACTCTCGTCATCCGTGATAAAAAAGATGATGTTGCGCTCCGCCGCCCGGACAGGCGACCCACAGAAAATCAGTGGAACCAACGCAAGGCTGAAAACAAAAGGGGTCCTCATGAAATCCCCATCAGGCCACAAGGGCAACCGGTCAAGCCTGGATCAGGGAGAAGACAGGATCCAATAGTTCCCGCCCGAGGGCGCGGTCTGCAGTTGCAGCCAGGACCGCTGCTCCGGTCGCTTGCCATCGAAAATGGCCTGGAACTCCCGGAGGAGGATCGGCGAGGATCCGAAATAATTGTGCTCGGTGAAATCGCTCTTCACGGCCGATGCGTCAATCACCTCGACTCCCTTCAGTCCCTTCGCGGCAAGGATCGGATCCTGACCGATGCGCGGTTTGCCGTTGAATTGCCTGGAGATTTGCAAAGCCTTGTCCGCCCTGGATGCGTAAAGCGTCAGGGGGATGCCCGTCTTCTGCATCTTCGGAACGATCTCCTGGTTGAAGACGTCGGCATCGATGTCCGGCGCGGCGAGAATGACCGACTTCAACTTGCCACGCGCCAAAGGCCCGAGCTTGTCATACGCCTCCGGAAACGCCTGGCTGGCCACCCGGGTCCCCATGCTGTGGGCCAGTAGATAAATCTCCTGAGTCCCGCTATCCCTGGCGATCAGTTCAAGAAAATTCACCAACTCCGGCCGCGAGCGGACGTTGTTCTCCGAGTCCACCAGATAGTAGGCTTCCCCGCCCTGGGACGGCCAACTGAAGAAGACGGGCGCCCCGGGAAAGCCGAGGTCGTGAGCCATCTGCGCCGTGCGGCGCGCCGCGTTCCGGAATGGCACATTGAACCCGTGCACGAACACGAAGCACCGCCTCCGCAAGGGGTTCCCATCCCGCATCTTCGCACGGAGATCCCGGAGGAAGACCTCTTTCTCCTGCGGCTTCACCCCGAGCAGAACCACATGCCGTTTCGGATCCTCCCGAAAATCTCCCGCAAACCAGTATTGCCAGCTCAATGGGTCCGGGGCCTCGATCTTGCCGGCCTGATGTTCCAGCGGAATGCTCACATCACAATAACCGACCTCGAGTTTGTCGCTCCCACTGCCGCTATAATAACTGTTCGGATCCGATCGATTGCCGACCGTCCGATTCGTTCCGTAAAACACCCGCTGCGTCAAAAACGGCGCCTCCGCCGTCTTCGGATCCACCGGGGCCGCCGCCCCCCGCAGCGCGGCTCCGGCCGCGCCCGGCTCGGGGGCCATTGCAACCGGTGGTGGCAGCGCCTTGGTGAGCGGCACCACCAGCTCATTCATCAAATTGCCCGGGGCCGACTCAAGTGCGCTCTCGGGAGCCGCCGCTGCCTGGCGTTGCACTGTGGCGGTGGAACAGCTCGCCAGAAAGGCGAGTGCCGAAGCGCCTCCGAGGATGCGCAGGAGCGTGGTTGCGTTGAGTTTCATGAGCAGGTTCGTCATGCGTCATAGCGGATTCCAACCTCCCAGGCAAGCGAACTTGTCGCCCCCGCTCAGGAAGCGGCAGCCTCTCACCGGAAAAAATCCGCAGCCACCACCTTGCCGGCCGTTTCCGGGCCAGGCGGTTGCGCGATGTCCAACACGGCCCAGTCCGGGAGTTTGGGGTTCTGCAACGAGTTGCTGCGATCGTGCGCCTCCCGAAAGGTCAACCCGGAATTGAGAACGACCCGGGTGCCATCTGGCAGCGCCTGGATCAAAACCGGAACGTGATGCGAGCCCGGAAACGACTGACCGGCGACCCGGACCTGATCCCCTTCCCATTGCGCCGCAAGCCGATCCGCCACGGCGGCAATTGCCGGATTGGAGAGGGGATCGCCCCAAAGAACACGTGTGCCAGGCGTTTCCGCCCGGAGTTCAGAAGCCTTCATCACGATGGCGTCCCCCCGCATCAGGCTCCGCCAACGCTTGAGAAACCGAGCCGATTCTGCCTGCACCCATCGGTCGACCTCCGGGTGCGCTCCCTGGCGCTCGGGAAGCACCACCACAAACCGCTCCCGGAAAGCGGCATCGATCGGCCCCAAAAACGGTTTCGGTCTCGGTTTCGCATCTGCAACCGTTTCCGCGGCGGGTTGCTCCCGTCCATCGACCACGATCTTGTGATCCCGGGTGGTGGAATTGCGATCGATCCGCACCTTGGCGACGTTGCGCGTCGTCACCCGGATCACCCCCTCCGCTTCCAGAATTTCCGCATCGACCCGCGCCTCCTTCCAAGGCTCCATGAACTCTTCGATGTGCACCCAGAACAGCTCGCGATGCCACGGGTTGGCCGTCTGCAGATGCACCTCCCGGGGCCAGGGATTGCGGCCTTTGGCGACCGCCTCTTCCACCAGCCTCTGCACTTCCTTGAGGGTTTCCGGGTGGTATTTGTGCCCCATGCCGGGTCCGATGAGATGAGGCGGGCGCAGGCCCTCCCCGGCCAGGATCTCCATCATATATTCCGCCGCATCCCGCTGGGGATCCAACTCCCCGCTATACAGGATGAGCGGGACATTCAGGAAATTGCGGGCACAGGCGGGAACGTCGTAGGTTCCCCAAAGTTTCTGCTCATACCAGGACGGATACTTCTCCGGCACAAGCTTCTGGTAACGCTTCACATCCACAAAACCGGCCCCCGCATGCACGCAGGCCCACTGATCCGCATAGTGCGCCCCCAGGTGCCAGGCACCCGCTCCTCCCATGCTGAATCCCGCCAGCGCGACCCGGTCCGGATCGACCCGGAACCGCGTCATGGCCGCGTCGCGCGCCTCGAAAACATCGGTCTCTCCCGCACTCTTGTAACCGTTGCAATACCGTCCGAACGGATGAAGCACAAGGGCGCCGGCAGGCTGGAACTGGCCGGGTTTCCGGGCCGTCAACTTCCCGTGAAGGAAATGGAGATCCGTGGCGGTGTCCCCACGCCCGTGCAACCAGATCCACATCGGCACCGGCCGCGGACTTGGCCCTTCGAGCCCCTGGGGGATTTCCACGGCGTAGGGCTGGGCGGATCCATCGATGCGGGAATAAAAACCAAGCGTCTTCCAACCGCTGCCCTGGACCCAGGGCGTCTCGTTTCGGCGCAACCCATCCAACCGTCGCTGCGCTTCTTCAAGCACGACCCGCGCCTTGTTCAAACCGTCTTCCGGTTTCTTGTCATACCACTCGTGAAACTCCAGGGCATAACGAACCGCCTTCAGGAAGATTTCCACGTCAGCGGCCTGCGGATGTTTGGCCACCGCACGGAATTTCTCTTCCACGCCGGCCAATTCGGCTTGCAACGCCCGCTCCTGATCCGCGGTCAGATCCGCCGTGGGAGGCGGCGGAAGGCTGCCCCGAAAGGAGGCGGTGGCCCCGTTGGGTCCCAATTGTCCCCACCCGTTGGCCAGACCCGCCACCAACAGAAACAGATGCAAAGGACCGGTTTTCATCAGACCACGTGCCGAACCAATGCCTCCAACGGAAACCGCACCTTGGGCAACGAGGCGTTCGCATCGTCCGGGTGCCGGTAACCCGCCGGACAGACCACGGAGGCGCTCAATCCCCGCTCCGCAAGGCCGAGAGCCTCGTCGTAACGGGAAGCCAGAAACCCTTCCATCGGGCAGGTATCGATCCCCAACAACGCGGCCACCGTCATGAAATTTCCGAGGGCAATGTAGCCCTGCAAACGGGCCCAACCGGGCACATCCTGGGACCGCGGGCCTTTGATGACATCCTTGAGGATCATCTCCCGATAGCCCTTGGTCTGTTCCAGAGTGCGGCCCTGGATCGATTCAATCGCCCGCATCAACCGGTCCACATCCTCCTCCCCAAGCGTCTGTCGTGAGGCGATCACGAGAAGGTGGGAGCAATCCGCCACCTGGCGCTGCCCCCACGAATGGGGGACCAAGCTCTCCTTCAAATCCTGACGGGTCACCACCACGAACTCCCAGGGCTGCATCCCGTAAGAGGAGGGTGTCAGGACCAGCGTCCGCTCCAGGACGGACCAGATCTCTTCCGGAATGCGCCGGGTGGGATCAAACCGTTTCGTGGCATAACGCCATTCCAGCGCGGCGAGCAATTCGGCAGGGGTAATCGGGGAACTCATGGCCCCTGCCCTTCCATCATCCCGCTTGGTGGTCAATCCCGAGGAAGCTTTTTCTCACGGTGTGCCATCGAAAGCCCACCCTCACCGCCCTTCCTCTCATCCCACCCGTTCCCGAAGCCAGTTCCCCGCGCAAACATAGAGTTGGGCGGCGCTGCGCAATCCAAGTTTCTCCTTGATCCGAAAGCGGTAGGTTTCGACGGTCGAATCCCCAATCCCCAAAGCTTCGGCAATCTCCCGGGTGCCGATCCCCCGCCCCAACATGGCGAAAACCTCCAACTCCCTCGCGGTCAGGGTTGCGTCGATGGCGATTCCCCCGGCAGCTGTTTGCTCGGTCCCGCCGCCCACTTGGCCACCGCCACTCACACAGATTTCTCCAGCCAAGATCCGATGAATGGTCTCCACGACCTCGCGAGAAGTTTGGTGCTTGGTCAGGTAACCCCGCGCCCCGGCCCGAATGGCGCGCTCGCCATAAAGCGATGCATCGTGCATCGACAGCACCAGAACCTTCACCTCCGGCGCTTCCTCTCGCAGAAGTTCAACGAGGTGCAGCCCGTTGGACCCGCGCAGCGTGAGGTCGACAATCGCCACATCCGGTTTGGACTCCCGCACCCGGTCCATGGCCTCGGCAGCGCTCTCCGCCTCTCCACAGACCCGCATCCCGCCCGCGCGACGGATCAGTTCACTCAGATGCTCACGAAACATGCGATGATCGTCCACCAAGAGGACTTCCACCGGTCTTTCACTTGCTCCAGACCTTGGATTGCTCATGATTCAATCCCCGCAGCAACCGGCTTGCGCACCCGGCATCGCACCACGGTGCCTCCCCCATCCCGTCGCTGCATGGAAAATTCGGCGTTGCCCATCGACTGCGCACGGTAACGCATCGTGCGCAACCCCATGCCACCACTCCGACTCTCCATGTGCGCTTCCGAACCGAGAGCGAGACCGATTCCGTCATCCTCGATCCGCAGCTCCACCTCCTCCCGTCCAGCAGTCAGAAAGATCTCAACCCGGCTGGCTTGACCGTGCCGAACCGCATTGGCCACGGCCTCCTGGGCGATGCGATAGAGGTGCATGGACCGGGATGGATCATCGAACTGAAAATCCGTTTCGTGCAGGGTGATGGGTGTCCCGGTCAGCGTGGTGGTGTTCGAGGCCAGCTTTGACAGGGCCACCGCCAATCCCTGCCGATCCACATGCACCGGAAGAATGCCGTGCGCCAAGTCACGAGCCTCCCGCACGGCCCGTTGCAGCGCTCGCTCGATGAGTTCCGCATCCGACGCGGCTCCATCCTCTCTCTGCTTCAACTCCTGCGCCAAGGCACCGGCCGCGCAACTGATCGAAGCAAGCTGCTGACACAAGCCATCGTGGAGATCCTGACCAATCCGCTGATGCTCATGTTCACTCACCTTCATGAGATCCCGCTCCACCTGACGCAGTTCCTCCAACGCCAGGATCCGGGCCTGGTCCGCCATCCGCCGTTTCCGGACTGCCACCGTCGCCAATGAGGTCACGCAAAAGTAAAACATGCGGTTCGCCAAGGCCAGCATCAGGCCGAGCGTGGTGGCAAACGGATTGGCACCGATTTGAGCAATCAACCAGGCTCCAGAACACAACAAAGCCATTCCCATCCCAAAGGTGCTGCCCAAGCTCCAGGAGGCCAGCGCGATCGGAACCGCATAGAAGATGAAGAGACTGATCTCCCAACCGACCCGCCAGTCAACGAACGCCACTGCCCCGGTCAAAGCAACGCACACCAAAAACACCAAGGCCGCCATTGAGCCGCCCGCAAACAACGGTTGATCTCCCAAGCCTACGGCCGCCATCGGCCGATCTGTGTTCGAAATCTCCATCCCCCCCGGACAGAAGTTCTACTCTGTATCGCTCAATTCACGCCACAAAAAAACGATCAGACGGGATGAAAGACGAGATCTTGAACCATCGACACCTCGTTGACCCGCTCATCGACCTGACGACGCCCCAAACGCGCCCCGGATCCGGCGGTGGAAACCACCCCGTCGCGCCACGTCGGAATCCCGTTGAGATGCACGTTGAAAACTGGAAGAGAATTGGCCAGCCGGGTCGCCCAATCCAAATCCTGACTGAAGATGCTCACCACGGGCTGGGTCCGCCGGTCCAGCCAATGGCCGATCTCAGCCATCCCGCTCGGAACCGAGGTCACGGTGAGGACCGGCCCCAGAATTTCGCGGTATCCCCGACCGTTCCACAGGGCGGGGTGACGGGGAGGCACCTCCGCCAAAACGATCGGCGCCACCACGGATCCCAGGCAGGCTCCACCCGTCACCAAACGCGCTCCGGCCGTGGTCAGCGCCCCCATCAGATTGACGCACTCCGCGACCCGCGATCGCTCAGCCAGGGGCCCGATCCGGGTCTCCGGAGCCAACGGATCCCCCACCGGCAGTTGCCGCACGGCGACGACCAACCGCTCCGTAAATTCCGCCGCGACCGACGCCTCCACATAAACGGTCCCGGCGGAAATGGCAGTCTGCCCCGCGTTTTCGAATCGCTGCCGGACCAGCGCGGTCACCGCACGGTCCAGGTCTGCATCCGCCGCGATCAAACAAACCGCGCTCCCGCCATGACAATAGCGGAGAGGCATGGCTCCGATCGCTCCCCGAAGAGCCCCCAAGGTTTCTGGGGCGCACTGACAGGAAAGGTGATCGATCAACGGGTGCCGGCAAATGGCTTGCCCCGTGGTTTGCCCCGGCCCGGTCAAGAGAGCCACCGTCTGCAAATTCAAACCGGCCTGGCCCAGAACCTCGAGAAGCATCTGCGCCGTCAGTGGGGTGGCTGAAGACGGTTTGAGAACCACACGGTTCGCCGCAGCGAGCGAGGCCAACAGCAGTTTGGCGGGAATCAGCAGCGGAAAGGTGTTCGGCGTGAACAGAGCGTTGATCCCAACCGGTCGCTGCCGGGTGAATCCAAAACGATCGCCAATCCGGGCCTCGGCGGCCAACGGCTGAAACTGCTGGCCCAACCGATACGCGGCTCGGGAAAACGATTCCAGGAGCCCGACCGTGAGCGACACCTCTTCCCTGGCCTCAACCAGCGGCTTGCCCTGCTCTTTGGAAATCAGCGTCGCCGCTTCCGAACCGCGCTCCGACAGGATGACCGCCGCCTTGGACATCGTCACGTCAAACCCCGCGGCAGAGGCCGGGTCTTCCGATTCCGGCACGGCGGCCAGTTCCCGGATGGCCCGATCCACCCCCGCCTCATCGAAGAACGGCACCACCCCAAGGAGCGCTCCAGACCAGGGGGAACGCACCTCGATCATGGAGTTGCCAGGTGCCGGGCCCGGGTGGTGAGGAACTCGATCACTCATAGGGCATTCTCTCAGGCCACCACCGAACCGCTCCGTCCCGAGGCCCCTTCAGAACCGGAGCCTCCCGCCTGTTTCGGCTCCGCCTGGGCACTGCACACATTGCTCGTCATGCAATGCAACCCGCCACCGAGCACCGACATTTCCATGATGTCGATCCCGATGACCTCCCGGTCCGGCATCAGTTCCCGGTAGATGGACAGCGCCCGCCGATCCAGATGATCGTCGATTCCCGGGTAAAGCGGCACAAGCAGCGTGCGATTGGCAAACGCGACATTCGTGTAACTCCGGAAACGGCCATCGACCGGCGGGGGCATCGGAACGCGAACCACCCGGACCGGACCGGTCGAGGTCTTCAAACTTCCCAAAATCTCAGCGGCCCGATCCAAAATCACCGCGTTGACCGGGTCCACATTCGCCGGATATTGACCGACCACGACCAAGTCCGCCGCCAAGAAACTGCAGAAGAGATCGATGTGCCCGGTGGACTCCCCACTCAGCGGATCGAGGTAGGCCCACTGCGTGGCCCCGAAATAGGTGGCCAACACCCCTCCAATCTGCTGCTGATCCAAATTCCGGGTCGAATTCTTCGGAAAGATCGTCGTCGAGGTGACGCAGAGCCCCTCCCCGTTGCACAGGATGTTCCCGCCCTCCAGGGTCAGAGGAACTTTCACGATCGGCGACGAAAAAATCCGGGACAGTTCCGGTTCCGCCTCATCGTTGGCCGCAGTTCGAAGATGGCGCAATTCCAGAGCCAGCAGCGAACTCTGTCCCCGGGCATCCAACGCCGGGATCGGACACCAATCCCGGGCCCACATCGATACCGAGGAGAGCCGGTGAAACTCCGCCGCTTTCTTCGGCAACCCCGCCGCCGCCAGCAAAACCTCCCCGAGGACCTCGTCCTCCGGATTGACGAGACAGACGATTCGCACCCGGCCCTGAATCGCCCGGACCAGATTGACAAAGACCTGGGGCATGTTGCGAATCAGACACGCACAACCGATGATGAGAGCCTCCTGCGGCTCGAACTCTCCCGGCACTCTCCACCGCGCCGCCACCGGCGGTGGGGCCGAGTGGGGAGACGGTGGGTGCGGACGCTTCTGGGATTTTCGCTTCATTCGCCGCCCTCAGACCTCCCTTGTAGCGGAACCCCTTACAATGTGCATCCCGGCCGGGATGTCGAGACAGATTTCAATGCTTTTTCCGCCCAGACCAAGGCTCGAACTTGTGCATCCCCTCACCCGGCCGTAAGCAGAACCCGTGCCCGCCGCCACCCTGTTTCCGCTTGTCTCAGCCTTTGTCTACACCGTTGCCGCACTCCTTTTCAAACGCTCAAGCGATCTCGGAGCCGGTCTTTGGCGCACCACCTTTGTGGCCAATCTCATCTGTGCCCTGCTCTTTTCCATGCTCTGGCTCGAGGGCGGTCCCGCCCCGGACCCTGCACGGCTCTGGCAACCAGGTCTTATCGCGGCCTGCCTCTTTCTGGGCCAACTCTCCCAATTTTTCGCTCTGGAACGGGGAGATGTATCGGTCGCCGTGCCCGTTTTCGGTCTCAAGGTGGTCATCGTCGCCTTTCTGACCCCGCTCTTCACCGGCCAACCGGTGAGCTCGAGCCTCTGGATGGGGGCGCTGCTGAGCACGATCGGAATTGTTCTCCTGAACCGCCAGGACGTCGACAAACGTCCGCGGGGCCTCGCCGTGACGATCATCGGCGGAACCGTGGGCGCCATCTGTTTCGCGATCTTTGATCTGCTGGTGCAACGCTGGGGACCGGAATGGGGACCCGGCCGACTCCTGCCCGCCATCTTCTGGATCAATGCCTTCCTCTCCCTCGGCCTCATCCAACGGTTCTCCGCTCCCTTGCACGAACTCCCGCGCGGAACTTGGCCCTGGCTTCTCGGAGGTTGCGTTCTTCTGGCTGCGCAAAGCATCCTCTTCGTGCGCACCATCGCCCTCCACGGCCAGGCTACTTCCGCCAACATTCTCTATTCTTCCCGGGGATTGATGAGCGTCTTGTTCGTCTGGCTCGCCGGCCACTGGTTTGTGAATCATGAACGCCACCTCGGCGCCAGGGTGATGCGCTGGCGGCTCCTGGGCGCCTCCCTCATGCTCGGCTCCATCGTTCTGGTCCTCACCAGCCGCTGAAGCTCCGTCAGGTGCGCTCTGGAAGCGAATCACGTCGCACCACCCGCGTGCCACACCAATGAGCGAAAACCTCCGTTTGTGCGGATCGATGACCGCGCAAAGATGCCCGATCCCCAGCGTTGCTGCTGAGACCGTCTCCGCCAGGACACGGCCCACACTCCGGCCGAACCCAACCGCCCCCCTTCGCTCGTCCACCACCATCAACCCCAGCAAGCGCTTCCCAATCGTGTGTCCCCGCAGGATCGCGTGATAGAGCCCCCAAACTCCCCAGGCTCCGGCTGATCGGATTCTCCCGCAAATCATCCGGGATCGGTTCCTACCGACTCTTCAACTCGATCCGGGTATCGATCCAGGGAACCAGTCCGCCCTCTTCCTCCGCCGGAGATTCGTCCTCCCGCCCCATCATTTTCATCCCCCCTGCACCGGCGGCATCACCGCCACTTCCTGCCCGGGACGAAGAAGCGCCTCCCGCCCCACGTATTCACAATCCGCCGCCACCAGCAGGACCGCGTCCCATTCCCGCAACCGGGGAAAGCGTGTGTAGAGCTGGTCCAGAAGCAAAGCCACAGAGCCCCCCTCTTCCACCCAAGGCCACTCCAATTCCCCGGCCCCGGTGACCTCGCGCAACGAAGCAAAAAACAGAAGGCGGAGATTCATGACGTTCTGTCCGACACCAACCGCACCGGATCCATGATCATCGAAAACACCCCCCACCCGTAATCCGGATTCGCGCAGGCTCCAATCGATTTCGCCATCGGGTCAGGCCGGTCGCGGCCCGGGAAACATCCCCTCCGCCCTACCATCCTCCCCGCACCCACAAAATTCCTTGCCAAACTCCACGCCATCAAACTAACCTGACTCATACTCTACAAAACGCCGCCATGACAAACCAAAAAGCACTCGCGGCCCAGGCATCAGATTCGACGAACCACCTCAGCCCTTCCTGGCATCGATGAAACAATACCTCGTGAAACCAGTCACCACCGGATTCTTCTCAGGAAGTCTCAGCGAGAGGAAACTGCAAGACTTCCTCAATGAACATGGATTCCAGGGCTGGCGATTTGTTCGTTCCATTCACGAAACAAAAAAGGTGTGGGGACTCTTTACCCGAGAAGCACACTTTGTCGTCTTCGAGAAAGACATTGGCTCCCAGGCATCACCGTGGCTTCCCTCCTCGGATTCCTCTTCGATCATGAGAGAAATTCTGGATCACCTCCGCAATGACCCGACTCCTCATTTGCTGCGACAACTTCTCCGGACCTACCAGATCGAACCAGAGGCATGACCTTCCTGACAGGAACATCCTCCCGCCACGAGGGCCGTGACTCTCCGTCGACAGAGCGACTGAAATGATAGAACCTTCCCATCCCCGATCTGACGGGGATCAAATGTCAAAAGCCGGAGGTAACCGCCAGGCAAAGGAAAGATCACCGGGCTTGCAACCTGACGCGGAAATCCTAGGCTGTGGCCATGATCACCATTTTTCGGACCCCGACGGACTTCGTCATCGAGGTCGATGAACAGCAATACCAAACCACCGCTTTTTCGTTCGACGCCCTGTTCACCGCTCCCGATCCCTCCGCGTGGCTCCGCGCCCAACTTCCCGGATACCAAGCCATCCCCCGCCGTGAAGTGGCCTCGACCCCGCTGCTGGCCCCGATCGGTTCCCAAGAGGTCTGGGCGGCTGGGGTCACTTACTTCCGGAGCCGCACCGCGCGGATGGAGGAGGCCGAGGCTGCTGGGGGCGACATCTTTTACGACAAGGTCTACGAGGCGGAACGCCCCGAGCTGTTCTTCAAGGCCACCCCATCCCGCACCAGAGGGCACCTGGCGCCGATCCGCATCCGCACCGACTCCACCTGGGACGTGCCGGAGCCGGAACTGACCCTGGCCATCAACGCTCAGGGTCATGTGTTTGGCTACACCATCGGCAACGACGTCAGTTCCCGGTCGATCGAGGGCGAGAATCCGCTCTACCTCCCGCAAGCCAAGGTGTATCGCGGCTCTTGCGCGCTCGGTCCCGGGTTGGTGGTGGGCGAGGTGATCAGCCCGCAGACGACGATCCGGCTCCTGGTCATCCGCGGAAACAGCCTGGCCTTCAAAGGGGAGACCAGCGTCTCCCAAATCAAACGCAGCTTCGATGAACTCGCGGTGTTTCTGTTCCGGGAAAACGAGTTTCCCCAGGGAGCCTACCTGCTCACCGGGACGGGGATTGTCCCGGACGCCAGCTTCACCCTCCGCTCTGGCGACCGCGTCGTGATCGCCATCGACGGACTGGGCGAGCTGGTGAACACGGTGGAGTGACGGTCAGGAGCCGGGGTGCTCCTTGGCGACATGCTCGCGGAGGAGATCCCGGCCAAAATCCTCGCCGAAATTGCGCCAGGAGACGTGCGGGTGCATGGCACCGTTCTGCACGTTGCAATACTCCAGGACAAAGGTCTTGCCCTGAACCCTGTAGTAGTGCCCTTGGCCGAATTCGAAACCACCCGACCAGGCAAACCGGATTTCCGGGGCCTCCGCCTCGACCCTCTTGCGCTCTTCAGCCGCCAGCAGAGGGTGATGTTTGTTGAGGTATTCATCGATCAGTTTCCAAAGCTGTTGCTTCTGGGCGTCGTTGAGATCCTGGTAACGGATTCCCTCGGCCTTCAGCGGATCCACTTTGGGCAGGTCCTTGGTGAGGATGTCCTCGGGGGCGGCGGGCCCGATCACCGCTTGGGCCTTCTGACCGTCGTCCAGCGATTTCACGAGGGCACGGGCGAGGTCCTCTTCCCCGGCCAAAACGCGAAGCCCTTTGCGGGCCCCCGATTTGACTTCGCCAGGGTTGGCCGCAAAAAAGGCCGGGGTTTCGGCAATCAGCTGGCCGTTGACGATGGTGAAATTCAGCGACAGATGGTGCCCCTCGAAGCGCCAGCCCCAGGTTCCCTTGCCGTCCGGCTTGCCAAAAATCCAGACGAGGTAGTATTCGGGATCCCGTTTTGGGGCGTGATTCTCCAGTTCCCAAAGAATCCGTTCCAGGCTCATGATCTGCGTTGCCTTGAGGAATCCGGTGTGGCTCAGACCGGTGCTGAGAAGCCCGTAAGCCAAAACGCGTTGCTCCGGCCGCATCTCCCGGATCGAGAGACCCCGGCGCTCGAGCGGGATGTAATGCCAGTTGAAGCGCTCCTCATCCTCGAACGCGAAGCTGGCCTTTTTCTGCTGGTCAGGTTCCAGGCTGTTCAGGAAATCTTGAGCCGCCAACGCCATGGCGTCCGCCACCTCGTGAGCAAAAACGGGCGTGAGGCCGCCGAAGGCCAGCGCCACCAAAATGGGGGTAAGAAACTTGCGCATCGTCGGGCATTCTCCCGTTTGCCTGCCCGCGCTGCAAATGAAATCCACGGCACCGGTTGCGTCCGGGCGCTCACTCTGGCAAGAATGGGGGAGTGATTGAGTCCCAGGTTCTCGCGAATTTGCCACCTCCCTGGCTGGCCTTGACGGGAGCGCTCACCGTCTTGGTGGTCGCTTCCCAGTTCGTCCCGGCCGCGCGATTCCCCATGCATGCTGCGATCTTCTTCGGGCTCCTCGCCGGTCTCGGCTGGCGCCAGGGCTGGCCCGGGACGCTCATCGGCCTCCCCGGGACAGGCGCCAGTCCCGTGCTCGGTCTGACTTGGCTGGCCGAGGCCACGTTGTCCGCGCTTTTTCTGGTGATGGCCATCATCCTGACTCTGGGCCGAGGGCGCGGGGCGGTCGTGGCCCTGCTTCTCGCGGTCCCGCCCGTGGTCCTCGGTGCCGGGGCCCGGTTCGGTGGGTGGCCGGATGTTTTTCCATGGCCCGATGCCCCCTGGCCTCCTCTGAGTCTGCCCGGATCCCTCCCTCTTGGCCTCGGGCTCCTGCTTCTGCTCGCCGCCATCGGTTGTTTCGCCTTGCAAAACGGCACGACGGACGACGACCCGGCGTCGGCCCCCGAACCGGTGGGCCCCAGTCCCCGCATCATCCTGGGGGCGGTCCATGAGCCTCAAGATGAGGATGCGGATGAGGGCGAACCCTGGTCCGACGACCAGGATCGGTCGGCGCAAGGCTCCGGGCCCGCCGCCCGCGCCATCTCCTCCGCCGGGTCCCCGTTGCGCCAACGCGCCATCCGGCGCCATCGGCATCGCCGTGCCCGCAGCAGCAGGCATTGACCAACTTCCGATTTTCTGATTCACAAGAAACACCACGTCCACTTTTCCATCCAACCATGAGTGCCTCCGCTCCAACCCACGGCAGACTGCGTCTCTGCATTCTGATGTTCCTGCAATTCTTCATCTGGGGCGTCTGGTATGTGCCGATGTGGAAATACCTGTCCGGGATGGGGGTCGATCCGGTGCAGATCGGGACCGCCTACGCCGCCACGGGCTTGGGCGCGATGATCTCGCCGTTCCTGGTTGGGATGATCGCCGACCGCTTCTTTCCCTCCCAGACGGTGCTCGGCGTGCTCCACCTCGCCGGCGGATTGTTCCTTTACCTGGCAGCGGGAGCCAAGGAATGGTCCCTGTTTTATCCATTTCTCCTGCTCCACCTGATCTGCTACATGCCGACCTTGGCGATGGCGAACTCGGTCCTGTTCCAAACCGTGCAGGACGCGCAGCGGGACGCCCCTCCGATCCGGACCCTGGGAACCATCGGCTGGATCTTTTCCGGACTGCTCGTGGGCAGCAGCTTCCTGACCCCGAACGGGTTGCACCTCCAGGTCCCCGAATTGCTGGGCGGGAGCAAGCCGCCCGGAAATTGGACTGGTCTCGGCTTCACCAACACCCCGCTGCATCTCGGAGCCCTTGCCTCCCTGATCCTGGGTCTCTACAGCTTCACCCTTCCCAACACGCCGCCGAAACTCAAGGGGCAACAGGTGGGGATCGGCGATATTCTCGGCCTGAAAGCCCTGGCCCTGATGAAGGATCGGTCATTCGCCGTCTTCATCATCTGCTCCCTGCTTCTCTGCATCCCGCTCTCCTTCTACTTTCAATTGACGAACGGCTTTTTGGATGCGCTTGGCGTGGCGAACACCGAAGGCGTCATGACGCTCGGGCAGGTATCCGAAATCCTGTTCCTCCTCTCCATCCCATTCCTTTTCCGCAAGATCGGCGTCAAGTGGATGCTGCTGATCGGCATGGCCTTCTGGGTCTTGCGTTACCTGCTCTTTGCCAGCGCCACCCCGAGCCTCCATGCTCTGCTCTTCATCGGCGTCATCGTGCACGGAATCTGTTATGATTTCTTCTTCTTCACCGGCCAACTCTATGTCGACAAGCGCGCCCCGGCCGATGTCCGTTCCAGTGCCCAGGGCTTCATCGCCTTTGTCACTCTCGGCGTCGGAATGTTCCTCGGCGGAATTCTGGCCGGCAAATGGTCTGGACAACAAACCATCGAAGGCGTGAAGAATTGGCCCGCCATCTGGCAATTCCCGGCCCTGCTTTCGGCGGCCGTGCTTCTCATCTTCTTCGTGTTCTTCCAAGATCGCTCCACGGAGAAAACTTCTTGATCTTCAAGAGTCCTCCGTGCCGCCCCACAAGCCCCATCCCTCCCCGCTGGATCACAACCTGCGGCTCTTCGTCTGGTTCCGGGTCCTCTTCAATGCCCGGTTCTATTATCCGGTCTTTGCCATCCTCTTTTTTGATTTCGGACTCTCCCCGCTCGATTTTTACATCTTGAACGGAGTCGTCTGGACTCTCGCCAGCATTCTTCTGGAGGTTCCCTCGGGAGCCTTGGCGGACCGCTATGGCCGCAAGGCGCTTCTCGTCGTCTCCGCCGTCCTCATGGTCATCGAAATGGCGGTTTTTTGCCTCACCCCAAGTGGCGGCGGCCCCCACATCTTTGCCCTCTTTCTCCTCAACCGCATTCTCTCCGGGAGCGCCGAAGCCGCCGCCAGCGGCGCCGATGAGGCCTTGGCCTATGATTCCATCCCACCGGAGGACCGGGATACCATCTGGCCCCGCGTCCAATCACGCCTCATGGCTTCCCAAAGCGTGGCCATGATCATCGCCCTCAACCTTGGAGCGTTCTGTTATGGACTTCAGGCCGCGCCCTTTCACATCGACAAACAACTGGCCATGCGTTTGCCGATTTTCCTCACCTTCCTCTCCTCCCTGGCCACGCTAGCCATCACGCTGCGGATGCACGAACCACCGCGCGAAACCGGCACGGTCCAGGCCACGGTGCGCGACAGCTTTCGCGGGATCTTGCGCGCCGCTCACTGGATCTGGAATCACCCCGCGCCGTTGTATATTGTCCTCGTGCTGGTCTTTTTCGACAGCATCGTCCGCCTCTTCTACACCGTCGCCAGCAGCTATCACAGCCTCATCGGCATCGACCCCAGATACTTCGGCCTGATCGGGACTGCGGCCAACTTGGTGGGCCTTGTCACCGCGCCGTGGATCAGCCTTCTCGTCTCCAACTGCTCTCCCCAAATCAACTACCGGATCTCCGCCTTGCTGATCCTGACCGGCCTCTGTCTCTTGGCCTGGCAAATCCCTCTCTGGGGTGTCCTCGTGAGCATCCCTCTCGGTATGGGCATGCGTCACATCCACGCCGCAAGCTCTCATTACCTCAACCGGGTCACCGACTCCGCGCACCGCGCCACGGTCCTGAGTTTCCGCGGCCTCGCCATGATGGCGTTCTACGCCGCGGTCAATCTCCTGGCCATCGGCCAGGTTTTGGCGACCCTGCCACCACACGCTCCCCCCGCCTGGGATCAGTCCATGGGCAACGAAATCATCCGGCAAACTTCTGCGGACTGGTGGCTCTGGTTCGTCATTGGGCTCCTCGCCCTCACCGGGTTCCGACACTGGCGATACCGCCGATCGATCAACGAGATCGTGACCGAGGGAAAAACGGTGTCACCCATCCGCTGACCGGAGTGTCAGGCTCAGACCTTCTGATCCCGCAAGGCCAACAACCGCGCTTCGACCCTGGCCGACAGCCTCTCCTCGACCGAATCGTTTCCGATGCGGCCAATGATCTCATTGGCGAATCCGAGGGTGACCAGATGGCGGGCCGCCGCTTCGGGAATGCCCCGGGCGCGCAGATAAAAGACTTCCTCCGGGTCAATCTGGCCACAGGTGGAACCGTGGCTGCAACGGACCTGGTCCGCGTTGATCTCCAGACCCGGCATCGCGTTGGCCTCGGCCTCCTCGCTCAGGAGAAGATTGCGGCAGGACTGAAAGGCATCTGTCTGGTGCGCCCCGGAATCCACCCGGATCAACCCGCTGAAGATGGAGCGGGCATCCGCAAACAAGGCGTTCTTATAAAGCAGATTGCTGTGAATGCCTCCACTCACGTGAGCCTGCAGGGTGCGCTGGTCGATCTCCTCCCCCGCCCCGGCCAAGCTGAGCCCAAAAAGCTCACAATCCGCGCCCTTGGCCCCGAGCGAAGCCGAAACCTCCTGACGGACCCACTCCGCTCCGAGATTCACGCGCACATCGCGGACCTTGGCGTTGGCCCCGGGAATCACATGCACACAGTTGACCAGTTTGCTTGAGGCGGACAGTTCCTGGCTGCCGACCAACTTGACCTCCGCCCCTTCTTCAACCACCACGACCGTTCCGTTCACCAGATAGACCGCATCGCCCACCGCAGAACTCAGGTGTTCCCAGATGACTGCCGAGGCCCCGCGCCGCACCAGGACCAGGCTGAGCCAAGCCGCGTGCCCCGGACCTGCGGCCCGAACATCGAGTTGCAGCGGAACGTCGAGCCTCTGATCCTCACCGATCACCCAGCATTCGCCCCGAAAATTCTCCGACTTCAACCCCCAGGCCAGATGCCGGGCGGCGCCGAGACTGCCAAGACTCTCTTCGATGGCCGGCCCGAACCGCTCGCCATGCCGAAGCAGAGCGGTGTCCAAATCCAAAATCTCCACCGCATCCCACGGACCCTGACGCCCAGTCGAAAGCACTGCCGAAGCCGCAAAACCATCTACGGAATTCCTCCGCAAGTCCGCGAAGCGCCACTCCTGATCGTTTCGGGTCGGCCAGGAGGCCAAATTGAAACGCTCCTCAGCGGCGGCACGGCATTCGGGCAAACTGCGGATCACGAGAGAGTCCGGGTCAAGGACGGCGGGCATGGTCATCGGTTCGGGGCAATGCAGAACAGGTTCTTATCCGACGGAACCCTCCATTTCGAGATCGATCAGGCGCTTCAACTCCACGCTATATTCCATGGGAAACTCCCGGACCAGATCATTCACGAATCCGTTGACCGACAGGCTCATCGCCGCCGCCTCGGAGAGTCCCCGCTGACGCATGTAGAAAATTTGTTCTTCGCTGACCTGACTGACACTCGCCTCGTGCTGGGTGGCGTGGCGATTGCCCCGCACCGTGATCGCCGGATAGGTATCGGTGCGGCTGTGACTGTTGATGAGAAGGGCGTCGCACTCGGTATTGTTCTTGCATCCCTTGAGATGCTTCGGGATGTGCACCTGGCCTCTGTAGGTGGCGCGCCCCTCTCCGATGCTGATGCTCTTGGAAACAATGTTGGAGGTGGTCTCGTCCGCCGCGTGGATCATCTTGGCCCCGGTGTCCTGATGCTGACCGGTGTTGGCCAGCGCGATGCTGATGACCTCGCCGCGCGCCTTGCGGCCCTTCATGATCACTCCGGGATATTTCATTGTCAGGCGCGATCCGATGTTGCAGTCGATCCAACGGATTTCGGCCCCTTCATGAGCCAATCCCCGCTTGGTCACCAAGTTGAAGACATTGCTGCTCCAATTCTGGACCGTGATGTATTGGATCTTGGCGTGTGGCATGGCCACGAGTTCGACCACGGCGCTGTGAAGCGTGGCGGTCTCGAACTTGGGGGCGGTGCACCCTTCCATATACATCACCTCAGCGCCCTCATCCACGATGATCAGAGTCCTCTCAAACTGGCCAAACTGCTCCGCGTTGATCCGGAAATAGGCCTGGAGCGGATGCTTCACCTTCACCCCGGGCGGGACATAAATGAAGCTGCCCCCACTGAACACCGCGCTGTTCAAGGCGGCGAACTTGTTGTCGCCGGACGGGATGACCTTGCCGAACCACTTCCGGAAAATCTCGGGGTGCTCGCGCAAGCCCTCCGAACTGTTGACGAAGATCACTCCCAACTTGTCGAACTCCTCCTTGATGTTGGAGTAAGCCGCCTCGCTGTCGAACTGCGCCTCCACGCCCGCCAGAAAGCCCCGTTCCCGCTCCGGAATTCCGAGGCGCTCAAAGGTTCTCTTCACATCCTCGGGCACTTCGTCCCAACTCCGAGTGGGACGCCTTCCCTTGGCGAGGTAGTAGCGGATCTCCTGGAACTTGATCTCGTCGAGTTCCGCGCTGGCCCAATGCGTCGGCATCGGCTTGCGCTCGAAAATCTCCAACGCCCTGTGTCGGAAATCCCGGATCCATTGATCCTCACCTTTGACCTCAGAAATATAATTCAGGGTCTCGGGGCCCAGCCCACGCCCTGCGTCCAGCTCGTAATCCTCCGGATAGGCAAAGTTGCCTTGGGACTGATCGACCAGAACGGCATCCAATGTTGCGGAATCTTCACTCATGGCAGTTCTCCGTTTCTCTCCTCAGGCGGTGGCGAGCGCTCCCTCCTTGATCCAATCGTAACCGGTTTCCTCCAGCTCCAGGGCCAATTCCTTGCCCCCGGTGCGGACAATCTTGCCTCCGGCCAGAACGTGGATGAAATCGGGCTCGATGTAGTTCAAGAGGCGTTGGTAGTGGGTGATCAGCAGGAACCCCCGGTGCGGCGAGCGCATCCGATTCACACCCTCGGCGACGACGCGCAAGGCATCGATGTCGAGGCCCGAATCCGTCTCGTCGAGCACCGCGTAAACCGGTTCCAGAACGGCCATCTGCAAGATCTCATTGCGCTTCTTCTCGCCGCCCGAGAATCCCTCGTTCACCGAACGCCCCGTGAATTTTCGGTCGATCCCCAGTTCGTCCATCAGACCGTAAAGTCGCTTGTAGAAAGAGACGGCATCGATCTCCTCTCCGCTGCCCAACCGGGCGCGCACGGCCTCGCGGAGAAAATTCGCGTTGCTGACCCCGGGAATCTCGTAGGGATATTGAAACGCCAGGAAGAAACCGGCGCGGGACCGCTCATCGACTTCCATGGCCAGCAAATCCTGACCGTCCATGAGCACCTGACCGGAAACCACCTCGTAATCTTGGTGACCGGCGAGGACCTTGGCCAAGGTGCTCTTGCCGGAACCATTCGGTCCCATGATGGCATGCACCTCTCCCTTCGGCACCACCAGCGACAACCCGTCCAGGATTCGCTGACCGTGAATGGCTACCGTTAAATCTTTGATCTCGAGACAATCCATACCAAAACTGAAAAGCATTAATTTGCGGATCGGTCGGGCGCGGATGCACCCGAAGCCGCGGTTTCCACCGAATGTTCCTCCCCGGCAGCGCAGCGCCTGCAGAGACCGCGCATGGCCACTTCCATTTTCTCCACCCGGCTGCCGGACGGAATACACCAACCTTGCAGTCCGCCGTCGCGCGAGGCGGGCGCCACGTCCTCTACGGCCCCACACCCCATGCAGAAAAAGTGCGCGTGTTCGTTGAGGTTCGGGCAGTAACGAGACGGTTCCCGGTCCAAATTCACTTGCTTCACCAACCCCGCCTCCGTGAGGGTCTCGAGGCAATTGTAGACCGTGGCCAACGAAATTCCGGCCAGCTGATCCTTGGCCCGCAGAAACACTTCGGAAGCAGTCGGGTGATCCAGGTCCCGCAACAAAACGTCATAGACAAGGCGACGCTGACGGGTCATCCGGAACCCCGGTTGAGCCGCGCAACTGCCGCATTCCTCCGCGGCTCCCTGGTGTGCTTCGTCCTCGTGCCCCACAACCGCACGATGCGGCGCTGGCCCCAGAAATCAAGAATTATTCTAAATCAAAAATGCCCTGCCGCCTCCGCCGCACGATGCGGTCGACCTCGACTCGCTTGACACCCAAGATTCTCGATGTTAACTAAAATGGAATGGTTTGTGTGTCATCATCTCATGGAACCGACGCTTCCTTGAGGTGCGAACACCCCCCACAGATGGCCTGCGGCTCAACCAATCTCTGCAGAGATCGTCTCGTGGCCGCAGCGCTCCTCTGCACGGATTCCGATCCCCCACATCGGCTCCAGCGCTGGTGGGTTTAGCCAACACTTCGCCGATTTCAAAAACAACCCCCGAAACGCCTCCTCCCGGCGTGAACCCCTGTGCGCGGGCCCAACGAAAGGTGGCGTGCGTGAAGAAAGCGACCAAACTGGCCACAAAACTCCCTTCCCCACCCGCAGTTCACCCGGCAACTCCGGCCCCGTCCCACATCGTCGGGATCGGAGCTTCTGCCGGTGGTTTGGCGGCGCTCGAGCAGTTCTTTTTGAACCTGCCCGCAGCCACCTCATTGGCGTATGTCGTGGTGCAGCATCTGGAGCCGGACCGCGAGGACATGCTCCCGGAACTTCTCGGCCGCGACACCTCGCTCCAAGTGATCCAAGCCCAAAACGGGATGCGGGTGCGGCCCGGTCTGGTCTATGTGATCCCGCCCAATGCGGAGTTGTCCATCCTGCACGGATGGCTCCAGGTGCGGAAACCGGCGGCGCCTCGCGGGCATCGCCTGCCGATCGATTCCTTTCTCCGTGATCTGGCGAAGGATCAGAGAGAAAAGGCCATCGCGATCATTCTGTCCGGAATGGGGAGCGACGGTGCCTTGGGAATCAAGGCCATCAAAAAGAGCGGAGGAATGGTCCTCGTCCAGGATCCTGCATCGGCAAAGTTTGACAGCATGCCCCGCAGCGCGATCCGCACCGGGCTGGTGGATTGCATAGCCGCCGCTGAGGATCTTCCCACCAAACTGCTCCAGTATGTAACTGGGGCGCCTTCGGAGCCTCCGGACGCTCCTTCCGCTGACGAGAAGCCCTGGACGGGCATCGACCAGATCTTCGGCCTGTTGCGGGAGCAAACCGGGAATGACTTCTCGTCCTACAAGACCAGCACCATTCACCGGAGGATCGAGCGCCGCATGATGGTTCACCAATTTGCGCGACTGGCCCCCTACATCCGCTTTCTTCAGGAGAACCCCCACGAGGTGGAGTTGCTCCACAAGGAGATGTTGATCGGCGTCACCGAATTTTTCCGGGACCCGGGACTGTTCGAGACCTTGAAAGAGAAGATCATTCCCGGGTTGCTGACCGGGGCCGCGCCGGGTCGGCAAGTGCGGATCTGGACACCGGGATGCTCCACCGGTGAGGAGAGCTATTCGTTGGCCATCCTGTTCCAGGAGTATTTCGAGGCTCAAGACCCGCCCCATCGCAATGCGGCGATCCAAATTTTCGCGACCGACCTGGATCGGGATGCGATTGATCGAGCCCGGCGCGGCCTGTTCAGCGAGCAGATCAGGGCCCAGGTTTCCCCCGAGCGGCTGGAGCGGTTTTTCGTGCCGGAGGGGGACCGCTATCGAATCAAAAAAGAGATTCGTGAGATGCTGGTCTTTGCGCCGCACAACCTCCTGACAGACCCGCCATTCACGAAACTGGACCTGATCTCCTGCCGGAATGTTCTGATCTATCTGAAAGCCAAAGCCCAACGGCAGTTGTTGCCGCTCATGCACTTTGCGCTCAATCCCGGGGGTCTCCTGATCCTCGGGACGGCCGAAAGCACCGGAGGCTCCGAGCACCTCTTTGCGACCGTGGACAAGAAGTGGATAATCTTCCGGAGCAAGGAACTGTCCCAGCGCCCGCCCCTGGAATTTCCCTTGCCGCAACCCATCGCTCGCCCCGGCGATCTGACGGAGTCAACTCCTGAAGCGGACCTGATTTACGCCACCCAACAAGCCCTGCTGGACGAATACGCGCCGCCGGCGGTGGTGGTGACCTTGGAAGGCGACATCGTCTACGTCAACGGACGGACCGGAAAGTTCCTGGAGCCCGCTTCCGGCAAGATGAATCACAATCTCTTCGCAATGGCGCGAGAGGGATTGCGGGAGGAGATCGGGAGCGCCCTTCGCACCGCGGGTCGTCACCTGTCCCCGGTGACCCACCACATCATCCAGGTGCCATCGGATGGGTCAATGACTCCCATCAACCTCAGCGTCAAACCCCTGCCCGAGAGAATCTCTCCGCGCCGTCTGTTTCTGGTCGTGTTCGAGGAATGCAAGACTTCACCGGCAGAGACCGATGGCCTGCCGGATGCCGAGCCGGGGTCAGTTGACCCTGCCGAACTGCAAAGCGACCTGCATCGCACCCGGCAACGCCTGCTGTCGGTGACCCGGCAGATGGAATCGACCCAGGAGGCCCTCAAGGCGGCGAATGAGGAGTTGCAGTCAAACAACGAGGAATTGCAGAGCGCCAACGAGGAATTGAACAGCTCCAAGGAAGAACTGCAGTCCATCAACGAGGAAATGCAGACGGTAAACGCCGAATTGCAGACAAAGATCGACGAGTTGTCCGGCTCCAACAACGACATCAAGAACCTGCTCAACGGGATCGAGATGGCCACGATCTTCCTGAACGTCGACCTCGGCATCAAGCGCTTCACGCCCCAATCCACCAAGATCGTCCACCTCTTGCCCGGCGATGTGGGCCGAAGCATCAGCGACTTCGCCACCCAACTGAAGTATGGTGGGCTGATCGACGACGCCCGGAAGGTCCTGGGAAGCCTGGAGCCCAGGGAACGGCAGGTCGAAGCCGCCAATGGTTGCTGGTACAACATGCGGATCTTGCCCTATCGCACCACGGACAACGTGATCGATGGCGTGGTCGTCACCTTTGCGGACATCACCGCCCTCAAAAATCTGGAACAATCCCTCCGAATCCAAAAAGAAGAGGCCCAGGCGGCGCGCCGCTATGCCGAAACCATCCTCGCCACCGTTCGGGAACCGCTGGTTGTTCTGGATGAATCCCTGCGAATTCTCTTCGCCAACCAGTGCTTTTACGATACGTTCCGAGTCACCCCTGGCGACACGAAAGACCAGCTCTTCTACGAGATCAGCCAGGGCCAGTGGGATGTCCCTCCGTTGCGTCAACTGTTGGAAGACATCTTGCCGCATCAGACCGAGTTGCGGGACTTCCGGGTGGAACACGATTTCCTTGGTTGCGGCCGAAAAGTTCTCCTGCTGAACGCCCGCCGGATGGCGTCTGGATCGGCGCAGGGCCATGTCATCATGCTTGCGATGGAGGATGTGACCGGCCCGGAAACGAACACAGAACCCGCGCGAAAATGAAGAAAGACGTGCCCCAGGATCCGAAGCATCCGCCCGCCGGGAAGTTCCGCCAACAGGCGCAGCAACGCCTGCTTGAGAGGGGCGGGAATCCTGCCCCGGAACTCGGGGAAGTCGATGCGCGTGCGGTTCTTCACGAGCTCCAGGTTCACCAGATTGAACTGGAAATGCAAAACGAGGAACTGCTCCGGGCCCAGGCGGAATTGGAGGAGGTGTCGGAAAACTATCGGGATCTTTTCGACTTCGCGCCGGTCGGTTACTTCCGCCTCGACGAACACCACTGCATTCTCGAGACCAACCTGAGCGGAGCCGCCATGCTGGGCCTGGACCGGGCCTCGGTGATCCACCAGCCCTTCGCCACCTTCGTGGCACCGTCTGAACGGTCCAGCTTCTCGAACTTTGTCGAGCAGGCCCTCGCCGCCGACGGCAAACAATCCTGTGAAATTGAACTGCACCGGGCGGACGCAGCGGTGCACGTGCTGCTCGAAGGCATCAGCGCGGAGAACCACCGCATTCTCCGCGTCACGGCCACCGACATCACCAAGCGAAAGCAAATTGAGCAAGCCCTGCAGGAGAGCAGGAATTGTTTCCACCGGATGTTTGAGGATGACCTGACCGGCGATTTCATCGCGCTGCCGGACGGACGCATCGTCCTCTGCAATCCGGCCTTTGTCCGGGTCTTTGCCTTTCCCAGCCGGGAAGACGCCTTGAAGAGCAACCTGGCAGATCTCTACCCGAGCCGGGAGGACTTCCTCCACTTCGTCAACCTCCTCAAGGAACGCAAAATTCTGGAACGCCATGAATGCGATTTGCGCCGGTGCGATGGTTCCTTGGCCCGGGTGGTGGAGAATGCGGTGGCGACCTTCGACGAACACGGGGAACTCGTCGAATTCCAGGGGTATCTGTATGACGACACCCTTCGCCGGGAGACCGAGCTGCAGCTGGTCTCGTCGATGGCAGAACTGCGCCAGAGCCAGCAGGAATTGTTGAGACAGGAACGGCTGGCAGCCCTGGGTTTGATGGCCGGAACCGTCGCCCACGAAATCAGGACGCCGCTCTCCGTCCTGCAGAATTCGCTCTATTTTCTGGAAAACTGCTTGCCGAAGGCCACCCAAACCACGCTTGAGGTCCTCGACGAGATGAAACGTGCGGTGCGGACTTCGAACCGCATTATCACCGAGATGCTCGATTTTGTGAACGAACCCTCCCCCGTGCGATCGGCCTTTCCGGTGGGCGATGCCCTATCGGCCGCCCTGAAAATGGTCCCGATCCCGAAAGCGATTTCTTTCCCCGAGATCATGGCAGAGGCGACTGAAATCGAGGTAAATGCCAACCTGGATCAGATCACGCGGATCCTGATCAACCTTCTCCAGAACGCCGTGCAAGCCATGCCGAACGGCGGAGACCTGAAGATCGGGGTCTGTCGCGAGGACGATGGCAGAATCTCGATCCGCGTTTCCGACACCGGTTGCGGCATCCCGTCGGAAAACCTAACGAAGATCTTTGAACCCCTGTTCTCGACCAAAACCACGGGCATCGGCTTGGGACTGGCCATCGCCCGTCGCTACGCGGAACTGAACGGAGGCGCGCTGACGGTGGAGAGCGAGTCGGGTCGCGGAACGAGCTTTCGCCTCCTGCTCGCGAGCCCGTGACTCCTGACGGACCGGTGCCCCCCTTCAGAAACCGGATGCATGCTCCCTGGTGGACGCAGGCGTCGATCCGTGCGAGGATCCATTCTCCCCGTTCATGGACTGGCAGCGCCCCCACTTGCTTTTTCTGATCTTCCCGGTCATCGCCGCCCTGGCGTGGGCCGCTCGGCGCAGTCTGCATCCGATGAGTCCGCGCCGGAAGCAGATCCTGCTGGGCCTCCGTTGCGGCTTGGCCACCCTGCTGATCCTGGCCCTGGCATCGCCGGCCTGGGTGCAACGGAGCCGCCGCCAAAGCGTGGTGTTTGTCCTCGATCATTCCCAGAGCCTCGGGGAACGGGGCTGGCAGCGCGTGGGCGAGGCCTTTCGGGAAATCGACAACAAACTTGGCCCCACCGTGGAGACCGGCGTGGTGCTCGCGGCACGGGAAAGTTTGCTCGTGGCCGCACCGCGCCCCGGGATGAGGGTGGACCTCGATCGGATTCCGCGCCCGCCGGATCCGTCGGGCACCAATCTGGCCAAGGGCGTGTCCCTGGCAGCGGCGGTGTTTCCGGCCGGAAGTTCGCGCCACATCGTGCTCATCAGCGACGGCGAAGAGACGGAGGGGAGCCTTGAGGAAGCGGCTCGCGAGGCCGCGGTGCAAGGGATCCGCCTTCACACCCTGCCTTTGGCGGGAGACCTGAAATCCGATGTGCGGCTCATCCGTCTCAGCCCATCCCAGCCCTCGATCAGTGAGGGGGCCACAGTGGCACTGGAAGTTGCGGTGCAATCTTCGTTCACCGGGAAGGGAATCCTCCGGCTCTTCGAGAACGGGATCGAAGTGGAGCGCCAGGACCTCACCGTCGAGGCCGGGGCCCTGACGATGCACCGATTCCAGCGGTCCCCGGAAAAACGGAACATCTACCACTACCGCGCGGTCCTGGAAGGATTTGGCCCCCAGGATGCACTCGTCGAAAACAACGAAGCCCTCGCCGTGGTGGATGTGCGCGGCCAACCCCTCATGCTCTACGTGGAGGGCGAGACCGGCGAGGCCCGCTTCCTAGTCGATGCCATGGCGAAAGAAGGGATTCGCCTCGACGCCCGCTCCGCTTCCGGGATCCCGGCGCAAGCTCTGGAAATCGCTGGGTATGATGCCATCATTTTCTCCGGAGTGCCGGCCCGGGAGATCGGGGAAGCGCGGATGACGGCCATCCGGGATTACGTCGAGAAACTGGGCGGTGGCTTCCTCATGATCGGTGGACCGAATTCATTCGGCGCGGGCGGGTATTACCGGACGCCGGTCGAGGAAATGCTCCCGGTCAAGCTGCGCGGCCAGGATCATGAGGAACACCAGGGATCGGCCCTGGCTCTGGTCATCGACCGGTCCGGCTCCATGGCGGGAACCAAACTGGAACTGACCAAGTCCGCCGCGATCGCCACGGCCCAGTTGCTCGATGACGAGGATTACATCGCCGTGTATGCGTTTGATTCCAGCGCCCATCCCGTCCTCCCCATCACCCGGGTCAGCGGTGCCGGAGACGTGATCGGACAACTGACCGGGTTGTCGTCGGGTGGAGGAACCAACGCCTTTCCCGCCATGGTGATGGCTCGCCAAGCCCTGACCTCGGTGAAGTCCAAGGTGAAACACATGATCGTTCTGACCGATGGCCAAACTGCGGGCCAGGGTTACACCACGCTGGCCAACGAATGCCAGGCGGAAGGGATCACCATCTCCACGGTGGCCATCGGTTCCGGTGCCCAGATCAGCCTGCTCCAAGCCATCGCAGCCGCCGGGGGCGGCAAATCCTACGTGACCATGGACCCATCCGCCATCACCCGGATTTTCACCGAAGACACGCTGATGCACACCGGGCGGCTGATTCGGGAGGAACCGTTTCAGCCGCGTCTCGCCGAAGATCACCCGATGCTCCGGAACTGGAAAGTGGAGGCTGCCCCGCCCCTGTTGGGTTATGTGCGCACCAACCCGAAACCGGGGGCGCAGATTCCCCTGCTCACCGAATCCGGGGATCCTCTGCTGGCCCATTGGCGTTTCGGAGCCGGCAAGGTGACGGCCTTTTCCAGCGACTGCAAATCCCGCTGGGCCGCGCTCTGGGTGAACGGTTGGGAGGGATATTCCCGGCTCTGGGCGCAAATCCTCCGGGAGACGGCCCGACCGCCCCAGAACCGCAACCTGGATCTCCGGCTCGAACCCGAAGGCAATGAACTGCACCTGAAAGTCGATCTCTTGGCGGATGCCGGGAACCGCTTGAACAATGCCGAGGTCGAAGCGGAAGTTTACTTCGTGCCCGCAAACTCCCTCGGCGCCGGGCTGCGGAACTTGGCCACCATCCGGCTCGAACAGGAGGGGCCCGGAGCCTATGAAGCCAGCTTCCGGCCGGATGAACCGGGTGTCTACCTGGTGCGGGCCCGGCACGGTGCCTCACAAGTCTCCGCCGGTCACGTCCATGAACCTGCGGCGGAGGTATCCACGGGGCAGGCAGTGCGGGAGGTTCTGGAACAGGCAGCCCGTTTGACCGGAGGTCAGGCACTCAAAACCGCCTCGGATCCCCTGGAACTCGGCGGGTCCGGCGTTTCCCGACACGTCGATCTCTGGCCCCACCTCCTGACCGCTTTTTTCGCCCTGTTCCTCCTGGACATCCTGGTTCGCCGTTGGGAGAACGCCCTGGGGCTCTTTGAATTTGCGACCGGCCGGACGATCACTCCTCCGTCTCAAGGCTCCGCCGCAAGGCGTTGAAATAACGGCGCACCTGATCTCGCCGCCCCGCCGGCAGCGACTCCTCATCCATGGCACTCTCCTCGACCGCCGTGAAATTCGCTGAACCGCCCTTGGCCTCTCGAGCCGCGGACTCAGCCCGAGCCTGTTCGCTGCGGACGGCGCGCGTTTCCGCGTCCCCCTCGGTGCCCATCGCGGCCTGAACCTTGTCCTCCCGGGTGCTGGCCATGGTTTTGCCGGGCGCAGGCAACAAGGGGGCCGTGCCTTCGCCGGCATTGAGACCGGGCTGCAAACCGGCGGTCGAACCCGGTGCACCGGGGGCCGGGGACCCCGGGACAGGAGCGCTCAACGTCTGGGGCGCACCGCCAGGGGGAGGAGCTTGGCCGGGAACCGGCGCCGAAAGGGTGAGGGTGGCGGATGGAGGAGCCGACTGGGTTCCAGGCACCGGGGCCGGGGCATTGGCCTGGCCGGGGACCGGCGCGCCGGGAGGACCGGGCAACGGGGCGGCGTTCCCGGTGGGGGATGGCGACTTGGCATCCCCCGGAGCCACCGGTGGCGGCGTGGTCGCGTTCCCCTCGGAAGGAGCGGGAGGGGCTTGGGCCGCCAGAGCCTCGGCTCCGGGCGGGGGGGCCTGCGCGGGGGCGGGTTCACCGTTCCCTTCCCGGGTGGCGCCGGCCAACTCATCCGCACCGGAACGCAGTTGCTCGGCCAGGGCCTGCAGTTCTTCCCGGGCCTCCTGACGCCGGGCAAGCCCCCGGAAGTGATCGCTCAGCTCCTGAAAATCCACCGACGCCTGTTCGGTCTCGCCCGTGCCCAGATGTGTTTCGGCGGATTTGAGGTGCCGCATCACTGGAGCCTCAGCCTTGTCCGGGCCCGCCTTTCCGAGGGATGCCTCGAGGGCTTGCTTGAGGCGATCCGCCACCGGCGTGCCGGCCATCTCCGCCAAACGCTCCGCCTCTGCAGCGCCTCCGAGGGGACGTTTCTCGCGGATCTCACCTGCCAGACCCGCGGTGTCGGCATGCCGTTCCAGTTCCTGCAGCACCTCCGCAGGCAGCCAGTCGTCCTCTCCCCGGAATTCGTTCGACAGCTTCTCCACCCTGCGCGCCCGGTCTTCAAGGGCGTTGAGCAGTTCCCCGGACGTGGCTTTCCCGGGGTTGGCCAAGAGATCTTGCGCCCCGGCCAGGATCTCCTCCAATTTGCCGGGATCCGCGAGCCCTTCCGGTTTGGCCTCGGAAGGGTCTTCGAGTTTCTCCCGGACCTGGGCCAAATCCTCCGCCAACGCCGTGGCCGCCTCCTTCATCCGTTCGGTCAACGGGCGGTCTTCCCAGGCGAGGCTCCGCCGTCCCAGACCTGAACCGAGGAGGATCGGAAGCAGCAAGAGCCACGCCCAGGCCCGGGTCACGGATCCCGTGGGAACCTCCGCCTTCAGCCCCGGCAAACGATTCTGCAAAATCCTGCCCGCCTCCCGCAGATGGAGAACTTCCCCGGGCGCGACGCTCGATTTTTGCCGGAACCAGAGCGCGGAGGCGAGGCTCCCCGAAACGGTGGAGACGGCATCCCAGTGGGACAACGAGGCATAGGCATCCGGCCGCCGCCACCAGGACAGCGCTGCGCAACCGCCTCCCCACAACGCCAAAACCAGCACCGCGGCCCACCCGCCACTCTCTCCGGGGGTGACTTGCCGCGCTCCCAAGACCGAAAGCGCCGCAACCAGAGCGGCCCAGACCACCGTCCGGTTGGCCAGGGTCAAGGCACGGCGCACGGTGAGGCGATTTCCCACCTGCCTTGCCGCCGGCTCAAAGTCGGGCATCGCTTCCGTCATCCGGGCCACGATATCCGTCCCGGGCCACCCGATCAAGCTCCGGTCTGCCGCTCAACGCCACTTGAGTTCGATTTTCCGTCCGTGTTCGGGATGCGCGGAATCCAAAGCCCGAAGCTCCAGCATCATTCCGCCCGGATGGACCACGGCCCGCACCCAGCCATTGGGGCGCGACGGTCTGAAGACGTAGGAGGTGGGAGGCAAATTGACTTGGTGCACGTCCAGACTCGCGCGGCTCACCCCCCAGTCATGACTGTGGCCGAAGACATAAACCTTGGCTCGCGGACACCGGTTGACCAGCCGAAGAAACTCCTCGCCGTCGATCAGCCCCCCGATCTGGATCTTCGGTTCCGCCATGATGATGTCGTCCCGGAAAACTTGAGGATAGTGATGACCGACCAGGATGACCGGTTTGGCTGCACTCCCCTCCAAATGAGCTCGCAACCATGTCAATTGGGCAGGGCCGAGCTCGCCTTCCACCTTGTTCGAGCCGCGCAGGGAATCGAGAAACACCCAGTCCGCGACCGCTCCTTCCAGGACACTCACCTGCTTTCCATCAACCAAATTTGTTTTTTCCGACGGGAACGCTTCCAGAAACACGGCTCGGTCGTCGTGGTTTCCCAGCGTGAAGTGCACCCTCAAACCGGCCTCACGCACCGGTTCCAGCAACTTCCCCAGAGCCGCGTAGTCGCCGGACCGCCCCTTGAGATGAGCGCAATCACCGTTGATGATCACCCCATGAAGCGGTTTCTGCTCTGCCAGAACCTCGTCCAGAACGCGGCGAAAGTTCTCCGCCATGTTCACCCCTTGCCGGGACACGGCCGCCAGATTGGCGTCGAGATGCGGGTCTGAGAGCAGAGCCCACCGTTCCTCGAGCCCTTCGGATTCCATGTGCATCGGGCCCCAGATCAACGTTCTTCTCCCAACAACCGCCGCAAGCGATGCCGGACTTCCGGTTCCAACCCGCCCGAGTCCAACGCCGCTGACAATTCCGCCCGGGCCCGGACGCCCCATGCCGCCAGACGCCGGGTCGCCGCTTCCCGTGTTTCCCACTGCGGATCTCCCAACCGGGCAACCTCCGCCGCGATGGCGGCGCGATCTTCCTCGCTGAGTCCCGGCCCCCGCGAAATCATGACCTCCAGATCTCCAAGTCCGAAGCGGAACTCTTGGCCTCCTGAAACCAGGGAAACAACGCCACCGCCCAAAGGTCCGTTGACCTCACCGCCGTCCCAGAGGGTGACGCGCACCGAATCATCCCCAACCCGCCTCAGCTCGCGGATCGCGGATGGTTTGAGCACGACTCCCTGGACCTCGATTCCACCGGTGGACCATTCCCCCATGAGCCGCTCCCCATCCCGCAACCGGGCTTCGATCGACCCGGCCGGAACTCTCGCCAAACGATGAACAAACCGCCGGATCCGGTTCAATGGCAGCGTGATCGGTCCCGCTTCCCGCGTCTCCACCGTCCACGATTCCTCCCCGGGAAACGCGCGGGAACGGGATCCATCCCGACGGGTCAACCAGGGGTCTCCCTCACGCCACACAAACTCATCGACTTCGTCCAAAGTCCCCTTCCAGGCCCCCCAATGGGACGTGAACGAAACCTGACAACCACCGGGCGATGACAGGACGAAACGTTGTCCGTCCTGGGTCTCCAAGTATCCTTCCACCCCTGCGGGCCACTCCTTCAGCCCGGAAACCTGGCCCCGCACCCAACGCAGTTCCCGAGTTCCATCGAACGCAACTTCGCCACCACCTGACGCCGGCGCAAACCGAGCGCTCCCCGCCCCAAGCTCACCGCGCCAAACCTCTCCATTGCGAAGGAAGAGCCGGGCTTTCCCCTCTCCGCTCACCTCGAGCGCGACCACCTTGTCGACCGTCCAACGCCTCGCTCCCCAGGGCGTCCCCAAAACGATTTGCTCCCCTCGCACCTGCCCCGGCAAACGACTCTGACCCGGCAGAAACAGGGTGTCCTCTCCGGGCAGCTCTCCCCACTCCGCCGTCACCGCCGCAAGCAGACGGGATCTGGCATCGTCCAATTGAGGGGAAGGCAAGTTCACCACCCGCTCCCGCTCACCCGACGGCAGCTCCTCGCTCCAATCCGCCATGCTGGGATGCCGCGGGCTGCCCGGCGGCGTTTGCGCCAAGCCATGAAGCAAGAAGGCGCTCTCCCCGGCCGGCACGCTGATCTGGTAACGGACGTGCAGGGCAAAACGACTCGGCGCGGACAGCGCGGGCCGGGAGGCGCAGGTCCCGCGACAAAGCGCATAGACAAAAAGCCGGTCGTGGTTGGCCGATGCTGGTTGCACCACAATTCCCTCCTCATCCCCGCCGAGGGTGACGGGGGACAAAGTCCCACGATCGCTGCGCCATTCCCCGATGTTGCCGTTGTATTGCGTGCGCAATTCCACCGTCACCGTCAACGCGCCGGCAGAGAGATTCCGAAACGCCTCCAGGTAGCGCACCGTTCCCGCTTGCCGATCCAGCCGGACCCGGCGCGTCACCGCCAAACCGTGCAGCAGACGGTTGGAGGGAAAGACCCACTCCGCTCCGTCCCGGGTCATCAAGGGGGCGTCACAGGCGAACGGCTCATTCTCGATGAAAAGCGCCTCGCCCGCGTTCATCATCCCGGCCCCGATCCTGCCCAAAACCGCGTGATCTTGCACGTTCCAGGCCGAACCGGTTAAATCCGTCCACATCCCGAGCACCGCCGGGACCAGCGGCTCCCCGTGCAAATCTCCCCAGGAACCCGCCAAGCGCGGCTCCTCCGCCAGGACCGGCACCACCCAAACAGCAATCCAGATGCGTGCGAGCGTCATTCTCATCATTTCCGATTTTCCATCAACCAATGGCGCGGCACCTCGCGGACCTTGCCCTGGATCTCCCATCCGACAAAAGACTCCGGTTCAACCGGGGCCTTCGCCGGTTGCCCAGGCCAAACATCCCCATTTTTCAGGCGCAATCCCCCCGAAACCGACTTCGCCTCCCCAGGCACGCGGATCCCGGCAAGCTCTTCCACTGGAATCCTGATTTCTCCCTCCGGAGACACCACCGCGGAGAGGGTTTGTCCCGGCACGGCCACGGCAGCGAAATGATACCCGTCCCGGGTTGTCCAGGTGCGACCGTCAAAACTGGCGATCTCGTCCGCAGCAAGGCGGATCGTCCCAAGTGCCCCGGTGAGAATCAGCGGTTCCCGTCCCGGCTCAGTGATGTGGCGGCACTCCCCGGAGCGCAAGCGCCAAACCGCCCCGCCGGTCCCGCCCGAAAACGCGGCTGGCTGGGCAAAATTCCTCAGCTCCCCCGAAACCTGGGGCAGTTGCAACCGCCCCGAAGAGAACCACCCGGAAAAAGGCTCTTCCTCGGGCGGCATTCCGGGCATTGACCGGCGCTGGCTCATCGCATGAAAGAGGCGCAGACTGGCTCCGGGAGCCAACTCGCACTCGAAGCGGACGCCGAAGTCCTGGCCGTCGGCCTGCAGCACCGGTTCCAGCCCATCGCCGTCACCGAGCAATAGGAAGAGATCGCTATCACCATCCCGCGGAGCGAAGGTGAGGAACGCGCCTGCCGAAGGCTGCAAGGCATTGGAAATCCGGGCCTTGCCTCCGAACGCAGCCCAGGAACGCCACGGAACCCGGAACCGGGTGGAGAGTTGCAGAGAGAGCGGCCGGACCGCATCCGACTCGTTGCGCACTTCCTCGAGATGACAGGCCGCCGCCCGTTCAGGATCGATCCAAACTTCACGCCGGACCCGCCAGTGCGGCCCGCACCGCCCCGTGAATGCATGATGTCCGTGGCGGCTCTCGACCCGCTCCGTGAGAAACCGTTCGCCGGCAATGGTGAGTTGATTGGCCGAATCGAAAACATTTCCCCCGGAGGAATAAAACGAGCCCGCAGAAGTCAGCTGCCAGGGATACCCGAGACCGTCCCGCTCCACCGGAAACCGTTGCGGAACGGGATCGACGGGTTGCCAGGGAACCTCCGCATGCGCCGAGACGAGGCCGAGCAAGGCGATGAGGCCGCGCTTCATTCCTTGAGGGAGGAACGGTTCAAAAACAGGGCCGCCCAGGCCACCAGGAAGGCCAAGCCCCCGAGCGGCGTCACCGCCCCGAGCACCTTCAACCCGGTGAGGCAGAGCAGATAAAGAGAGCCGCTGAAGAGGAGAATCCCGGTGGTCATGCCCCAGCCGACGACCCTTGACGGAGGCATTCGCCCGCAGGAAATCGCAACCAAAAGCGCGGCGTGAATCAAGTGGTAAAACACCGCTTTCTCCCAGGTATCGACCCGCCCGGTGGCCTCCAGTTGGCCGCGCAATCCATGGGCGCCGAAAGCCCCCAGCAACACCCCCAGAAAACCAAACGCGGCCCCAAGTCGCGACCAATTCATTTCCGTGTCTCCCCTCACAACGTTTCCGGCCTCTGCAACAAATCCGCCACCCGGCTGAGGAGCCGCCCCGCAGCCCCGCCGTCGAGAATCCGGTGATCAAAGCTCAGCGTCAACTCGGCTTCCGTTGCCGGGACAAAGGCCTCCACTTCATCGCTCCAAACCGGTTTCTTGCGCCCAGCCCCCAAACCGAGCACCAGGTTCTGTTCCGGCAAGGGAATCGGCGTGGCCCAAACCAAGCCAAAGGTTCCAAAATTCGTGACCGTCGCAATCCCGGTTCCCGTCGCCTCCAACGAAAGTTTCCTCGATTGCGCCTGCTTCACCAACTGATTGTAAGGCTCCACCATCTCTCTGAGGGGCTTGTTGTCCACCTCCCGGATGATCGGGACCAGCACTCCGTCATCGACCTCCACCGCAAAGCCGATATCGATCGAGCGCGGATGAATGATCTTTCCACCCACCAACCGCCCGCCCACGGCGGTGTTCTCTGCGATCGCCATGGCCAGCGCGCGAATCACGTAAAGAGTCGGCCCCGGCTTGTTCGGGGACTGCTTCCGATGCAAAAGCAACCGGTCGAGCAGGACCGGCCGACCCACCGTGGCCAGCGGCCGCAAACAGCTCCGACGCATCGCGTCCGCCACCGCAATCCGCATCGGAGATGCGTCGGATTGGGCATGACTGTCGAGCTGCCGCACGAATTTCTCAAAGTCCTCAACGGTCACGCGCCCCCCAGCCCCGGTCCCGGCGATGCCGCTGAGGTCCGCAGCGTTCAATCCAAGTTCCTGCATCCGCGCCTTCATCCTAGGCGACAAATAGGTCGCCCCGGTCGCATTGGCCGGCACCGGCAACCCCACCGTCGGTCGCACCCCCGTCGGCTCGGCCACCGTGAAGGTATCCTCCTCGTGGACCTGAAAATGAACGCCCGCAGTGGATTCCCCCGGCTTGGCATTGGTCGGCTCGGCGGCGCGGCGATTGGCCGGGGCCTTCCGGTTCCCCCGGGCTGGCCCGGGGTCCTTGAAGCCCGCTCTGGCGGCATCGGCGGCGGTCACCTCCAGATACCCGAGCGTCGCACCAACCGGATAACTGGCATCGAGCACCGCGATGATCTCTACCACTTTTCCCCGGCACGGCACGGTGACGCCCATGTTGGTCTTGTTGGTCTCGACCTCCATCACTTCCTGGTCACCCTCCACCCGTTCCTGAGGCTTGACCCGGATGGACCGAACGACGGCCTCGGCGATGGCTTCGCCCAACTGCGGCATGAGGATCGGGATGCGCGGCATGGTATCAGCCCAAGAAAATCACCCCAAGCGTTCAGAAACCAAGAAGTTTTCTCAAAGCTGTGGTGATTGAAGCGGCGGTGGGACGGTGCGCGGCCCACAAATTCGGGTGGTATGGAATCGGCGTGTCCCGGGAATTCAGCCGGAGGGGAGGCGCATCCAACAAGTGAAACCCTTCCCCGACGACCCGAGCGATCACCTCCGCGTTCAGTCCGCCCCAGGGGAACGACTCCGCCACGCAGAGAATCCGTCCGGTCCGGGCCACCGAAGCCAGAATGGTGTCGGTATCGATCGGTTTGGCGGAACGGAGATCGACAACCTCGATATCCCAGGACTCTTCCGCGAGTTGATTGGCGGCCTTGAGGGCCTCGTGCATCATGGCGCTGGCGGTCACCACCGTGGCGTGGGTCCCGGCCCGAGCGATGCGCGCCTTGCCGATCGGCAGGCTCTCGGTGGGAAGTTTTTCGGCCTTGAGATGGTAATAGAGGAGCTTGTGCTCACAGAAAATCACCGGGTCATCGAGTTGCACCGCGTCGAGCAGCATGGTGTAAGCATCCTCCACGGTGGCGGGCATGAGCACCACCAGCCCTGGGAAATGCGCGTAAAGTGACTCCAGGCTCTGGCTGTGGAACGGTCCTGACCCCTTGTTCCCGCCGCTCGGCAAGCGAATCACGAAAGGAACGGGCACCCCGGTCCGGTAAAAGTGCGTTCCCGCCTGATTGACGATCTGATTGAAGGCGAGCGAGGAGAAATCCGCGAACTGCATCTCGATGATCGGGCGCATGCCATCAATGGCGGCCCCGATGGCCAAGCCGACCATCGCGTCTTCACTGATGGGACTGTCCAGCACCCGTCCCGGGAACTCCTCGGCCAGTCGTTTGGTGGCCTTGAAAGCCCCGCCGAATCCGGCGATGTCCTGGCCGTAGAGGAAGACCCGCTCGTCTTGGGCCAGAGCCTTGGCCTGGGCCTCACGGATTGCGTCCAAGTAGGTCACATTCATGCGCCCAGATTCCCCTCGCAGAGATGTCTTACCGAAAGCGCGCACCACGTCTCCCCCATCGGGTCCGGCAACGGCTCGGAAACGACCTGCTCCAGCACTTCTTCCACCTGACCGACCGCTTCCGACCTCCAAGTGGCCAGGTCTGCGTCATCGGCCCATCCGCGCTCCAGAAGGAGCTTTGCCGCCAGTTCGATGCAATCCCCGCCCAACGAACTCTTGCGCACGGATGCGGGGACATAAGAGGCGTCATCGTGTTCCCCGTGACCACTGAGACGCAGCAGGGAACCCACCACCAGTTGCGGGCCATCCCCACGCCGGGCCCGGCGAACCGCCTCCCCAAACGTGTCCAGGCATTCCTCGAGGTCGGTGCCGTCACATCGGTAACCCATCACGCCGTAACCCGCCGCTCGATCCACCAGATCGGCGCAGGCATACTGACGATCATTCGGCGTGGAATAGGCGAATTGATTGTTGGCCACCGCCACCACCAACGGCAGCTTTTCCACCGCCGCCTGGTTCATGGCCTCGTGAAACGCCCCGGTCGAAGTCGCTCCATCCCCCACGCACGCCGCGCCAACCTGCCCCGGAATCCCGCGCAAACGTCGCGACAACAAGACCCCGTTCACCACCGAGACCATCGCACCCAAATGACTGATCATGGCCAACATCCCTTCCCGGGGCCGACCGCGGTGGATGTTTCCGTCCCGCCCCCGCATCGGTCCCAAGGGAGAACCAAGATACGTCCGGATCGGATCGATCAACGCCTCTCCGAACGCCAAACGCCCCGCCATGTCACGGATGAGCGGCGCATAGACATCCCCCCCGGACTGATCCAGATGAACCGCCAAGGCCGCGCTGAATGCCTCTTGCCCCCGACCCAAGTAGACGCCGCCAACGATCTTTCCTGACCTGTAGAGACTGGCCAACTTGTCCTCCAGGACCCGGGCAAGCAGCATCCACTTGTAGGTGGGAAGAAACAGTTTGTGCGGCGCGGAGGTCTGGTGTTTCGAGCCAGCCCGTGACGAGGGCGACCGATGAGTCTTCGCGGCGGACACGCGGGTTACTCTAAAGAACGGCTTTGGCCCGGTGCAACCGAATTCATGAGACAGACCCCAGAATCAGGGATTCTCCGGATACCGGATCCGAATTCCAGATTGCGGCGATCGTCCAACTGGCCCACAGTCGACTTCCCGATGAGACCGGACGAAGAGGCCGAAATCCAAGCCATCATCAAGAAGGTCCGCCGCATCGAGCTGAAGACCAGGGGCTTGGTGACCGGTGGAATCGCCGGCAGATACCATTCCTCCTTCAAGGGCGAAGGCTTGGATTTCGAGGATCTCCGGGAATATCAACACGGGGACGAAGTCCGCGCCATCGATTGGAACGTCACCGCCCGGATCGGCACCCCGTTCATCAAGAATTTCTCCGAGGAACGCGAAATGAGCGTGTTTCTCCTGGTCGATGTCAGTGATTCCATGGACTTCGGCAGCGTCGCGCTCAGCAAACGGGAACTGGCCGCCGAAATCGCTGCCGTGTTCGCCTTCAGCGCCATCCAAAATCGGGACAAAGTGGGTCTCATCCTCTTCAGTGGCGACGTCAATCTCTGTTTGCCGCCGCGACGCGGTGCGGGCCAAGGCCTGCGCATCATCCGGGAGATCCTGCACCAACGCTCCCAAAGCCCTCTGACCAACGCCAGTCACGCCCTGCGCAGCCTCACCAACGTGGCCCGCCGCCGCTCCCTGGCCATTCTGATCAGCGATTTCCTCTTTGAACTCCGCAGCGAAAGCCTCCGGTCCGCCGGGGCCCGGCACGATCTGGTGGCTGTCCAGGTCAGCGATCCGGCCGAACGCGAACTCCCGGCCGTGGGCTGGCTCCGGTTGCGCGATCCGGAAACTGGACTGCACCGGGAAGTCAACACCTCAGACCGGGCGCTGCGCCAGGCTTATGCGACGGAGCGGCGGCGCTGGCAGGACGAGGTCGAGGTCTTCTTCCGGCGACATTCGGTGGACCTGATCAAGGCCGGCACAGAGGGCGATTACCTTCCCGCTTTGCATTCGTTTTTCCGCCGCCGGGTGGCCACGAGGAACTGATCTCCACGCAGAAACGGCAGCATGGGCGAGACACCAACGCAACAGGCCGGCACGATTCCGGATCTGCCTTCGGGTTTGGCGGAACCGGAAGCGCCGCCCCACTGGGTCTGGATCGCGTTGCGCCCGGACCTGTTCGGGCTGCCTCCCTGGGCCGTGACCGGCATCTACCTCGCCGAGATTTTCCTCCTGGTTCTGTTGTTCCAACTGATTTGGCGGGTCCTCTCTCTGGCCAAGCCGCGTCCCTCCGCTCCTTCGCTGCCCGCACCGGATGAAGAGGCCACCGCCGCGCTGGCCACGCTCAGAAACCGGGCCAGTGCCCCAGTCCGCGAGCTGGCCATCCTCCTCAGCTCCATCGTCCGCCGCTTTGCGGAAAGGGAATACGGAATCGCCCTGACCACGCAGACGCAGGAAGAGTTCTCGGCCCTGCTCTCCATCTGCCCCGACGCCTTGCCCCAGCGATTCGCCGCAGATCTGCGTGCCTTTCTGGACGCGTGCGATCAGGCCAAATTCAAACCGGGGGCGAACCAGGAAGAGTTCAAACAACAGCTCTGGAACCAGGCAACCCGCCTGATCCAGAAGTGGCCAAAGCCCGTTCACCAGGATGAATCCCCCTGAACAAAGTTTTGGATTTCAGCATCCCTGGGTGCTTTTCCTCCTGGCGCTGCTTCCCCTGCTCGGACTGCTGCGGGGCCGGACCGGAAGCGGCGCTTCCGTCACTTTTTCCTCCCTGCAAATCCTCAGCAAACTCGGAAAACAAACCAGGCCCCGCTGGGCAGGTTTCAGCTATCCCCTGCCCCTCGGCTTGCTCCTGGCCCTCGGCATCGTCGCCCTGGCCAGGCCCCAGCACCTCGACAAATACAAGGTGGTCAAGGAGAGCGGCGTCGAATTGATCGTGGCCATCGATGTCTCCCGCTCCATGCTCGTGGAGGACATCCCTTACGAAGGCAAACTGGTAAATCGCCTCACCGCCTCCCGCGCCGTGATCCGCAACTTCCTCCGCCGACGCCCGATGGACCGGATCGGCTTGGTCGCTTTCGCGGGCCGTCCCTACCTCGTCAGCCCCATCACGCTCGACCACGAATGGCTTCAGGACAGCCTCAGCCGCATCACCATCGGCCTGGTCGAGGACGGCACCGCTATCGGATCCGTCATCGCCGCCTCCGCCAAACGCCTCGACAAACGGGAGGCCAAGAGCAAGGTCATCGTCTTGCTCACCGACGGCGCCAACAATTCCGGGAACCTGGCCCCCGTCACCGCCGCCGAACTGGCCAATCAACTCGGCATCAAGATCCACACCATCGCCGTCGGAACCCCCGGACGTCACACCATCCCCACCAGCAGCGGCCCTCTCTCCCTCAATCAGGAATTCGATCTCGAAACCCTCCGCGGCATCGCCAAGGCGGCTGGAGGTGAATCCTTCATGGCTCAGGACATTGAAAACCTGGAAAAAATCTTCGATTACATCGATTCTCTCGAAACCACCGAACGCACCGCCAGGATCCGAATCGATCCCACGGACATGTTCGCCCCACTCGTGGTGCTCATGATCGCCCTGGCGTTGTTCCGGTCCGTCAGCCAGGAATCTTGGCTGCGCCGTTCCCCTTGATCCCCTCCGATGACGATCGATTTCGCCACGCCCCAATGGTTCGCCCTCAGCCTGATCCTGCCGTTCCTGGCCGGGCTCAAGTGGTGGTCCCGGTCCCGCGCCGCCGCCGCGGTGGACGGAATCGTGGCCAAACGATTGCAAGCCCAGCTCGTCAAACGCCCTCCCTGGTGGGTGGACTGGACCGGTTTCGGACTGCAACTGCTGGCCATTCTCGCGTTCATCACCGCTCTGGCCAGGCCCCAATGGGGCTTCCACCAGATCGAGACCAGCACCTCGGAACGCAATATTTTCCTGGCCATCGACACCTCCCGCAGCATGCTCGCCGAGGACTTGCAACCCAATCGCCTCGAGCGCGCCAAACTCCTCGCTCAGGACCTCGTCCGCAATCTTCCGGCAGACCGACTCGGCGTCATCGCCTTTGCCGGCAAAGCATTCATCCAGGCCCCACTCACGATCGACCACGACGCCGTCATCGAAACCATCGCCCAACTGGACGTCGAGGTCATCCCCCGCGGCGGCACCAACCTGACTGGACCGGCCCTGCTCGCCATCGAGAGCCTGAGGGACACGGAAAACAGCCTCGCCGCTCTTCTGCTTTTCAGCGATGGCGAAGATCTGGAGGGCGAGAAGGACCGTGCGCAACTCACCCGGCAGATCACGGATTCCAAGCTGCTCATCATCTCCATCGGCGCCGGCACGACCGCTGGCGGCATCATTCCCGACCCGGAAAATCCAGGAAGTTTCCTCAAGGACGAAAGTGGCCAAATCGTCCGCACCCGACTCAATCCGGCGGCCCTGCGCGAACTGAGCGAGGTCTCCGGAGGCGTCTATGTCGACATGGGCTCCGAAAGCTCGGTGACCACCGTCGTGCAACAGGCCCTCCGCAAACTTGAATCGGCCAGGCTCCGCGCCGAAGATGTGCGTGTCCCTCACGAGCGCTACGCGATTCCCCTGACCGCTGGCATGATTTTGCTGCTCCTCTCTCACCTCTGGCCCAATCTGACCGGCCTGGTCCGCCAACCGAAACGGATCGCGAAGCAGGTTTCCGCGGCGGTCATCTCGCTAGTGGCGGTCCTCGCCGCCGCCGGGGACCAGGCCAATGCGCAATCCGCTTCCCCAGGCGACGCCTTGCAAGCCTACCGCATCGGCAAATTCAGCGAGGCCCAGGAACTGTTCACCGCCATTTCCTCCCAAACACCCCTCGCCTTAGCCAGGGAATATTGTCAGTTCGGGATCGGGGCCGCCGCCTACCGCGCTGGCGACTTCGAAACGGCCAAGGAATCCTTCGGCCAGGCCCTGCTGACACGCGATCGCTCCCTCCGTGAGAAATCCCATTACAACTTGGCCAACGCCCTCTTTGAGAGCGGCAGACTCATCGCCGCAACCGAGCGGGACTCTGCCAAAACCCAATGGGAAGCGGCCCTCACCCATTACAACCTGGCTCTCGCACTCAACGCCGGAAATGCGGCCGCCCGACAAAACCACCAGTTCGTCGAGGAACTGCTGAAACAAATGGCCAACGAACCTCCGCCAGAGGAGAAAAAACCGGACCAGGAGAAGCAGAAGGAGCCGGAAAACCCGGAACCAAAGGAACCCGAAAAACCGCAACCGCCACAGGAGCCAAATCCCCCCAAACCGGAGGACAAGCCCCCCGACCCGGAAAAACCTGCTCAACCACAGAAGGAAGAGGAACCACCGCCCAGTCCGGGGGATTCAGCGGAACCGCCCCCACAGCCGCGTCCCTGGAACCCAGCCCAGGCACGTCAGATCCTGGAGCAGAACGCCGGGGAAGATCTCAAGGCAAAACCGGCGCAAGTGGTGCCATATTCCTCACAACCGTTTCAGAACTGGTAGCCATGATGGGCACATTGCTTCGTTTTTTTTCCGCGTCGGTCGCGGGATTCCTCCTCCTCCTCGGGGAAACTTCCTGGGCCCAAAATGAGGTCTCGGCCGAGGCCGTTTTGGAGGAGACGCAAGTCGCTGTCGGAATCACCACCTACCTCCAATTGGTGGTTCAGGGAGGACAGCCCGAGGAGGTGCCCAACGAGATCAAGGCCCCGGGCCTGACCATCGGCGATCCGTCCCGACCCCCGGCCTCGAATTATGCTCATTCCACCCTGAACGGCGTCCTCACCGTTCAATCCAAATATCTCTATCCAGTTGTCGGAAACACCGCCGGCACCTTTTCCATCCCCGCCATCAACCTTCGGATCCGCGGCAAGGAAGTCTCGACCGCGCCTTTGAGCATCGAAATCGTCAAGCTCTCCGGCAGCCGACCGCAATTCAACTCCAGCCAGCCTTACTTCCTCACCTTCCAGGCCAGCAAAACCGAGGCCTACGTCAACGAACTCATTCCCATCGAACTCGGGCTCTATGTCCGCGGCAACAACAGCATCGCACGCCCCGGCCGACCCAAGTTTGAAAAATCAGGCAAATTTGTCATCAAACCGTTTCCCACCACCTATCGCCTCAACCCCGAACAGATCGACGGCATCCCCTTCAGCAATGTCCGGTTTCCCACCCAGGTCGCCGCGCTCTCCCCGGGCACCCACGTCCTCGGCCCGGCCTCGGTCGAGACCGACATCGCCAAACCGGGCAACGGCCTTTTTCCCAAGGCCATGATGCGGCTCTCGGAAACCCGGACGATTTCCAGCAACGAACTCTCGTTCACCATCAAACCACTCCCGGAAAACGGACGCCCTGCCTCCTTCCAAGGGGCCGTCGGCTCCTTCGAACTCGAGGTCACCGCCAAACCACTGCAACTGCGCGCCGGAGATCCGCTCTCCATCGATATCCACGTCCGCGGAAACGGAAACTTCGACAGCCTGAACCCGCCGCACCTTCCGGAGACGGATGGCTGGCGCGTCTATCCGGTCACCAAAGTGGAAAACCCCGATGGCACGGACAGCCAAACCATCACGTATGGCCAGGTCGTCATTCCCCTCAGAAAACAGCCTTCGGTTCCCTCCCTCGAACTCGCCTTTTTCGATCCGGTCAAAGAGGAATATGTGACCCTGCGATCCCCGGCCATTCCCCTGAACATCATCCCGGATCCTGCCGCAGATCCCTCTTCAGGCGGTGCCGTCCTCAACCAAATCGGTTTCCAGGGTGAGGAACTCAATGACATCCTCTTCATCCACACCAGCACGCCTTCCTGGCGTCCCCTTGCCAGCAGCTTGCTCACACAACCCTCTTTCTGGGCTTGGCAATTGATCCCCTTCTCCGCCCTGGCCGGACTGGCAGGCGGTTGGGCTTGGCGAGGCTGGCAAATTTGGCAGGCGGAACAACGACGCCGTTTCGAGATGACTCTGGAAAAGGTCAGGGCTCGCTCCAGTCAACCGCTCAGCCGCGCCCAATTTTACGAGATCGTCCTGGATTACTTCGAACGCTGGCGTGTCAAACATCCCCAACTGCCTGCCAACCTCTCCGCCCGGTCCAGGGAATCCCTCGATCAAATGTTGCAGGCCGGAAACTCCCTCCTCTACGCTGGAGCCACCGACTCCACCGGCCCGGCCTCCAACCAGGAGAAACAAGAAATCCTTTCCGCTCTGGCCGAATTGGAATCGCTCGCCCCGATCGCCTGACATGCGCCCCCTCGCCGCCTTCGCCGCCTTCGCCCTCCTCCTGCTGCCGCGGGAGCTGTCTGCCGCCCCCCTGGAACAATCCTTTGCGAGGGGCAACGCACTCTACGAAGCCGAAGAGTTTGAGAAGGCGCGAGAAGCGTATCTGGAAATTCTGCAGAGCGCAATTTCCAAGGAGGTTCTCTTCAATTTGGGAAACGCGAACTTCCGTCTCGGCAAACTTGGGGAAGCCTGCCTCGCCTATCGGAGGGCTGAACTGCTCGATCCGCGCATGGCCGAGGCCTCGCAAAATCTGCGATTGCTGCAACGCAAGCTCGGGTTTTTGGAATTCACCGACAGCGGCATGGAACGGGCCGCGGGACGCCTCAGCATCAGTCAATGGATCTCCCTGACATGCGCCGGCGTCTGGTTGCTCCTGCTCGGCGGGGTCCCTCTCGTCCTCTATCGCCCCAGACATCCCTGGAGCGGAATCCTGCTCGCTGCCACCATCTGCGGCGTCCTCCTGGCGGGACTCGCCTCGGCCGGGGGTGCCATCCATCGCGGCAGCCTCGACCCCGCAAACCTCTTCATCGTCACTGCCAACAATGCGGTGGCCACCACCGGTCCTTTCCCGGGCGCCAAGACCGTCATCGGTCTGCCGCCCGGTTCCGAAGTCAAAGTGGTCGCCGAACGGGGCCCCTGGCGTTTCGTCCACATCCCCGGCACCCGCGCCGGCTGGATCGATCAAGCGGCACTGGAACGGCTCTGGCCCTACCGCTTTGCCCCTTGAGTCTAGCCGATTCCCTCGGTTCTGTCGACACCATCCCGCGCCTGAACGACCCTGCCGCAACATCATGACTCCAACCCCATCCCCATCGCATTCAGCTGCCCCCCCCCTGTGGACCTGGATCAACCCGGCCTGCGGTCTCTTCGAGTTCGCCACGGTGGAGGATCTCAAGAACGCGGTGATTCGGGGACAGATTCCCCCGGAGACACCGGTCTGGCGCAACGCCCCAGGTTGTCAGTCCATTCCCGCCAAATTCGCCACCCTGCCTTGGACCCTGCATCGCCCCGGAGGTCTGCCTCCCGTGAAGCTGGACCTCGCCAGTCTCCAGGAACGCCACCTCGCAGGCGCACTCCCGGCCGACTGCAAATTGGGGCAGGAAGGCCACACCCCTCCCGAACTGATCTTCGGGCCAGCGGTCACTCGGGGTTGACCTCCCCGGAAGAATGCATCCAAGTTGGCCAGAGGCCGTTTCCATTCCACCCCCATGCACGCATTTCCCATCCCCTGCCGCCTGATCCCCTTTCTTTCCATGCTTCCCGCCTCCCTGGTCCTCGCCGCGGAATGGCCGGAATGGCGCGGCCCCGGCCAACAGGGTCAGGCCCCCGCCGCCTCCGGTCTCCCGTTGTCTTGGTCGGAATCAGAAAACGTCGTCTGGAAAACGCCGCTCCCCGGCCGGGGCCACTCCACTCCGGTGATCGATGGAAACCACATCTGGCTCACCACCGCCCTGGAAACCCCCGCGGCCCCCGAAGACGCCAAGGCCCGTCTCGCGGCAAACACCGGAGGGCAACCCCTCAACCTCTTGGAAAAAGTCTGGCTCCACGCCCTCTGCATCGACCGGAACTCGGGCGCCATCGTCCACGATGTCCCGCTCATCAAACGCGAGAATCCGCAGTGGGTTCACAAGCTCAACAGTTACGCCTCGCCCACTCCGGTCCTGGCCGACGGCAAATTGTTCGCCCACTTCGGGGCTTACGGGACCGCGGCTCTCGATGCCGCCTCGGGCAAAATCCTCTGGACCAACCTCGATCCCGACCTCGAAGTCATGCACGAAAACGGTCCGGGAAGTTCTCCTGTCGTTTGGAAAGACAAACTCATCGTTCACCTCGACGGCAGCGATCGCCAATTCCTAACCGCCCTCGATACCGCCACCGGCAAAGTCGCGTGGAAAACAGCCCGTTCAGGAAAGCTGTCTGATAACCCGCAACTTCGCAAGAGCTACGCCACGCCGCTCTTCTTTCCCTTGCCGGATGGATCCACAGAGCTGCTCTCCCCCGCCGCTGATTGGCTCTACGCCTACGACCCGGCGACCGGTCGGGAACGCTGGAAAGTGAACTATGGACACCTCGGATTTTCCAATGTCTCCAGGCCCGTGACCGGTCATGGAATGCTCTTCGTGCCCACCTGCTTCATGAAAAGCAAATTGCAGGCCTACACTTACGACGGCACGCACCCCCCCAAACTCGCTTGGGAAATCACCCGATCCATGCCCAACCAACCCTCTCCTCTGCTGATCGATGAGGAAATCTTTGTCGTCGATGACCGCGCCGTGGCCACCTGTGCCGATGCCCGCACCGGCAAAGTGCACTGGCAGGAACGGCTCGGAGGCGGAGGCAACGTGTCGGCCTCGCCGATCTTCGCGGATGGCCGGATTTACGCTGTCACCCAGGAGGGGAAAACCCACGTGATCAAACCTGGCAAAACCCTCGAGGTCCTCGCAGAAAACCAACTGGAGGGCGCCCTCATGGCTTCACCGGTTCCGGTCGGAAAATCCCTGTTTCTCCGCACCGAACACGCGCTCTACCGCATCGAGAACAAGTGATAAACTCAGGAAGGGATTGACGTCGCGCAAGGCGGATGATTGGATCAACGTCCCGATGCACTCCTCCCCCTTCTGCCACGCCTTCGCCGTGACCGTCGTCGCCGCCACGTTCCACGTGTCCGCGGCCCTCGCGGATCCCACGGAACCACGCTGGTTTTTCAGTTCCGGGGCCAGCGTGCGCACCCTAAATGCCAGCTTCAAACTCGGTGAAAGCGATCACGAAGCGCTGCACTGGGAATCTCTGTTTGCGCGGCGCCCCAACATCGGGGCCCTGACAGTCTTCGACGGCAACGGAAAGCCACGCATCTACCGGGACGGAGCGGTGGGGGGGCAGAACCCGGACTTCGCCGGTTTTGGAGCCGAGGGACAGGTGGATCAGACTGATCAAATCCTCCCGCTGGCCCCGGGAGCCGATCCTGACGGCAACCTCGCCCGAACCCTCGCCTTCACCAGCACCGGGTTCAGCTACCCGACAGAGATGGGCTCCAACCCCGTCCTGCCCGGCACCACGGTCGCACCAAGCCTCGAAGCAGGGTATCGGTTGGGGAAACTGGAGGGCACGGACATCCGGGTCGATCTCGTCACCGGTTGGACCTTCCTAAGAACGGAAAGCGACACCGGACAGCTCCGGGTGGCGGACGTGTTCGAGGCCCAGACCGATTACACCTTTCTCTACGACTACGTGGCCAATCCAGGCCTGCCGCTAGCGATTCCCGGTGCAGTCAACGGAACCGAACAATTCATCGTCTACAACCCGGACGCTGTCCCGGCCTTTTTTGGCACCGGTTACCGCTTCCCAAGGACGCTGACCGACACAACCCGGGAGGATTCACCCAGCTTTTTTGCCGTAGGCCAGGCAGACCTGAAGGTGAGCCT